>NZ_RHGZ01000007.1:0-175883 GCF_003789045.1 Marinobacter sp. R17 | reverse complement strand
CAAGGCAAGAGGATTAGCATTCATAACGACGGCGGTGAATGGGTTTTTGTTTGGTTTTTGGCGAAAGCAAACTTAACCCGTTTTACCGCCGTCTTCCTTTTCTTTTCCCGCTAATCCGCGATGAACCAATAAAAAGGGGCCTCAAGAGGCCCCTTTTTCGTTAGGTTAATGGATAACCGTTCCTTGATCAGGCGGCTTTACGACTAAACCCCAACTGATCGCCGTCGATGTCCGCCACAATGGTGTCGCCCGGCGCAAAGTCACCCTTCAGCAGGCGCTGAGCCAACGGGTTTTCGATCAACCGCTGGATGGCCCGCTTCAAAGGACGCGCGCCATACACCGGGTCGTACCCCACTTCGCTGATCCGATCCATCGCGGCATCGGACAACTCCAGCGTCATGTCCTGATCCCGCAAACGACGACTCAACGAACCAATCTGAATCCGCGCGATCCCTTCGATCTGGTTGCGCGCCAGCGGATGGAACACCACCACTTCGTCCACCCGGTTGATGAATTCCGGACGAAAATGGGTGCCGACTACCTCCATCACCGCGTCCTTCATGGCGTTGTAGTCGTCCTTGCCGGCCATGGTCTGGATCAGGTCCGAACCGAGGTTTGACGTCATTACGATCACCGTGTTGCGGAAATCGACCGTGCGCCCCTGGCCGTCGGTCAGCCGACCATCCTCCAGCACCTGCAGCAGGATGTTGAACACGTCCGGGTGCGCCTTTTCCACCTCATCGAGCAACAGGACAGAATAGGGCCGGCGACGGACCGCTTCGGTCAGGTAACCTCCTTCCTCATAACCCACATAGCCGGGAGGCGCGCCAATCAACCGCGCCACGGAGTGCTTCTCCATGAACTCGGACATGTCGATCCGCACCATCGCCTCCTCCGTGTCGAACAGGAATGAGGCCAGCGACTTGCACAGCTCGGTCTTGCCCACGCCCGTCGGCCCGAGGAACAGGAACGAGCCGTTGGGCCGGTTGGGATCGGACAGGCCGGCACGGGACCGCCGCACGGCATTGGCCACGGCCTCGACCGCTTCGTCCTGCCCAATCACCCGCTCGTGCAGCGCCTCTTCCATGCGCATCAGCTTGTCGCGCTCACCCTCGAGCATCTTGGACACGGGAATCCCGGTCCACTTGGACACGACTTCGGCGATCTCTTCGTCCGTGACCCGGTTGCGCAGCAGCTTCATTTCCATCATCTCGGCCTGACTGGCCATATCCAACTGGCGTTCGAGTTCCGGAATGGTGCCGTACTGCAGCTCGGACATTTTGCCCAGGTCGCCGGCACGACGGGCGTTTTCCAGATCAATCCGGGCCTGTTCCAGCTGGCTCTTGATCTTTTGGGAACCATGCAGCGCAGCCTTTTCCGTATTCCAGACCTCCTCAAGGTCGGCATACTCGCGCTCGACGTTGCCAATCACATTCTTGAGCTCTTCAAGACGCTTCTTGGACGCGGCATCGGTTTCCTTCTTGAGGGCCTCGCGCTCAATCTTGAGCTGGATCAGCCGGCGTTCCAGACGATCCAGCGCCTCCGGCTTGGAGTCCATCTCCATGCGGATCTGGCTGGCCGCTTCATCGACCAGGTCAATCGCCTTATCCGGCAGCTGACGATCGGTGATGTACCGGTGCGACAGTTTGGCCGCCGCGATGATCGCGCCGTCGGTGACCTCAACGCCGTGATGCACTTCGTAGCGTTCTTTCAGGCCGCGCAGGATGGCGATGGTGTCTTCCTCGGATGGCTCGGACACCAGCACTTTCTGGAATCGACGCTCGAGGGCCGCATCCTTCTCGATGTTTTCACGGTACTCATCCAGGGTCGTGGCGCCCACACAGTGCAGTTCGCCTCGCGCCAACGCCGGCTTGAGCATGTTGCCCGCGTCCATGGAGCCTTCGGCCTTGCCGGCTCCGACCATGGTGTGGATCTCATCGATAAACAGGATGATCTGGCCTTCCTGTTTGGACAGTTCATTGAGCACCGCCTTGAGACGTTCCTCGAACTCCCCGCGGAACTTGGCGCCCGCAATCAGCGAGCCCATATCCAGTGACAGGACCTTTTTATCCTTGAGACCGTCAGGCACCTCGCCATTCACGATCCGCTGAGCCAGACCTTCGACAATCGCCGTTTTACCCACGCCGGGCTCACCGATCAGCACCGGATTATTCTTGCGCCGGCGCTGCAGGACCTGGATGGTGCGGCGGATTTCGTCGTCCCGGCCGATCACCGGATCCAGCTTGCCTTCAGCCGCGCGCTCGGTCAGGTCAATCGTGTACTTGGACAGGGCCTGACGATTCTCTTCGGCCGAGGCGTCGTCCACCGATTCGCCACCGCGGACTTCGTCGATCGCCTGCTCCAGCGCCTTTCGATCCACATTGTGCTCGCGCAGGACGCGACCCAGCGTGCCGCGATCTTCCAGCGCCGCCAGCAGGACCAGCTCGCTGGAAATGAATTGATCCTTACGCTGCTGTGCCAGTTTGTCCGCAATGTTGAACAGGCGCCCCAGGTCATTGGACATGGCCACATCGCCGGCCGAACCTTTGACCTCCGGCAGGTTTTCGATTTCCCGGGCCACGGACTGGCGCAAGCGCGCCGGGTCCGCCCCGACCTGCTTCAGCAGGGGTTTGATAGAACTGCCGTCCTGATCCAGCAATGCCTGCATCAGATGGAGTGGCTCGATAAAGTTGTTGTCCTTACCCACCGCAATGGACTGCGCTTCGGCCAGTGCGGTCTGGAGTCGACTGGTCAGTTTGTCGATTCGCATGTTGTTTCCTCGATTCCGGATAGAAAACGCCGCTGTCGGAGACGTTCAATCCGTCTCTGGCGTTGTGATTTGTTTTAAATGTAGGGGCGTCGGAGGGGACTTCAAGCGGTCGTTAGGGAAATCAAGTAGACGATTGCGCTGGATCAAATTTACCGCAGGTGCCTGACCACTCTGGCGTCATACACGCCAGATCAAGCTGGCCATGCGACCGGTCTGGCCATCGCGCCGGTAGGAGTAGAAGCGTTCACGATCACGGAACGTGCAGAAGCCGCCGCCATGGATTCGTGCAGCCTGGATGCCGGCCTGACACAGCCGGAGGCGAGCCAGCGTGTAGAGATCGGCGAGGTAATGACCGGGCCGTTCGGGAGAATTGCGAAAGGCAGACGCCACGTTGGCATCGTGCTCCACGAAAGCCTGAAAAACCTCGCCACCCACTTCAAAAGCATCCGGACCGATGGCCGGGCCAAGCCAGACACTCACTTCATCGACGCTCCGGAACGTGGACAGCGTCGCCTCCAGCACACCTGAGGCCAGGCCACGCCAGCCGGCATGAGCCGCCGCGACCTGAGAACCGTCGTCGGCGCAGAACAGGACCGGCAGGCAGTCCGCCGTCAAAATGGCACAGGCCACGCCTGGATCGCGCGTCCAGGAGGCGTCGGCTTCGCCACCGGCATCACCAGGCAAGGCTGCCACGTCCGTGCCATGGACCTGCCGAACCCAGCCGATCGACTCCGGTCGGAGCCCCAGGGAATCCGCCACCCGGGATCGGTTGGCGGTGACCGCCGCGGCGGCGTCACCAACGTGATCGCCCAGGTTCAGGGAGTCATAAGGCGGCTCGCTGATACCGCCGACGCGTGTCGTCACCGCCGCCCGGACATTGTCCGGCAATGGCCACGCCGGCACGATCAGCGGCAGCGTCATCCTTGTTCCTGCGCGTTGGCGTGGGCGCGCAAGGCGTCCAGAAGCTCAGCCATATCGGCGGGCAACGGCGCTTCCCAGCTCATTTCCTCATCCGTGGCGGGATGGACCAGGGTCAGCTTTCGGGCATGCAGCGCCTGACGCTGGAACTGGCGCAGCACCTCCTTGAGTTCCGGCGTACAGCCCTTCGGCAATTGCATCCGACCGCCATAGACCGGATCGCCGACCAGGGCGTGACGGATATGAGCCATGTGCACCCGGATCTGGTGGGTCCGCCCGCTTTCCAACTTGCAGCGCACGTGTGTGTGGGCGGGGAATCGCTCGACGAGCCGGTAATGGGTCACCGCCGGTTTGCCGTCGGAGACGACCGCCATCTTCTTGCGCTGGGTGGGGTGCCGGCCGATGGGGGCATCCACCGCACCGCCGCCGGTAATCGTGCCCACCATGACGGCATCGTATTCCCGTCCCATGGTGCGAGTCTGCAGCTGATCCACCAGCGAAGTGTGGGCAATCAGGCTGCGGGCAACCACCATCAGGCCACTGGTGTCCTTGTCCAGCCGATGGACAATGCCGGCCCGGGGCAGCTTGTCGACTTCCGGCGCATGGTGCAGGAGCGCGTTGACGAGCGTGCCGGCAGCGTGACCCGCGGCGGGATGGACCACCAGTCCGGCCGGTTTGTTGATCACGAGGATATGCTCGTCTTCGTAGATGATGTCCAGGTCGATGGATTCCGCTTCCCAGGTCACCTGGACTTCCGGCTCCGCATTGACGGCGATGACGTCGCCCAGCATGACCTTGTCACGCGGCTTGCGGGCCTGCCCATTGACGGTCAGGTCGCCGGCTTTGATCCAGCCCTGGATACGGGACCGGGAATGCTCGGGCATCAATTCCGCCACCGCCTGATCCAGGCGACGGTCACTCAGCTCGGCCGGCACTTCAAATTCACCGCTTATACGGTCTTCCGCGGACATTCAATCCCCTAAATTTTTTGTAAAGCATGTCAGGCCCCTGCACAAGGTGGTATAGGGCCGTTACAATGTCGAACGCTTTTCATTATACGGGAATCAGGCATGAGATCAGGTGTTCGCTTGCTGCTGTTGTCGGCCATCCTCGCGATGATCGCCGGCTGTGCATCCAAACCGGAAGAAGTCCTGCCGGAAAAGACCTACTACGAGCAGGCCCGCTCGGCCATGAACGGGGGCAATTTCAACGAGGCCGAACGCAATCTCGAGTCCCTGGAAACCTACTACCCCTTCGGCCGCTACGCCGAACAGGCGCAACTGGACCTGATCTACGCCCGCTACCAGAATCTCGACCTGGAAGGTGCACGCTCCGCCGCGGATCGGTTCCTGCGGCTCAACCCGCAGAGCGAACACGCAGACTACGCCCTCTATATGCGTGGCCTGGCGTCCTACAACCTGGATATCAGCCTCGCCGGCAAGTTCTTCCCGATCGACATTTCCGAGCGGGATCCCGGGGAACAACGCCAGGCTTTCCGTGACTTCTCCGAACTGCTGAGCCGCTACCCCAACAGCGACTATGCCGCCGACGCCCGCCAGCGCATGGTGGCGATCCGCAACCGCCTGGCCAAACTGGAACTGCACGCCGCGCGCTACTACATCAAGCGCCAGGCCTACATTGCGGCCAACAACCGGGCCCGCTACGTTCTGGAGAATTTCCCCAACACGCCGGCGGTCGAGGATTCCTTGAAGATCCTGATTGACACCTACCGCTTCCTCGACCTGAAGAAAGCGGCCGACGACGCGACGGCCCTGCTGGCGATCAACTACCCCAACAGCGATGCGTTCGACAAGAACATGAAGTATCAGCCCAGCACCATCAAGACAGAAGATCGCTCGCTGAGCAGTGTCGTCACCTTTGGCCTGATGGGCGACGAGTAACCCGTCGCCCTGCCCCCCGGCGCTATTTGCCCAGCTTCCACCCGTTGGTGATGGGATAGCGCCGGTCCTTTCCGAAGCCCCGCTCCGTAATCCGCACTCCGATGGGCGCCTGGCGCCGCTTGTACTCGTTGATGTCCACCAACCGGACCACGCGCTCCACATCCGCGCGTTCAAAGCCCTGGGCGATGATCGCCTCGGCGCTCATATCCCGCTCGATGTACTGGTGCAGAATCTGGTCGAGGGTATCGTAGCCCGGCAGGTTGTCCTCGTCTTTCTGGTCTGGCGCCAGTTCCGCTGACGGCGGCCGGGTGATCACCCGCTCGGGGATAACGGCGCCCAACGTGTTGCGGTAATTGGCGATGCGGTACACCAGCGTTTTCGGCACGTCCTTGAGGACATCAAAGCCGCCGGCCATATCGCCATACAAGGTGGAATACCCCACGGCCATTTCACTCTTGTTGCCAGTGGTCAGCACCAGCGAGCGGAACTTGTTGGACAGGGACATCAGCAGTACACCACGCAACCGGGCCTGGAGGTTTTCCTCGGTGGTATCCGGCTTCGTGCCTTCAAATGGCGTCGCCAACGCGGCCATGAAGGCATCGTACATCGGCTCGATGGAGAAGACGTCGTACTGCACACCCAGCGCGGTGGCTTCGGCCTCGGCATCCTCCAGACTGATACCGGAGGTATAGCGGAACGGCATCATCACGGCCCGCACCCGCTCCGGACCCAGGGCATCGACGGCAACCGCCAGCGTCACCGCCGAATCAATACCGCCGGAAAGCCCCAGCACAACGGACGCAAAACCGTTCTTGTTGACGTAATCACGAACACCCAGCACCAGGGCGTTGTAAACATTCTGCTCCAGCGACGGCTCGGGAATCGGTGCCTGCGAGACAGGGTGGCAGTGTCGATCCACGATGAATTCGACGGGAAACAGTCCCTCGGCAAACTGCGGTACCTCAACGGCCAGCTCACCGGAGTGATCGACGACCATGGAGCCACCATCAAAAACCAGCTCATCCTGGCCGCCTACCAGATTGACGTACACCACGGACACGCCGTTTTCCCGGGCACGCCGCTCCAGCAAAGCCTTGCGGCGCGCCTGCTTGTCCAGGTCATAAGGGGAAGCGTTCAGGTTGAGGATCAGCTTGGCACCGGCTGCCGCCGCCTGCTCGACGGGGCCATCCATCCAGATGTCCTCACAGACGGTGATCCCGACAGGCACCCCCTGAATCAGGGTGACACAGGGCTCCGTGCCGGCCGCAAAATACCGCTTTTCATCAAACACCTGATAATTCGGCAGCTGTTGCTTGAGGTAAGCGGCCCGATGCTCGCCCTGTTCAATGACCACCGCGGCATTGTAAAGCAGGCCAGCACGGCGCACCGGCGTGCCCACCACCAGGGCGGCGGGTAATTTCTCGGCCGCCAGTCGATCCAGCGCCTCTTCGACGCGACCATCGAGACTGGGGCGCAGCAGCAGGTCTTCCGGTGGATAGCCGGTCAGCGCCAGCTCCGGAAAAACGACGATATCAGCCCCCTGCTCGTCCACCGCCTTTCGGGCCGACGCCAGAATCTTATCGGCGTTTCCGGGGATGTCGCCAACCAGGCAATCCACCTGGGCCATGGTTACTGTCAGTCGTTGGCCGGGGGATGCCTCTGTCTGGCCGGAAATCATGCCTTTCTCCTGTCCACAAGCGGGTTTAAACCGCTATTATACCTGCCAACGTTTTATCCCTTCGACAGGAAACAGGATTTTTCGATCGCCTGCCATGACTCCGGACAGCGTTACATCAGCCCGCGACACCTTGCCGTTCCAGGAAAGCCAGCGCCCACGCCTGCTCCGCATCTATAACCACTATCGACTGGTCATCAGTCTGATCCTGGCCGGCCTGCTGTTTGTCGATCCAGGCACCCTGGACACCAAATTCCGGGCGCCGGAGTTCTACCAGATCTGCGTGCTGGCCTACCTGGCGCTGAACGTCTTCACGGCAATCATGCTCTTCGCCGGTGCCAAACCCAATCAACGCCACATCACCCTGTCGATCCTGATCGACATCATCGCCCTGCATGCACTGCTGCTGTTCAGCGCCGGCATGACCAGCGGCCTGGCCAACCTGATCATTGTCACCGTCGCCGCCGGCAACATCCTGACCCCGAGCCGGGTTGGCCTGTTCTATGCCGCCCTCGCCACCATCGGCTCCCTCGGCGTTGCCACCTGGTCCTCCCTCACCTTTGAGACCAATGCCGACGAGATCGTCCGGGCCGGTTCACTGGGCATTCTCTATTTCGCAGCGGCCTTCCTGCTCCAGAGCATCACCCGACGCATGATCCGCAGCGAACAACTCGCCAGCTCCCGCGCCCAGAGCCTGCATGAACTGGAGCAGATCAACCAGCAGATCATCCAGCGGATGCGGACCGGCATTATCGTTACCGACCGTTTCGGGCTGGTTCGTCTGGCTAACGCCGCTGCCCATGAACTGCTGTTTGGCGACCGCCCCGGGAACGACGATATGGGATTGCTGCCGCCGCCTCTGAGACAACGATTGAACCAGTGGGTGAACTCGCCCGGAACCCGAACCGAGCCATTCCAGGCAACGCCCATTACCCCCATGCTGCAGGCCAACTTTACCCGGCTTCATCAGGAACGGGGCGATCACATCCTGATATTCATCGAGGACATGAGTAAAGTGACGCTCCAGGCGCAGCAAATGAAGCTGGCGTCACTCGGGCGGCTGACGGCCGGTATCGCCCATGAGATCCGCAACCCGCTCGGCGCCATCAGTCACGCGGCACAATTGCTGAATGAATCACCCAACTGCGATGCCGCTGATCGTAAAATGGTCGACATCATTCAGCGGCATTCCAAACGGGTCAACGGTATTATCGAGAACGTACTGGACCTGTCCCGACGCCGCCAGGCGGACATCGAACTGGTCCAGATCGACAGTTGGCTGCAGGAATTTGTCGAGGACTACCAACACGGCGCAAGCAATGGGATGGACGGCAACACACCGACCATCACGCTCGACCTTCCCGACCAGGCGCCACCGGCCCGCTTCGACAAAAGCCAGATGGCCCAGGTGCTGGTCAACCTGTGCGATAACGGCTTGCGCTACAGCAAGGCCCAAACCGGCAAGGCAACACTGAAAATTTGTGTGGGCGTCACCGGGGATGGCGAACGTAGCTATATCGACATTCAGGATCAGGGAGCCGGAATCAGCAGCGAGCAACGCGAACACATTTTTGAGCCGTTCTACACCACCGATCAGAGCGGCACCGGCCTGGGACTTTATCTGGCGCGGGAGCTGTGCGAAGCCAACCAGGCCCACCTGGCCTTACTCGACAACGGCCGGCCGGGGAGCTGCTTCCGGATCACCTTTGCCCATCACGGGCGGCTGATCTAGAACGATCTCCGAAACGGCCAACAACGACGAACCACTAACAACAGGACGAGACGGTGCAATGACCACACCGACAGCGCTGATCATCGACGACGAACCGGACATCCGGGAGCTGCTGGAAATCACGCTCATGCGCATGGACATCCAGGTCCGGACGGCCGCCGATGTCACCACGGCCAAGGCGATACTGGAATCCGATCCACCGCAATTGTGCCTGACGGACATGAACCTGCCGGACGGCAACGGGATTGAGCTGGTCCAGTGGATTCAGCAGGTTTGCCCGCAAACGCCGGTGGCCGTGATCACCGCCTACGGCAGCATGGACACCGCCATCGAAGCCCTCAAGGCCGGCGCCTTCGATTTCGTCTCCAAGCCCGTCGAACTGCCCCGCTTGCGCGAACTGGTGAACAGCGCCCTGAAGCTCTCCAAACCCGAAGCCGAACGAACGGGAGAGGACGATCCCGGCCTGCTACTGGGCCAGTCCGAAGGCATCCGCCGTCTGCGCAACCAGACCCGTAAGCTGGCTCGCAGTCAGGCTCCGGTCTTCATCAGTGGCGAATCCGGCAGCGGTAAGGAACTGGTCGCGCGGATGATTCACATGCAGGGTCCGAGGCAGGAAGGCCCGTTTATCGCGGTGAACTGTGGCGCCATTCCCTCCGAGCTGATGGAAAGCGAGTTTTTTGGCCACAAGAAAGGCAGCTTTACCGGCGCGACCGACAACAAGGCTGGCCTGTTCCGTTCCGCCGACGGCGGCACCCTGTTCCTCGATGAGGTAGCGGACCTACCGCTGAACATGCAGGTCAAGCTGTTGCGGGCGATTCAGGAAAAAGCCGTGCGTCCTGTCGGAGAATCCCGCGAATTTCCGGTCGATATCCGAATCCTCAGCGCGACTCATCGGGATCTGCCCACCCTCGTGCAGGAAGGCGACTTCCGCCAGGACCTGTTCTACCGCATCAACGTGATCGAGCTGAAAGTCCCGCCGTTACGCGAGCGCCCGGACGACATCGAACTGCTGGCCCAGCACATCCTGACCCGCCTGGCCCGGGACTACGAGTGTGATCCAGCTTCTCTGACCCCGGCTGCACTGGATAAACTCAAGCAATATGATTTCCCCGGCAACGTGCGAGAGTTGGAAAACGTCCTGGAAAGGGCCTTTACACTGTGCGACCTCGATCAGATCGATGCGGACGACCTGCACATGGGACACAGTCCAGTCACCATTAGCCGATTAGAGCCCGATTCAGACGTCGCACCCGGCGCAACGGTGGAGTTACCGGACGATGGAGAGCTGGATTTAGAGAATTATTTGGAATCCATTGAGCGGCGGGCCATTGAAAAGGCACTCGAAGCCACGCGCTGGAACAAGACGGCCGCCGCCAAGAAATTGGGGATCAGTTTCAGGGCGCTGCGGTATAAGTTGAAGAAGTTGGGGATGGAATAGAAGCTCGACTTCCTAGACGCAGCTTCCGAATCGCGAGACTGTTCTCTGAGGAATGGCCCACGAAGTTTGAAAAACAAATGGCAGGAAGCCATTTAATGACAAGGAGTTGTTATGGAAAACCAGGCGCTTCTGCGAACTGGCTTTACTCTGATTGAGTTGCTCGTGACGTTGGCCGTAGCGGCCATTAGTGTCACGTATGCGATTAACGGATTCGGCAGCATTTATGACCGCCACCGTAATGCCACGTTTTTGAATAGGCTTCACAACAGCTTCAATTATGCGCGAAGCTTGGCACTTCAAAGTAATTCAATCACCACACTATGCCCGCTAGAGCCTGGCTCAGGGAAATGCACCAACGACTGGCATGGGACGATCAGCATCTTTATCGACAGCGATAATGACAGGGAGCCCGATGAGGGGCGCATCGAGCGCGTTTTCGACATCCCGGACGAATTTCATATTACCGTTCGCCCGGCAAGTAAAGGTTATTTTCAGTTTACGGCAAGCGGACTTTCTCACGGAACACTCGGCGGCTTGCTGATATGTCACCAAACCGAATTCGTCGATTTCATGGCCTATGCTGCAATGAATATGGGAGGCCGCTATCGTGATCAAGCCGATAACGACCATGATGGCGTCATCGAAACTAGCTCAGGTGCCAATTTGTCCTGCCCGAGCTAGTTTCTCAAGCATTACTTGCTCCAGGTTTGCTCAGAGCCGGACAGAGAGCCCCCATCATCCCGATCCCAACCTCTCTGTCCGGTCGATGACAATTGTAGGAAACCATCCCCCGCCTGAGCATTAATGGGCACCGCTCTCAAATCGTAAGAGTTTGCCGACAAGTTGTAGATTCTCAGGTTGTAGTACGGCGTACCGCCATCAATCGGAGATTGGCTAGGGAACACCGCCGCAGCCGGCGCCGTCAGCGTCGTAGTGATGGCACTCGTCCCACCATCGGCACCAATGTAGGTACCGTTCTGGGTGTAATAACGCTCCATGGCGTTGGCAAACGAGCTGAGCGCTCCTTGCGCATCGGATCGGCGTGTTGACTCAACCTGATCCAAATAACTGGGATAGGCTATTGCTGCAATGATTCCAATGATCGCCACCACGATCATCAACTCGATCAGTGTAAAGCCTGGTGAACGACTTGGCCTCCCGCCAGCGATCAGCCCTTCATGATCAATCTTCATACTGCATTACTCCTGATAAATCTCACGCCAGCCTGAACGTCCTAGCGACTTACCATCCAGAAGATCGGTACTCTTCTTGTCGACCTGACCGTCACTTCTCTGACTGTAAAGGTTTTCGCTCAAGACGTTCATATTGAAAATCAGCGCCCCGTTGCGTACACCGGCGACTATCGCATCGTCACCATCGACGTCTCCATCGTTATCAACGTCAAGAACAGCCTTGTCCGGGGTTGTGCCATCAAATTTCACGACCATGATCCAGCTTGTCCCGCCGCTCTGGCACACACTTTCAGTCGGTGTAATCGTATTGAACAGAACATATTGACCACGCAACAGTACGTCACTGATCACACGTTCACCTTCTTCCGGCAAGTCGAAATACCAACCGTATGTATCACTGTCAGTCCAGTCGATGCCACTGCCGCTGACGGTGCGGGTATCCTGCCCGGAATTAGATCCTAGTGTTATAGATCGAGACGTGAGATCTGAACGATCCACTTTTTCACCTTTGTCCCAGATACCGTAGAAGGATTGATCGGCAGTGCTACTTGGATCCGTTTCCGATAAGTATCGGCCTGTTCCGACAAAGACCATCAGGTTAGGCGCTGAACCATTCGTGTTATAGAAATTGCGTCCCGCTGTCGGAGCCGCCGTTATAGGCTGCGTGTTACCACTACTATCCTTGGCAATAAACATCGGCTGCGGCGTGCTGCCTTGCTTGTAGGCGCTCCCCCACTGATTGGAAGCCCCCGTCATGTCGATCGCCCATAGCTGCCCGTCGGGATCCCCGGCATAGATCCGATCTACAATGCCGTCACTCGCACTATCACCGTTGGTGTCCTTGTAATCCACAGCACGGAGGGGTGAAAGGCCGGAGCCCGAGGAATCAAGCGGAATGTATACATAGTCCCCGTTATCCCAGCCATCAAGTCCGGCTTCAATGTCCAGAACAAACAACCCTGTCTGCCCCGTGCCGTAGCCATTGGGCAGCAGGGCGCTCCAACGGTAATCGTTATTACCCCACTTCACGAGGGCAACAAGAGGCGGCTCCGTGACATAGCCCAGGCGAGAATCATCGTCAGACGTAAACTCCCACATCAATAGCTTGGCTGCGTCTTCATCAGCATTCGTAAATGCGCCGGGATCTGTCACATTCAGAGCAAAAATGCCTCGGCCACCACCGCGCAGACCGCCAATCAATGTCGTCATCCAGGTGTCAGCACTACCACCAGCCGGATCAATGAATATGTCCGCTACGGTCGGGGACAAATCCGTATAGAAACGGTGGCGATACTCTGGATTGGTCAGGTAATGCAGCCCTGCAGTATCCGCATTTGAATAGACGCTGGCCGGGATATAGCCCACCACTTCATCGCCATCTTCGGCTTTGAATCCATGCAGCATGCCGTCGTTGGCACCTGCATAGACAACAGGCGTCCGATCCTGCTGAGCCATTCGGAAACTCGAGTATCGATCACTGGTGGCACCAAACGGGTCTCGGTCCGGCCAACTGCTTGCCGGTTGGCCAACATAGACTGGAGATGAATTGACTACATCGCCAAGAATTGTTGAGCGCTCACGGTACAGCGTTCCTTCATTGGCATCATCGCCACGAATATATGCCAGCCGCTTCTGACCGGCCGCATCCGTTCCCTCAGAACCATTCAGGTCATCTTTCTGGGTTGCCGAGAGGTTATCCCAATTGAACAGAACGCCCCCGCCGTTATTCGTGACGATAAACCGACTGTCCGGATCTTTGCTATTGAGGGTGTCTGCCGCGTCCCAAACAACAGATCCAATGCTACCCGTGACCGCATTCAGCGCCCGAGCAGCGACAGAACCAGTCCAATCGCCCGAGTTGAACGAGGCGGTGTAAACGTTACTGCCCTCTTCCAGAGTCGCCGTGTTAAACGTAACGTTGGTTGCAGCACCGGTCGTTTTAATGATGTCGCGAAGCGCTTTCGACATAGCCGAACGCAGTTGATCAACATCCGTCGCGTTATAAAATTCACCTCGGCCATTCACCGCCGCGTGGTAGAGATCATCGACCTGATCACCATCCCAACTTGTCGAATTCACTTCAGACCAGTCGGGCGGCGAAGTGTAGGCATCGGCAACCTTGTTGTAAGCCAGACCGGCGAAGTTCTCGCCTTTGTTGCCAAATCCCACAGTATAGGTATTCATATGGAGATCGGCATTGCAGTCGGCGGAAGGATCGTAGCTCGGATCCGTCGACTCAACCGGGATGTTCTCGGTGCTGCTGTATCCGGGGTCTCCTTCCTTTTTATAACACCCTTCACCCAACCTGACTTTTCCAGCGTCGTACGTGCCGCTTCTCAGGCGAGTGTCGTAGTATTTCATGGCCACGTCAGCCAGAGTGTTGGATGCATCGTCCTCGTAGGGCGCGCCCTTATCTTCGTCGGCATTACCAATGCCGCTGATAGAGGCATTGTTGAACCCGTCAGTAAACAGCAAAGTGTAGTTCTTTTGGCATTCAGCAGTAATCAGATTGGAGTTGTTGCTGAACTGATTGCCTGCATGCTTGAGCGTTCCCCTCAACGGGGTACCGCCCCCGGACCAGCTCGATCCAAAGTGCTCGTAGCTGTCGTCCAGGAAATCGCCCTTTTCAGAATCAATGTCATACATGCTCACCTGGCGCTGGTTGTGAATCCAGAACATGCCGAGGTTTACACCAGCCAAGCCGCTGAGCGCCTCTGCAATGGAACCCCGTGTTGCCTGGTGTAAACGCCGATAGTAAGAAAACCAATTGGCAAAATTCTGCATATCACCAGTGCCAGACTGGATCTTGTGCTCTACCAGGCAACCACCATCGGGAGCCAACGCATCCACATCCCCGGTAAACTCAATATCATTTGGATTGTTGTACCAACTGTTGTAATCGCTGTAAGTGAGGTCGCCACAGGATGTTACGACCTCTTCTGTCGTCGTTGTCTGTTGAAAATTGTTCTGCTTCTGGCTGTAACAATATTGCCTTCCATTGTATGGCCCCCAATATTCATAACCGCTTGAGCAGACCCATCGGGTTTCCTTCACTCCGCCTGAGGTTGTCTTAGAAAAGTAGGTGGCTGGGTAAAACGTATTCCCATTCTGGTCAGTGGTATTCTGAGTTAGATTCAGCGTCTTGCTGCCAGAGTTAGTCGGCTCATACGGAGCCGATGTCGGATCAGAATCAGAAAATTGGTTGCTAGTACCATCAGGCCAAGGCTGGTAGGTTGAGTCAGGGTTGTAATAGGCCGCGTTGTAGTCTGACGATCGCAGAAAATAGTAACGTCTTACAAAAGGCACTTGACCGTTACTGCCAGTATTGGTGAGCCAGCCGCCATCATAGTTGTTGTTGCTCGCTCCCCCTGAGTTAAACAGGTAGGCGTGCCCCCCCGTGTCGTAATCCGTTACCGTTTCAAAATCCATACTCCCCGAGTCATCGACCGCGAACAGAATATTCGGCTTCGCAGACCCGCTCAGAAAAAGTGGCGTGCTTGAGATGGGAACAGCACTGTATCCCATGGCTGGTAAACCGATCAGAAAGCCCGCAAGGACATGCGCAATACGGCTATAAAACTTCATGTCACTTCCTCCAAACACGCGTTAAAATTCGCGCCGATAGTATTCTTCAAGAATCCGTTCACTTTGTCCGGTCGCCCCTGTTCCGCGCGCAACAATCCGAAACGCTTTTGCCGTACTGGCACCGGTTTCATGGGTATAACCCGACATATTGATATCACTACTCTCTGTGCCAACTGCAACCTGTGCGTCACCGATGTACTCGACCATGTATCGAGGTGATTCCGAATAAATGGGGTTGCCATCTTCCGTCGGTATGGAAACCGCAACGGAGTTCGTATCGCTACTCCAGTTGCCACTGGCGAACACATTATCGCCACGCGGTGCCGTGCCCGTATCGTAGAAGCCCTCAAGAGTGCCAATATTGGCAGGCGAAGCCAGGCCATCTATCGCGTTTTCGGCCTCCCGCAAAGCGAGTTCAGCGCCCTCCATCGCCTGGTATCCCTCTTTCTGTGCAAGCACCATTCGTTCCTGCATGGTAGTGCTCTGCATGCTTGAAATGGCCAGCAAACTCAGAATCAGCAAAATCAACAGGCTAGTGAGCAACACGGCACCGCGCTGCGATTCCAGCGGCGAAATTTGTTTCATTTTACGGCTCATTCTGCTCCACCTTGTCGATGCGGTTCCTGATGGTCGCCGTCGTTGTATATACCCGATACAGCTGACGAGAATCCGAGGAGATCTCATCACTCACTTTATAGTTGGGCCCGGTAGAACAATCACTCCACCCCGGATAACAAAGCTCCATCGGAGCATCGGCGACATTGTTTTCCGGTGAGCGAACCAGCAAGGAAATCTGAACGGCGACAACGTTTTCCGCGGCCGCCGCTGACAGTGCAGTCGGTGAGTTAACATCAATCCAGTTACTGACAGCTCCGGTACTCAACCCCGGGTCCGTCCCCACGCGCACTTGCATATCCCAGACGCCATCCATGATCTCATCTGTAGCACCGTTTCCAGACACCCGGAAAAGCGACCGCTGTCCATTGGCAACATCAATGTAGTAACGCTGATAGTATGGGCGGAAGATCTGCGCGCTTTCGTTATACTGCTTGGACAGACAGTTCGAGGCATTGCCCGGACAATTATTGTTGACTACTACGTCAACCCCATCCCGAGGCTTGCCATTCCCGGGAGAAACCGAATTCCCAGTATTATGATTGATACCCGGCTCTGCTCCGGTCTGTGTGCCGGTAACCTGGAAGATATCCCCTGCTATACAGTCGCTGATAAGGAGGATATCGCCCTCACTGATGCCATTGACCGTGTTGACTTTGAGATTGGCTGATGAGTTGGGCATTTCTTCGTCGATAACCACATCCCCGGCGCCGCCAACGCCGCGCACCGTGATAATGTCCGTTCCAGAGACACCCAGAGTTCCATCCGATTGCGCCGCCATGAAGCCATCGGAGAAATCGTAAAGATCAGCGTTTGCGGCGTAGTCTGAATCCGTATTGTCGAGTTTGTTCGCTACATTCCCCCGCGGTATGCAACCCCAGTAATCCGCATTTCGAACCGCACGACTCATAAATTCCGATGTAATCCGGCCTGATTCCTGGACTCTCGAGTTAGCCTCGGCAAGCTGAAAACTCTGACGGTTGCCTGAAAAGATCTGGACCAGGCCAGCAGTAATAATCAAACCCAGAGTTATCGCCACCATTAGTTCAACCAGCGACAACCCCTGCTGGCAGTAAAACTTGGCTTTCATCAGCGCAACCTCGTTCTTAATGTATAGCTTTGGGCAACAGCATCATTGCCAAGATCCCTTTCCGTCCAATAGATGGTTATGTCGGCCTCCGTTTCATTGGGATTCGTCGTGACAGAAACTTCGGTCTGGGCCGTGGGCACATCTCGAACCACGTCATCATGCCAATTTGTCAAAACTGTGGAGCAACCGGAACAGTCCGCACTCTTGTTTTTTGCAAATGAAGCGAAGGATCCAGATTCGGCCCGCATCATTTCGGACAACTGATACGCGTGCATAGTCACCATGCTTCGTGTCGCGGTATTGGTGGTTTGCTTGAGAGAGAGTCCTTGAACACCGGCGACACCCAGCAGCCCGATGGCGAGGATTATGAGCGCGACAAGCACTTCAATCATCGTAAAGCCTCGCTGCTTTCCGAAACGCGCTTTACTTATGAACATGTCAACGCCTCCGATCTCACGCGGCCACCTGTTGAAATCGAGACGCGACGGCCGGTCTCTCCCGATCGATCATCACAGATGTCAATTTGAGGATTGGTTGAAGACAGGCCGCCTCCGGTAAAACGGATGGCAGCTGATGCACTAATGGTGACGCCACCACTTGCGAGGGGATCCGTTCGAATAATTTCGCCCGCCTGGCGCGTTCCATCTCCATTCAGGTCTTCCCACACGACAGCGCCAGTTGACCAGTTGGTGCCGGTGACGGGCGACACTTGCACGACACGAGCCCGTTTGACCGCTTCAGCCCGCGCAAGGTTAAGCATCCCAACAAGCGTATTAGTCGTTGAAGTGATTCGGTTGTTCGCTGTCATGTTCGAAAATGACGGCGCAGCGATAGAGATGACAATAGCCAGGACAGCCAAAGTCACCAACAATTCGACCAGTGTGAATCCTCTATTTTTCCGCATCGATCACCCAGGTAAGTTGAATCTTTCCTAGGTTGAATTTAATGACAGAAAAGTAAGGTTGCGAGTCGAGATCGACGAGCGGCTTCTCCGAGTCGACGACCGGTTACATCAGGCGGAAACTGTGACCGAACGCACACAACGTGCTGCTACAGAATTCCACCTATTCAGCCGATTTCAACTGCGTCAATCCGCAACTCCTTCGGCATGGAGAACACAATATTCTCTTCACGCCCCGGGACTTCCTCAGGCGCTTCACAGCCCAGGTCCTGGAGTTTTTGGATGACGTCGTGCACCAGCACTTCCGGGGCGGAGGCGCCGGCGGTGACGCCGACGGCGTTGCGCCCTTTGAGCCAGTCGGGGTCGATCTGGGCGGCATCGTCGATCAGGTAGGCGGGGGTGCCCATGCGTTCGGCGAGTTCGCGCAGGCGGTTGGAGTTGGAGCTATTTGGGGAGCCGACGACCAGCATCAGGTCGCAATCGCTGGCGAGTTGTTTCACCGCGTCCTGGCGGTTCTGAGTAGCGTAGCAGATGTCGTCCTTGCGCGGCCCCTGAATCTCGGGGAAACGGGCACGCAGGGCATCGATCACCCGAGCGGTGTCGTCCATGGACAAGGTGGTCTGGGTGACGTAGGCCAGCCGGCTGGGATCGCGAACGTCCAGCTTCTCGACATCCGCTTCATCTTCCACGAGGTAGATGTCGCCGCCGTTGCTGCGGTCGTACTGGCCCATGGTGCCTTCGACCTCCGGGTGGCCCTCGTGGCCGATCAGAACGCATTCGTGACCGTCGCGGCTGTAGCGCATGACTTCCATGTGCACTTTGGTGACCAGCGGACAGGTGGCGTCGAAGACTTTCAGGCCACGACGGGCGGCTTCCTTCTGCACCGCTTGGGACACCCCGTGGGCGCTGAAGATGACCAGGTGATCGTCGGGCACTTCATCGAGCTCGTCGACGAAGACCGCCCCGCGATCGCGCAGATTGCTGACCACAAACTTGTTGTGAACGACTTCGTGACGGACATAGATCGGCGCGCCGAACACGTCCAGTGCCCGGTTGACGATCTCGATTGCCCGGTCGACGCCGGCACAGAAGCCACGGGGATTGGCCAGTCGAATCTGCATAGTTGCCCTGTCTTGCTGAATCAGTGTGCCGTCTGCGCGGGTTCCACGCTGACGATTTCCACGTCAAAGGTCAGTGTACGCCCAGCCAGGGGGTGATTGAAATCCACCTCCACCTGATCGCCTTCCACGTGATGAACCACGCCCGGCAGTTCGCCCTGGCGCGCATCGGCAAAGGAAATCACGGCGCCACGTTCCAGCACCATGTCCGGCCCGAAATCGGATCGTTTGAAGGTCTGGATGTTCGACGGATTATGCTGACCAAACGCCTGCTCCGGCGGCACTTCGAAGGTTCTGCGCTCGCCGGGCTTCATGCCCACGAGGAGCGCCTCGAAGTTTTCCGGCAGATTGCCGTCGCCCAATTCCAGCGACGCCGGCGCCTTGCCAAACGTGGAATCAATCTCGCTGCCATCCGGCAGCCGTAACGCAAAGTTCAGGGTGACACGGGTCCCCTTGTCCACAGGCAGCGCTGTCATGCTTATTCTCCCTGATCGGCCGGCTGCTCCGGCGATTTGCGAAACAGGTCCACTACCATCATCAATGCGCCAATCGTAATGGCCGTATCGGCCAGATTAAAGGCGGGGAAATGGTACTGGTTCCAGTAAAAGTGTAGAAAATCGACGACGTAACCATGCACGACACGATCATAGACGTTGCCGATCGCGCCGCCCAGGATCAGGACGATGGCCACCGCCATCCACCGCTCCCCGGCTCCCAGACGGGAGAGCCAACGGATGAGCACCACGCTGACCACCGCCGCCAGAGCGACGAAGAACCAGCGTTGCCAACCGTCAGCCCCTGCCAGGAAACTGAAGGCGGCGCCGGTGTTATGCAACAACGTCAGGCTGAAGAATGGCAGCACATGGACCGACTCGCCGTAGCTTAACGACGCCGACGCGATGGCCTTGGTGCCCAGATCGACGGCAATGACCAGCACTGCGAGCCAGAGCCAGTGCAACGGAGAGCGGGTCACTGCCATCTCCTCTGTCTGCGCCATCATCAGGCAAACGCCCTCTTCTCACCTTCGCCTTCGATGTTCTCGATGCAGCGACCACACAGTTTGGGATGATCGGCATGCTGCCCGACGTCTTCACGATGATGCCAGCAACGGTCACACTTGGCGTGCGCCGTCGGCACGACGCGGACCCGCAGCCCTTCCAGGCCGGTCTGCTCGGCATCGCCGGCTTCCGCAATCGTCGCCACGGTCGCTTCAGAGGTGATCAGCACGAAGCGGAGTTCGTCGCCCAGCGCTTCCAGATCGGCCTTGAGATCACCCTCGCAGTACAGGGTCACTTCGGCACTCAGGGAACCCTTGATGTCGCCCCGGTTACGGGCGTCTTCCAGGCACTTATTCACGGCTTCTTTAACGCCCTGGATTTCATCCCAGTATTCGCGACCCATCGACAGGTCCGCAGGTAGCGCTACCAGGCCGCTGTACCAGTCTTCCAGGAACACGCTCTCGCCACGCTCGCCCGGCAGGTGCTGCCAGATCTCGTCGGCGGTGAAGCTCAGGATCGGCGCGATCCAGCGCACCAGCGCCTCCGCCACATGGAACAGCGCGGTTTGGCAGGAACGACGGGCCAGGCTGTCCGCCTGGGTGGTGTACTGGCGATCCTTGATGATGTCGAGATAGAACCCGCCCAACGTCGCCTCACAGAAGTTGTAGATCTTCTGATAGACCTTGAGGAAGGCGTAGTTCTGGTAATCCTCATTCAGGGACTGCTGCATCGTCAGCGCCCGGTCCACCATCCAGCGGTCCAGCGCGAGCATGTCTTCCGGCGCAACGGCGTGCTTGTCCGGCTCGAACCCGGTGAGGTTGCTGAGCAGGAAGCGTGCGGTGTTGCGAATCCGGCGGTAGCCATCTGCGGTCTGCTTGAGGATGTCATTGGACACCGTCATCTCGCCGCTGTAATCCGTCGCCGCCACCCACAAACGCAGGATATCGGCACCCAGCTGGTTCATGACTTCCTGCGGCGCGATGACGTTGCCCAGCGACTTGGACATCTTGCGGCCCTTGCCGTCCACGGTGAAGCCGTGGGTCAGCACCTGCTTGTATGGCGCGACACCGTTGATGGCAATGGACGTCTTTAGCGACGACTGGAACCAGCCGCGGTGTTGATCCGAGCCTTCCAGGTACATATCTGCCGGGAACTGCCCCAGATCTTGGCGCTTCTGCAGGACGGAGGCGTGCGTGACGCCGGAATCAAACCATACGTCCAGGGTATCGGTGACCTTGTCGTACTGATCCGCGTCCGCGCCCAGCAGACTGGCCGTGTCCAGTTCGTACCAGGCGTCAATGCCGCCCTCTTCGACCTGCTTGGCGACCGCCTCGATCAGCTCCGGCGTGTTCGGATGCAGCTCCTGGGTTTCTTTGTGGATAAAGAGCGCAATCGGCACGCCCCAGGTGCGCTGACGGGAAATACACCAGTCGGGCGACTGCTCGACCATCGCCTCGATGCGATTCTGGCCCCAGGCCGGCACCCAGCGTACGCCCTTGATGGCTTCCAGCGCTTTATCCTTAAGGCCTTTCACGTCCATGCTAATGAACCACTGCGGCGTCGCACGGTAGATCAGCGGTGTCTTGGTCCGCCAGCAATGCGGGTAGCTGTGCTGGAATTTTTCCTTGCGCACCAGCTTGCCTTCACGCTCCAGTGCCTCGCAGATGGGATCGTCCGCCTTGTAGACGTGAACGCCCGCAAATTCACCGGCGGCACTGATGTAGGTGCCATCGGCCTGGACCAGGTTCAGCGTGTCGATGCCGTAAACCTTGCCGACTTCAAAGTCTTCCATGCCGTGATCCGGCGCCGTATGCACCGCACCGGTACCGGCGTCCGTCGTGACGTGATCACCGAGAACCACCGGCACCTGCTTGTCATAGAACGGATGCTGGAGTTTCTGGTGCTCCAGCGCCGCGCCGCTGCAGGTGGCGAGGACCTTGTATTCCTCGATGCCCCAGCGCGTCATGATGTCTTCCAGCATGTCGGAGGCCAGCACCATCCGCTCGGCCCCGTTACCAGCATCAAGCTGCACCAGCGCGTATTCCAGCTCGGCGTTCAGCGATACCGCCTGGTTGGCCGGGATGGTCCAAGGTGTGGTGGTCCAGATCACGACCGAGACCGGACCGTCGCCACCAGGCTGACCGAAGACGCTCAGTACCGCCTCCTGATCGGCCGCGGTAAAGCGCACGTCGATCTGGGTAGACGTTTTGTCCTGATACTCGACTTCAGCTTCCGCCAGTGCGGATTGACCGACGACACTCCAGTACACCGGCTTATAGCCGCGAACCAGGTGGCCATTTTCAACAATCCGGCCCAGGGCGCGGATGATGTCGGCTTCCACCTTCGGGTCCATGGTCAGGTACGGTTTATCCCAGGTACCAAACACGCCCAGCCGGATGAAGTCGGCCTTCTGACCTTCGATTTGCTTGGCGGCATAGTCGCGACAGGCCTGGCGGAAGGTCTTGTAATCCACCTTGACGCCGGCCTTGCCGATTTCCTGCTCCACCTTGTGCTCGATCGGCAGACCGTGGCAGTCCCAGCCCGGCACGTAGGGCGCGTCGTAGCCCATGAAGCTGCGGGACTTGACGATCATGTCCTTCAGAATCTTGTTCACCGCATGACCGATATGAATGCTGCCGTTCGCGTACGGAGGACCATCGTGGAGAATCCAGCGCTCGCGGCCCAGGCGGGCTTCGCGGAGCTTTCCGTAGATATCGGCATCCTGCCAGCGCTGGAGCATCTCGGGCTCGCGCTTGGCCAGGTTGCCACGCATCGGAAACCCGGTTTCCGGCAGGTTCAGGGTATGCTTGTAATCGCTCATAGTGCTCTGTCGGTCAATGGTGAATCGTGCTGTTGAAAGGGTCTCAACAAGGCGTCAATGTGCCGCAATCCAGGCCCGGGCATCGTCAATATCCTGATCGATCTGGGCTTTCAGCGCGTCCACAGAGTCAAACTTGATTTCATCCCGCAGCGGGTGGCGGAATTCTACGCGTATACGCTGGCCGTACAGTGTGCCAGCAAAGTCAAAAAGGTGCACTTCCAGTGAGGGCCGGCGCCCGTCAACCGTGGGCCTGAGGCCGATATTGGCGACGCCGTCACAGTCGGTGCCATCCGGCAATTGCGTGCGCACCACGTAGACGCCCCGCAGGGCCGGCATCCGTTTCAGCAGGATATTGGCCGTCGGCGCGTTCAGCTGGCGCCCCAGTTGCCGGCCGTACACCACGCGCCCGCTGATAGCATAGGGCCGCCCGAGCAGACGCTCAGCGGTTGCCAACTCGTTATCCTGAAGGCAATTCCGGACTCTCGTGCTGCTGACGCGCTCATTATCGACTTCCACCGTGACGGTGCGCTCAACGCCATAGCCTCGTTCGCGCCCCACCTGCTCCAGCAGGGCGAAGTCTCCGGCCCGGTCACAGCCAAAGCGGAAATCATCGCCGATCACCAGATGACGCACCGCCAAACCGTCAATCAGGATGTCCTCAATAAAGCCCATGCCGGAATACCGGCGGAAATGCTCGTCGAAACGGACGCACAGCACCAGGTCCACACCTTCGTCGCGCAAGGCCTCGACCTTCTGACGAAAGCCGGTCAGTCGCGGCGGCGCGTCACTGCCCTGAAAAAACTCGCGAGGCTGGGGCTCGAAAATCATCACCAGGCTGGGCACACCCAGTTCGGCCGCCTTGGCTTTGACCTGCTCGATAATGGTCTGGTGCCCGACGTGCACGCCATCGAAATTGCCGATGGTGGCAACGCAGCCTTGGCTTACCGGCGAGTCGGGCTGTTCAGCCAGTGATCGCAGATTGGTGAGGCCTCTGATGAGCCGCATGAACTACACACCTTTGGCGGGTCGTGGTGAGAAAACACGCGATTATAAACGATCTGCCGCAGCGGGATAAGGTGCTGAAAGCCGAAGGCCCGCCCGGATCAACGCAGCCGGAAGTGCCGGACCCGAACGCCGACCAGCGCCAGCACCGCAAAATAGGCCGCCACGCCGCTGCCAACCAGCATTGCCATAGCCTGCGCCCGCTCCATCCCGGTCATGGCCAACCACTGCGACACCGGCGCCCCAAGCAATAGGATCACCGCGGCCAGCGCGGCGTTGGCCGCTGCCAGCTGGGCCAGGAAGCGAAGCCACCCCGCCTGCCGCTGCCACGCCCCTTCCCGCCACAGGTTTCGCCAGAGAAGAGTGGCGTTGAGCCAGGCGGATAGCGAGGTCGCCAGCGCCAAACCGGCGTGGGCCAGAGGCACGATCAGCGCCAGGTTGAACACCATGTTGGACACCATGGCGATCACACCAATCCTTACTGGCGTCCGCGTGTCCTGACGGGCAAAGAATCCCGGCGCCAGCACCTTGATCAGCATAAAAGCCAGCAGCCCCAGCGAGTAGGCTCGCAGACTCTGGGCCGACATCACCACATCCCGATCAGTCACTTCGCCATAGTGGAACAGGGTCGCCAGCAGCGGCTCAGCCAGCAGGCAGAGCGCCAGTGCCGCCGGCACACCGATCAGCAGCACCGCGCGAATCGCCCAGTCCACCGTCGCCGCAAACTGCTCCGGCGCCTCGGCCGCGTGCTTGCGTGAAAGATTGGGCAGAATCACGGTGCCGATCGCCACACCGAACACACCCAGCGGTAGCTCTGACAGACGATCCGAATAATAAAGCCAGGACACACTGCCGGTTTGCAGGAACGACGCCAGGACGGTGTCCAGCAACAGATTGATCTGACTGACCGAAACCCCGAACAAGGCCGGCGCCATCAGCCGCAACACCCGGCGAACGCCCTCATGACGGTAGTCGACCTTGGGCCGCGGCATCAGCCCGAGTCGCATCAGGAACGGCAACTGGAAAAACAGCTGCAGAGCTCCCGCGAGAAAGACCCCCCACGCCAGGGCCATCACCGGCGTTTCCATCAACGGCGACAGGAAGATCGCCGCCCCGATCATGACCAGGTTCAGCAAGACCGGAGTAAACGCCGGCACCGCGAATCGGTCATAACTGTTCAGGATCGCGCCAGCAAAGGCGGTCAATGAGATCAGCAGCAGGTAGGGAAAGGTGATCCGCAGCATATCGGCGGCCAGCGCAAACTTCTCCGGCTCGTCCGAAAAGCCCGGCGCAAACACCCAGGTCAACAGCGGTGAGCCGATCATCGCTACGATCGTGACGCCCAGCAACACCAGCCCCAGGGTGCCGGCCACCGCATTCACCAGCCGCCGGACCTCCGACATCGACTGCGCCTCGCGATACGAGGACAGCACCGGTACAAACGCCTGGGAGAAGGCGCCTTCGGCAAACAGGCGGCGCAGGAAGTTGGGGATCTTGAACGCAACAAAGAAGGCGTCCGCTCCGGTCCCGGCGCCAAAATAGCGGGCAATGACCATATCCCGGACCAGCCCGAGCACGCGGGACAGCATCGTCATAACGCCGACCACCCCGGATGAGCGCAACAGGCCCGGGGCTTTCGGCGGGGTTTTCTGGGAATCGTTCGGAGCGGGCTCGGAGGCCATCAAGCGAGATCCTTGTCACAGCCAAAGGAAAAGCAGTACGGAAACACCGAAATGACCGCCGCAACAGCAGTCAGAGCGCGTGCCGACGGGGAGTCTACCACACCCGGCACAGCGGGGATTTGAGCCGTCTTTCACTTGACATCAAGCCCCCGAAACGGCATAGTTCCGCGTCATTTATTTCGAGGCGCTGATTGTCGGCGCGCCCGCTATTTTTCAGAAACGAATTTCAGGAGTTATACGGTGGCAAACTCTCCCCAAGCCCGTAAGCGCGCTCGTCAGAACGAGAACAACCGCAAGCACAACGCCAGCCTGCGTTCCATGTCGCGCACCTACGTCAAGAAAGTTCAAAGCAAGATCGAAGCTGGCAACTACGATGAAGCGCAAGCCGCTTTCACCACAGCCCAGCCGATCCTGGACAGCATGGTCAACAAAGGCATCTACACCAAGAACAAGGTGGCCCGCCTGAAGAGCCGTATGTCCGCCAAGATCAAGGCCCTGAAAAGCGCCTGATTGGTAGACCGATCATAAAAAAACCGGCCTGATGGCCGGTTTTTTTATGCCTGGATATAATCCCAACACAAAAGGTCACACGATGACGAGATTGTCCCGGTGCACCATCTCCTCATCGGAGACGTATCCCAGCACCTCGGTAATCCGGTCACTGGAACGCCCGGCAATGGCCCGCGCCTCGTCCGCATCGTAGTTGACCAGCCCACGCGCCACCTCGCGCCCGGACTCATCGACACAGGACACCATCTCTCCCCGACGGAATTGCCCGGACACCGAACGCACCCCAACCGGCAACAGACTGCGACCACCCTGACACAACACCTTCACCGCACCTGCGTCCAGAACCAGTTGCCCGCGGGTTTTCAGATGACTGGCCAACCACTGCTTGCGCGCCGCGATTCGCCCCTGCTCAGGCAATAACAGCGTACCCAACACGTCGCCATTCCGAACACGGGACACCACCTGCGGCAGGCGCCCACCAACAATTACCGTAAAAGCACCGGAACGCGCCGCCAGACGCGCCGCCCGCACTTTGGTCTGCATACCGCCCCGACCAAGCATACCGGCACCGCCAGCCGCCATAACATCCAGCTCCGGATCACTGGCAAGGCGCTCGTCGACCAGGCGGGCGTCGGCGTGCTTGCGGGGATCGCTATCGAACAGACCATCCTGATCGGTGAGGATGATCAGACCATCCGCTTCCACCAGGTTCGCCACCAGAGCGCCGAGGGTATCGTTATCGCCGAAGCGGATTTCGTCGGTGACCACCGTGTCGTTCTCGTTGACGATCGGCACCACGCCCAGATCCAGCAGGGTCCGCAGCGTGCTGCGCGCGTTCAGGTAGCGCTTGCGGTCGGACAGGTCATCGTGGGTCAAAAGCACCTGCGCGGAATGCAGGCCGTGACGCTTGAACTGCGCCTCCCAGGTCTGCACCAACCCCATCTGCCCCACGGCAGCCGCCGCCTGGAGCTCATGCAGATGCTGCGGACGCTCTGACCAGCCCAAACGACTCATGCCCTCGGCCACGGAGCCGGAAGACACCAGAACCACTTCAACACCGGAATCGATCAAAGCCGCCAACTGGTCCACCCAATCGGCCAGCACCGGCACATCCAGACCCTTGCCATCGTTCGTCAGCAGGGCACTCCCGATTTTCACGACCAGGCGCCGGGCCCGCTCCATCCGTCGACGTTCTGACATGCTCTTCCGCTTACTCCCTATCCCCGACTGAACGCCCCACTCGCCCTTGGCCGTGGCGACGAAACGCAATAAAGCCCCGGTTATTCAGGCGCGTAGACGACTTCGACGCCGTCATCATCATCGTCATCAAAATCATCGTTGTCACGCTCGGCACGACGCGCGGCCTTGATCGCATCGATCTGCTGCCGCGCCTCCTCATCCATTTGCCGACGAATGGCGGATTCCTGCTCCGCCAGATCCGGATTCTCCGCCTCCTCTTCGGCGCGGGTCTCGATCCAGCGCATCACCGCCTGACACAGCGGTTTGGTGCCCTCACCACTGAGTGCAGAGATACGGAAAACCGGGCCATCCCAGCCCAGCTCGTCGACGATCGCCTGACAGACCGACTCGCGCTCGTCTTCCGGCAACATGTCGACCTTGTTGAACACCAGCCAGCGCTCGCGACCGGCCAGCGTTTCGCTGAACTTGTGCAGCTCGCCGACGATCGCGCGCACACTGTCCACCGGTGAAGAACCGTCGTACGGCGCCACATCCACCAGATGCAGCAGCAGGCGAGTGCGCACCAGGTGCTTGAGGAAGCGAATCCCCAGACCGGCACCTTCCGCCGCACCTTCTATCAGCCCTGGAATATCCGCCACAACAAAGCTTTGGTGCGCCTGCACACTGACCACGCCCAGATTCGGCACCAGCGTGGTAAACGGATAATTGGCCACTTTCGGTCGCGCCGCGGACACCGACCGGATAAACGTGGACTTGCCGGCATTGGGCAGCCCCAGCAACCCCACATCGGCCAGCACCTTGAGCTCCAGGCGCAGGTTACGCACTTCACCCGGCGTCCCGTTGGTGGTCTGACGGGGCGCCCGGTTTATCGACGACTTGAAGCGGGTGTTGCCCAGGCCGTGAAATCCGCCCTGAGCCACTTTCAGCTGCTCACCGGGCCGAGTCAGGTCACCCAATACCTCATTGGTGTCCATATCGACAACGGTGGTTCCCACCGGCACCTGGAGCACCAGATCTTCACCCTTGCTGCCGGAGCAGTTTCGCCCCGAGCCGCCCTCACCGGTCTGCGCCTTGTAGGAACGCTGGAAACGGTAATCCACCAGGGTGTTCAGCGCCGCGTCCGCTTCCAGGTAGACCGAACCGCCATCACCGCCATCGCCGCCGTCCGGACCGCCTTTGGGCACATATTTTTCGCGACGAAAACTCAGGCAGCCGTGCCCACCATTACCCGCCTGAACCCGAATTGTCGCTTCATCTACGAATTTCATGCTCTTTGCCTGTCCGGATGACTTTGTATGGCCATCTTAATGCACCGTTATCGGCAGGCCATACGAAAAAGCCCCGCACGCTTCGTTCAAAGCTGCGGGGCTTTTTGTGAACAGCAATGGCTGTATACGTTCGGCCCCTTACTGGGCTGGAACGATACTCACAACCTTGCGGCTCTCAGGGCCTTTGACCTCGAATTTTACAACACCGTCCGACTTGGCGAACAGCGTGTGATCACGACCCAGACCAACGTTGGTGCCGGCGTGGAAACGGGTGCCGCGCTGACGAACGATGATGCTGCCGGCGCTAACGACCTGACCACCGAAGCGCTTCACACCAAGTCGTTTCGACTCGGAATCGCGACCGTTACGGGTACTACCTGCTGCCTTTTTATGAGCCATGACTAGCCTCCTCTAATGGGGTTTCAGAGCCTCAGCCCTTGATACCCGTGATCTTGACTTCAGTGAACCACTGGCGGTGGCCCTGACGCTTCATGCTGTGCTTACGACGACGGAACTTGATGATCTGAACCTTGTCACCGCGACCGTGACGAACCACTTCCGCGGTCACGGAAGCACCGTCGACAACCGGCGCGCCGACTTTCACGTCATCGCCATTGGCAACCAGCAGGACTTTGTCGAACTCGACCGTGCCACCGGTTTCAACTTCAATCTTTTCCAGCTTCAGGACTTCGCCTTCCGCTACGCGGTGCTGCTTACCACCGCTGACAATCACTGCGTACATGACCTTCTCCGCTGTAAAACGGGCCTGCGTCCAACCGTCTGCAGACCGGCAATTGACCCATCCCTGCTCTTTAATCCACCTGGTTCTAAGGGAAGCGCTCTGGCAACCCTATAGCAGGGAGCGCAGGTTGGGATGAGTTAGGGCGCGCAATTGTACGAAAAGCGGGCGTCCTTTACAAGCGTCGACTGACGCCATTTCCAGCCTCTGACAATACTGCCATAGTGGATCCGGCGGCGACGGACCCGACGCCCAAGTTGACAGTCCCGGGAGCAATACCTAGCATTGCCGCGTCCTACCCGATAATGACCGGATCATCCGCATGACAGCGCAGCGTATCTATGAAACCGTCGCGGACGATTTTGCCCGCGTCAACGACCTGATCACACACCGGCTCTCCTCCGATGTCCCCCTGGTCGAGAAGATCGCGCAGTATATTGTCGAAAGTGGCGGCAAGCGCCTGCGGCCCCTGCTGGTGCTGCTGACGGCCCGCGCCCTGGGCTACGAGCGGGACGACCACCTCAAGCTGGCCGCGGTGATCGAGTTCCTGCATACCGCCACACTGCTGCACGACGATGTGGTGGACACGTCCGACCTGCGTCGCGGCAAGGCGACGGCCAATGCCCGATGGGGCAACGCACCGAGCGTTCTGGTCGGGGATTTCCTCTACTCCCGCGCGTTCCAGATGATGGTTGAGCTGGGCAGCATGCCGATCATGGACGTTCTGTCCAACGCCACGGCCGTGATCGCCGAAGGCGAAGTCCTTCAATTGATGAACACGCGTAACCCGGATATCTCGGAAAGTCAGTACATGACGGTCATCCACAACAAGACCGCCATGCTGTTCGAGGCCGCCTCCCACAGCGGCGCCCTTCTGGCTGGCGCGGACGCCGACGACGAGAATCGCCTGAAAGCCTACGGCAAGCACTTGGGCATGGCCTTCCAGCTGGTTGACGACGTGCTGGACTACCGCGGCAAGGCCGATGAAATGGGCAAGAACGTGGGTGACGATCTCGCCGAGGGCAAACCCACGCTACCGCTGATCCACGCCATGGCTCATGCCAACGACGTGGACAGCCAACTGATCCGCTCGGCGATCCGCAAGGGCGGCCTGGACGAACTTTCCCGCATCCAGGAAATCGTCGAGACCTCCGGAGCGCTGGACTATACCGTCAGCCGCGCACAGGAAGAAGCGGACCTGGCTCGCGCCTGCGTGGCCGATCTGCCCGCCTCCCCCCAAAAAGACGCCCTGGTGCTGCTGACCGAAGTTGCGGTTGCCCGCACGGCCTGATCAGCCCGGGAAACCGGGCCCCAGCGCCTCCCGACCATGCGGTGCATCCAGCGTGACCGCTGGACCGACCGGCACGATCTGGGTCGGGTTCACGGTCCGCTGACTCACGTAGTAGTGCTGCTTGATCTGCTCCAGATCCACCGTCTCCGCGACGCCAGGCACCTGATACAGGTCTCGCAGATAGCCGGCAAGATTCGGGAAGCTGGCAAGCAGTTGGCGGTTGCACTTGAAGTGCGAGTAATAGACCGCGTCGAAACGTACCAGCGTCGTGAACAGGCGCCAGTCCGCTTCCGTTGGCACATTCCCCACCAGATACCGCTGGGTCGCCAGCCGGTCATCCAGCCAGTCCAGGCTGTCAAACAATGCGGTGTAGGCTTTTTCATAGGCCTCTTGCGCCGTTGCAAAACCCGCCTTGTAGACGCCATTGTTGACCGTGTCGTAAACCCGCTCGTTGACGGCGTCGATATCGGGGCGCAGTGCTTCCGGATACAGGTCCAGATCAGACCGCACGCCGTCGATGCCATCAAAGGCCTGATTGAACATACGGATGATCTCCGCGGACTCGTTGCTGACCATTTTCCCCTGCGTCTTGTCCCAGAGTACCGGCACTGTGACGCGACCGGTGTAGTCCGGCGCGACCGACGTGTAGACCTCGTGCAGGAAGCGTTTGCCGTTCACGTCATCGCGGTAGGCAGGGTCGTCCGGCCGGAACTCCCAGCCGTTCTCCAGCATGTGCGGGTGGACCACCGACACCGTGATGTGCGGCGCCAATCCCTTCAGCTCCCGGAACACCAGGGTCCGGTGCGCCCACGGGCAGGCCATGGACACGTACAGGTGATAGCGTCCAGACTCGGCCGCAAAGCCGCCCTCACCGGCCGGCCCCGGCGAACCGTCTGCCGTGACCCAATTCCGGAAGCGGGCGCTTTCACGCTCAAACTTGCCTCCGGACTTTTTAGTGTCGTACCACTGATCCTGCCATTGACCGTTTACCAGCAGTCCCATATGACCTCCCATCAAACGTGCTGTCGATTCGTTGTCGGCTCGCAAGCCTTAACGCTGGCTCTACCCCAAAGACTACGGCTACACTAACCGCCACTCAAACGATGATTTCTGGCCAACTCCATCAGAATGACTGAACATGCATAACGCCATTACGATCGACGCTCTCAAGGTCCTCGACGCCATCGACCGCCGGGGCAGTTTTGCCGGCGCGGCGACGGAGCTGTTCCGGGTGCCCTCGGCCATCAGCTACACCGTTCAGAAGCTGGAAGACGACCTGGACATCGAGATTTTCGACCGCTCCGGACACCGGGCCAAACTGACGCCGGCCGGGCACTACCTGCTCGAGGAAGGCCGGGCCCTGCTAGACGCCGCCGATACGCTGGCGCACGCGACCAAGCAGGTCGCCCAGGGCTGGGAAACCCGGATCAAGATTGCGGTGAACTCGTTACTGCCTGTCGAGGCCCTGTTCCCGGTCGTCCAGGATTTTCAGGCGCTGGGCGTGCCGGTGGAGATCCAGTTGGTGGAAGAGGTGTTTGCTGGCGCCTGGGACGCATTGCAATGCCGGCGCGTAGACCTGGTCTTTGGCGCCGACTCGGTCAGTCGTCCGGCCGGCCCCTTCACCACGCGCATCCTGGGACAGGTGCCGTTTACCTATGCCGTGTCTCCGGATCACCCGCTGACCCGCGAGTCCGGCCCCATCGGCGAGGACACCATTGCCCGCTTCCCCGCCATAGTGGCCGCCGACACCGCGCGTCACATGCAACCGGCCACAGCCGGTATTTTCTCCCGCCAGCGCACGATCACCGTCAGCAACATCGAGCAGAAGATACAGGCCCAGGCTGCCGGCCTGGGCGTCGGCTGGCTCCCCGAACCCAGGGTGCGTGACCTGCTGGCAAGCGGCGAACTGGTTGCCATTGACGTGGAAGCCGTAAGACAACCCGTCGTCCTCCACCTGGTCCGACATCAGGAAAGCCAGACCGGAGAACGGGTCTGCCAGGGCAACGCGCTCAAGTGGTTCTGGGACCGGCTATCCCAACCCAACCAGTTCAGCCGATGGATCGACCCACACACCCAGTAGAATGAGCGGAAAGGCCTCACAGGCCCATAAAAAAGCCCGCAATGACACTCGACGCCATCAGGCGGGCAGCGCAAAATGGCCTCGCGTCGATTTTTTCTTGTCAGGCCGTTAACGCAGGGAGTTTTTCATGCGGCAGTTGTCCGAACTGGATGCCTCTTTCCTTTACCTGGAGTCCGACACCGCACCGATGCACATCGGCGGCATTTACATCTTCGATGGCCAGGATTGCCAGAAACCTCTCTCGTTCAGCACTTTCGTGTCCTATCTGCGCAGCCGACTCCATGTGGTGCCCTTTTTCCGGGAAAAGCTGCAGCCCATTCCGTTTCGTCTGGGCCACCCCTACTGGGTCGACGATGCCAATTTCTCGATCGAACGCCACCTGGCGTACGTGAAGATGGGGGCCCGCAACGACCAGGACAGCCTGATGGCCCTCGCTTCGCGCATTCTGCAGGAGCCCCTGAAACGGGATCGCCCGCTCTGGCACATTACGTTCGTGGATGGCCTGCGCACACCCGGCGCGCCGGACGACGGCGCGGAGGCCCGCGGCTTCGCCCTGATCGTCCGGCTGCACCATGCGGCCATCGACGCCTTCAGCGGTGAGGAAATCATGGGCAAACTGCTGGAATACAGCCCCACGCCCGACCCGATTCGTCCGCCACAACCCTGGCACCCGCGACCCGCACCCAGCGAGCAGCGCGCGCTGTTCCAGGTCGGCACTAATCTCCTGCGCAAACCGTTCCGCATCGCGTCACTGGCGGCCAATGCCGTCGAGGCAACCACCCGCGGCATGATCCAGAAACAGCTGCGAAAGTTGCCCTTGCCACTGCCGCTATTCTCGGCGCCCCACAGCCCGTTCAACCGGCAGATCACGGGTAACCGGCAGATCCTCGGCAAGAGCCTGCCCCTGTCGCGTCTGAAGAGCATCAAGGCGTCCATCGGGGACGTGACCCTCAACGATGTCGTCCTGGGCTTGTGCGCCGAAGTGCTGCGTCGCTACATGGAAGAACATGACGCCGACCTGACCCGCTCGCTGGTGGCCATGACGCCGGTGTCGGTGCGTTCCAAAAGCCTGCGCCGCCCAACGGGGAACCAGATGTCGGCGATGCTGCTCGACCTGGCCACTGACCAGCCCTGCCCGGCCTCTCGAATCCGGCGCATCCACTGGAATGCCGTTGCCTCCGAACCTTACCAGGAAGCCATCGCCGCGGACCGCCTGACCGAACTGGTGCCGTCAACCATGCTTGCGCTTTCCGCGCGACTCTACAGCGAATTGCAGCTGGCCCAGCGTTATCAGCCGGTATTTAACGTCCCCATCACCAACGTACCGGGGCCGCAGGTGCCACTGTACCTGCAGGGCGCCCGACTCAGCCACCAATACAACTCCGCGCCGCTGTTCGACAGCATGGGCCTGGTCATCGTGGCCGTCAGCTATGAAGGTCAACTGACCCTCAACTTCACGCTGTGCCCGGATGTGGTGCCGGACGGTCATCGTTTGGTGGACCTGGTGGAGGACAGCCTGCAGGCGATCGAAACGGCGGCGGAGAATCTGCCGTCCGAAATGCCACCTGAGCTGGAACGATCGGGTCACGGCTCGACCCTGCTGGACGACACCCTGCACCTGATTGAAGGGGCCATCCAGAAATCCATTCGCAAGCTCCGCGATTGACTCCCCCGGAATCAACGGGGCCCGATCCAGGCTCACCGACATAAAAAAACCGGGCCAAGGCCCGGTTTTTCGTTTCCTAAAACAATTACTGGAACGCCCAGCGCAGGAAGTCTTTCTTTTCGTCAGTGGAGGCACGCTCCCAGAGAACCTTGAGACCCTCAAGTGTCGGCAGGTTATTCGCCGCCGATGGCACCGCCGGCGTCTGAGCCGGCGTCGCCGAAGGTGAGGCCGCTGCGGCACCGGCAGCCGCGCCAGCAGTTGCAGAAGCCGCTGTCTGCGGAGCACCCGGCAACGTCGGCAATTGCGGTGTTTGCTTCACCACCTCAGAGGACACCGCCACCTGACGATCTTGCTCATTCACCACCTTGGCCTGGAAGTTCTGGCGGATACGCTCCGCTTCGCTGCGGGTTTCAGCCTTGGGCAGAACAAAATGGTAGGACTCACCAGCGCGGGCATTGATCACGACCTGCTGCGGATCCGTCTCTACCACGTGCACCTTGGACTCGCCATTATCCACCACACCCTGCTTGGCCCAGATCGTCTTGTAGGTGAACACCACCGTGTTCTGGCCCGGCAGCAGCTGGTAGGTCAGTTCCAGGTCATCCGTCAGGTAGTTGGCCATATCCTGGCCATTTACGGACACGATCTGCACAGAACCGGGCTTGTGCAACAAGGCAACCTGACCCGGCTGCGCTTCAGGACCTTCCCAGGTTTGCACCTGCTTGAAAGAGCTCGTACTGCAGCCCGCCATGGCGACAACGGCGAACAGTGCGGCCATTAGCTTCAAACACGTGAAAAATCCCTGTCCGTTCTGACCAGATGCCATGAAAACCTCGCGATAGTAATTCAGTGAAGGAAGGCCGTGGCCCGCCAGAGGCGCGGCGGCCGAAGGGGCATTTTGACGATTGCCTCTGCCGAGCGCAAGACGACAACCTGTCCTCGGCAACCCCCTGTCATCCCGGGCGCAAACTTTTGATTGAAATCGGACCCATTTGCATTAAATTGAATGAATCGGCATCCATTACACAATAACGAGAAGACGCAACCGGAGGGTTAGGGAGACGCCAGATGGACACCAACAATCGCACGGGTGAAGCCGGCCCGGTGCCCTTTCGCAGCAGTCGCTTCTTCTGCGTCGGCGGCCAATGGTACTTCACCACCAGGGAAGGTTTTGACAGCGGTCCTTTCGCCTCCCGCGACCGGGCGGAAACCGGTTTGCGGCGCTTCCTGCATGTGGTCAGCCTGCTGCCCGAAGACATGCACTGACCCGTCAACACCGCATTAAAGGGCGAACGGTATCAGCGTCTGATCGACCACATAGACCAGCGCCATCGCCATAAATCCGGCGATCACGTCGTCGATCATGATGCCAAGCCCGCCGGGCGTATGCCGGTCGATCCAACTGATCGGCCAGGGCTTGAGCACGTCGAAGAAACGGAACGCGACGAAAGCGATCAGGACCCCTTCCAGTGTCTGTGGATGCAGCCCGAGAACGATCCACATACCCACAAATTCATCCCAGACGATCCCACCGTGGTCATGGACCTTGAGATCCTCGGCCGTTTTGCCGCAAAGCCAGATGCCGAGCAGGAAAAACCCGGCAACAGCAACCCAGTACATCGGGCCCGGCAGCCAGAACAGCAGCCAGTAGAGCGGAATGGCGGCCAGACTGCCCCAGGTTCCCGGCGCCCGGTTGATGGCGCCACTCCCAAAACCAAACGCGAGCAGATGCACCGGATCTCGCAGGAAATGCGGTGGCAGTAAGGGCTCGATCTGTTCTGGCTCCTCGGGCAACGAGGGATCAGTCATTGGCGACTCCGAAATGCTCATAACCGGACCGCAGCGGAGACGCGTCCTGGTCGGCGTTCGTCAGGGTCAGGCCCGGCTCGGCAACGATTTCCCCGATCACCTGAACGGGAACGGGACTTTTCTGTTTCACTGCATCCCAGTGTCGGGCAGGCAGCGTAAAGCATAGTTCATAGTCGTCACCGCCCCGCAACGCATGGCTGATCGCCCGCTCGCCGGCTAATGCGTTCAAGGCGGGAGACAACGGAATTCGGGCGGCATCGATGACGGCGCCACAACCGGAGGCCTGCAGAATGTGCCCCAGATCGGCCATCAGGCCGTCGGAGATATCGATCGCCGCACTGGCACGACCACGCAGGGCCCGCCCCAAATCCAGACGGGGCTCCGGTTGATGATATTTTTGCAGAAGTGCTTGCTGCTGTTCGCCGGGAGCGGACTCATTCAAATAGCCGAGGGCTGCGGCGGCATCCCCCAGGGTGCCGGAGACCGCCACCAGGTCGCCAGGCCGGGCGCCGCTGCGTAACAACGCCTGGCCATCCGGCACGGAGCCATGCACCTGGAGTGTCAAGGTCAGGGGTCCGCGGGTGGTATCGCCGCCGGCCAGCGACAGACCGAAATCCTCAGCGGCTTGCGCCAGCGCTGCGGCAAACGGATCCAGCCAGTCGGGATTCGCCTCTGGCAACGTGAGTCCCAGTGTGAAGCACACCGGCTCAGCACCCATCGCGGCAAGATCACTGGCCGCCACGGCCAGGGCGCGCCGGGCAAGCCGCTCCGGGGCATACCCACTGGGAAAGTGGATGCCGTCCACCAGCGTGTCCATCGAAAACACCAGAACCTGACCCGGCTCGATGCGCTGAATCGCGCAGTCATCGCCGATTCCAAGCTCCACATCCGGATGCAATGTGCGCTGGGCTACCGGCTGGAAATACTGCCGGATCAGCTCGAACTCGCCCATCATCAACTCCAGTGACCCGGCCGGATCAGCGTGGCCGGGTCTCTGCCAGTCGCAGGCGCCTACTCAGCTTGTCGAGCACGCTGTTGACGAACTTGTGGCCTTCGGTGCCGCCAAAGCGCTTGGCCAGCTCGATGCCTTCGTTGATCACCACTCGGTAGGGAACGTCGATGCGATGCTTGAGCTCGTAGGTACCCAGGCGCAGGATCGCCAGCTCGATCGGATCCACCTCACCCAGCGGCCGGTCGAGGAATGGCTCGAAGGTGCGGTCCAGATCATCCTGTTCGCGGTGGATGCCGCGCAGCAGATCCCGGAAATAGGCGGAGTCCACCTTGGACATGTCGTTGTCCACCATGAATTCCGCCTCGATGTCACTGATCGAGCTCTTCGAATAATGGCGATGGTAGAGCGCCTGCATCACGAGGGCACGGGCACGGCGGCGCTCACCAGCTTTCGGGGCGCTGCTGCCGGGGCTTTCCGGCGCGGTTGGTTCCTGGTCGCTCATCACTCACCTATCTTCTTGAACAGGCTGACCATTTCCAGCGCGGTCACGGCGGCTTCAGCGCCCTTGTTACCGGCCTTGGTGCCGGAACGCTCAATCGCCTGTTCGATGGAATCGACGGTTAATACGCCAAAAGCCACCGGCACGTTGGTGTCCAGACTGACCGCACCCAGACCGCTGGAGGCCTCACCGGCCACATAATCGAAATGCGGCGTACCACCACGAATCACGGCACCCAGGGCGATGATCGCATCGTACTCGCCGGTTTCAGCCACCCGCTTGACCGCCAGCGGCATTTCATAGGCGCCAGGCACCCGGACGACCGTGATATCGCTCTCCGCGATGCCATAGCGGCGCAGCGTGTCGATCGCGCCGTCGACCAGACTTTCTACGACGAACGCATTGAAGCGGCCAACGACGAGCGCATAACGCCCGCTGCACTGGGTGAAATCACCTTCCAGCGTCTTGATTCCAGACATGTCTAACTCCTGTTTCCCGGACCCGTCACCACGGACGCCGGCGGTTTATGGGTTGAAGGGCAGGTATTCCACTACTTCCAGGTCGAAGCCGGAAATCGCGGAGAACTTGATCGGCGCACTCAGCAGGCGCATTTTGCCAACGCCCAGATCACGCAGGATCTGGGAGCCTGTGCCGACGGTAAAGTAGACACCGGAACTGCCCTTGGCGGCCGATCGGGGCCCTTCGTCAAAAAATTCGTGAATGCGGTCGTCCAGATTGTAGCTGTCTTCGCCGCTGTTCAGGATGACCACGACACCGCGGCCTTCCGCGCCCACTTTCTCAAGCGCCCGGTGCAGGGGCCAGCTGTGGGAACCGGTGCGCCGCGCGCCCAGCAGATCGCGCAGGGTGTCGGTGATATGGACTCGCACCAGGACCGGCTCACCTTCCTGCACGTTACCCATGGTCAGCGCCAGGTGGGTGCCGCCCTGAATGGTGTCACGATAGGTGTGCAGCTGGAATACGCCGTACTCCGTATCCAGCTCGTGCTCCTCGATGCACTCGATGGTGCGCTCGTGCAGGGTACGGTAGTGGATCAGGTCGGCGATGGTGCCGATTTTCAGGCCATGCTCCTGGGCAAAGGTTTCCAGATCCTCGCGGCGGGCCATGGAACCGTCGTCGTTCATGATTTCACAGATCACGCCAGTCGGTTCAGCACCCGCCAGGGCCGCCAGATCACAGGACGCCTCGGTATGCCCGGCCCGGCTCAGTACGCCGCCGGGATCGCTCATCAGCGGAAAGATATGGCCCGGCTGCACGATGTCAGAGGGCTTTGCATCTTTCGCCGCAGCCGCGAGCACGGTGCGCGCACGATCGGCCGCAGAAATACCGGTACTGACGCCTTCCGCCGCCTCGATCGACAGCGTGAATTTCGTGCCGAAGCCGGACGCGTTCTTCTGCACCATCAGCGGCAGGTCCAGCTGTTCGCAACGCTGGCGCGTCATGGGCATGCAGATCAGGCCGCGACCGTGGCGGGCCATGAAGTTGATGGCCTCCGGCGTGCAGAATTCCGCCGCCATCACCAGATCGCCTTCGTTTTCCCGGTCCTCGTCGTCCATCAGGATGACCATCTTGCCCTGACGAATGTCCTCAATAATCTCTTCGATCGTGTTCAGTGCCATAACAGATTGCACCCTTTGCTCAGAAAACAGGTCACGGTCACCCGACGCCGGCCACTGCGCGGCCTCAGGCAACCACAGTGGCCGGCGTCAGGATCAAGCGTAGATCATCACCGATCTGGCGACGGTCACGGACCTTCCAGAATTTGCGATCGGCCATTCTGGCCAGTGGCAAGTCCACGGTCGGTCGACCGTCACTGCCCAGGAACACCGGCGCCTGGTACAGCCAGAATTCATCCGCCAGTTGCGCCGCCACCACGGCGCCGGCCAGCGTCGGTCCGGCTTCCACCAGCACCTCATTGATGCCCGCCTCGGCAACAGCCCGGGCGACATCCAACAGATTCAGTCGACCAGAACCGCCCGGCAGCGGTTGTATACGCGCACCACGGGCGGTCAGTTCGCGAGCCGCCTCGCTATCGGCCACCGCCTCGCTGCAGAAAATCCAGACCGGACCGGTGGTCAGCACCCGTGCGGTCGGCGGCGTTCGCAGCTGGCTGTCGAGGATAATCCGCTGTGGCTGCGGCCCCGGAGGCACGGCTTCGTGCAGACCGCCCATGTCATCGGGACGCACCGTCAGCGATGGGTCATCGGCGAGGATCGTCCCCACGCCGGTCAGTATGGCATCGCTCATGGCACGCAGGCGCTGGACGTCACGGCGGGCAGCGGGCCCGGTGATCCATTGGCTTTCACCCGAAGCCATGGCGGTCCGCCCATCCAGACTGGCCGCCACTTTCACCCGGAAAAGCGGCCGGCCGCTGCGCATCCGGTACAGGTAGCCCGGGTTGAGCGATTCGGCTTCGGCAGACAGGACGCCTTCCACCACCTCGATACCGGCGTCGCGCAACCGCTTGAGGCCACGCCCGGCCACCGCGGGATTGGGGTCCGTCATGGCCACCACGACCCGGCTCAAACCGGCTTTCACCAGTGCATCGGCACAGGGCGGCGTGCGCCCGTAATGACTGCAGGGCTCAAGGGTGACATAGGCCGTGGCCCCGCGGGCCCGCTCGCCGGCAGCGCGCAGGGCATGTACTTCGGCGTGGGGTTCGCCGGCCCGCTCATGCCATCCCTCACCGACGACGTCGTCGCCTACGCAGATGACACAGCCCACACGGGGATTGGGATGGGTGGAGAAACGCCCACGCCAGGCCAGCTGAATGGCGCGGGCCATCATGGCGGCGTCGGTCCGGGCCTGCTCATCACGGGAATTCAATGCGGCTGCCCTTCAGTCTTTGGATTTGTCGGGCGCCGTCAGCGCTTTGGCGACGTCAACCGCATCCGCCTTGTCGCCCATATGGACGGTCAGACGTTCAATCTCTTCCTTGAATTCGTTGATATCCTGGAAACTGCGATAGACGGAGGCAAAGCGGACGTAAGCGACCTGATCCAGCTGGCGCAGTTCGGTCATCACCTCCTCGCCCAGTTCCATGGATTTGATCTCTCGCTCGCCCCGGGCACGCAGCCGGAACTTGATGCGGTTCAGCGACGCTTCGATTTCCTCGATACTGACCGGCCGCTTCTCCAGCGCTTTCATGATGCCGGAGCGCAGCTTGTCCTCATCGAAAGGCTGGCGCGTACCGTCCTGCTTGACCACGCGGGGCATGACCAGTTCCGCCGACTCGAAGGTCGTGAACCGCTCCTTGCAGGACAGGCACTCACGGCGACGCCGCACCTGGTCGCCCTCGGCAACCAGTCGCGAATCGATAACCTTGGTGTCTGCTTCGCCGCAAAACGGACAATGCATGGTGGCTACTCCCAGCCCGTCAGGGCGCCTACCGGCGCCCGCTCAGTGTGTCGACGCTCAGCCGGCGTACACCGGGAAACGCTTGCACAGATCTTCGACCTGTTCGCGTACGCGGTTGATGGTCGATTCGTTCTCCAGATCGTCCAGGATGTCACAGATCCAGCCGGCCAGGTCACGGCACTCGCCTTCCCCGAAGCCACGGGTAGTGACCGCCGGCGTCCCGATGCGCAGACCGGACGTGACAAACGGTGAACGCGGGTCGTTCGGCACGGCGTTCTTGTTGACGGTGATGTGCGCCTTGCCCAGCGCCGCATCGGCGTCCTTACCGGTGATGTCCTGCTTGATCAGGCTCAGCAGGAACAGGTGGTTCTGGGTGCCGCCGGAGACCACATCGAAACCGCGCTCGACGAAGACACTCGCCATCGCCTGGGCGTTCTTGATGACCTGTTTCTGGTAGTCACGGAACTCATCGCCCATGGCTTCCTTGAAGCACACGGCCTTGGCGGCGATGACGTGCATCAGCGGACCACCCTGGCCACCCGGGAAGACGGCGGAGTTCAGCTTCTTCTGGATGTCTTCGTCGGCACACGCCAGGATCAGACCACCACGGGGACCGCGCAGAGTCTTGTGGGTGGTGGTGGCGACCACGTGGGCGTGGGGCATCGGGTCCGGATAGACGCCGGCGGCGACCAGGCCGGCCACGTGGGCCATGTCCACGAACAGGTAAGCGCCAACCTTGTCCGCAATCGCGCGGAAGCGGGCGAAATCCAGGTGCTGGGAATAGGCTGAGAAGCCGGCCACGATCATCTTCGGTTTGTGCTCGTCGGCCAGACGCTCGACTTCGTCGTAGTCGATCAGACCGGTGTCCGGGTTGAGGCCATACTGGACAGCCTTGTAGATCTTGCCGGAGAAGTTGACGGAAGCCCCGTGGGTCAGGTGGCCGCCGTGGGCCAGGCTCATACCCAGCACGGTGTCGCCCGGCTTGACCAGCGCCATGTACACGGCGCTGTTCGCCTGGGAGCCAGAGTGCGGCTGGACGTTGGCGTACGCGGCGCCGAACAGCTTCTTGGCGCGTTCGATGGCCAGTTCCTCGACCACATCGACGTGCTCACAGCCGCCGTAGTAACGCTTGCCGGGATAGCCTTCAGCGTATTTGTTGGTCAGGACGCTGCCCTGCGCTTCCATGACTCGCGGGCTGGTGTAGTTCTCGGACGCAATCAGCTCGATGTGAGCTTCCTGCCGTTCGGTCTCCGCCTGGATGGCGTTCCAGACATCATCATCGAAGCCGGCGATTTTCATATCACGGTTAAACATGGATGCGCTGCCCCTGTATGGCTGATCAGAAATTTGGAGGGCCCGTATTCTAGCCCAAAAGCCCGCCTTAAATCATCTTTTAACCCGCATGATACGGGTTTTTCGCGGGCGACGTTACAGGCCTTGCCGAATTGCCAAAACCACCCCGTTTCGCTACCGTAGTACGCCTTCTAGAACTGATCTTTTCCGGGGTCCCGACGCGGTTATCCACACCCCGGCCGTCCCCAATTCAACCAGAGGACACTGCCTAAAAATGGCTCAATACGTCTACACCATGAATCGCGTGGGCAAAGTCGTCCCGCCCAAGCGCGAAATCCTCAAGGACATTTCCCTGAGCTTCTTCCCCGGCGCCAAGATCGGCGTGCTGGGTCTGAACGGCGCCGGTAAGTCGACGCTGCTGCGCATCATGGCCGGCATCGACCAGGACTACATCGGCGAAGCCCGTCCGCAGCCCGGCATCAACGTCGGTTACCTGCCGCAGGAGCCGGAACTGGACGACAGCAAGACCGTGAAGGAAATCGTCGACGAAGCGGTTTCCGGTGTTCACGACGCCCTGGCGGAACTGGACCAGGTCTATGCCGCCTATGCCGAGCCGGATGCGGACTTCGATGCCCTGGCCAAGAAGCAGGGGGAGCTGGAAAGCTTCATCCAGGCCGCCGACGGCCACGACATCGAACGCAAGCTGGAAGTCGCCGCCGATGCCCTGCGCCTGCCGGCCTGGGACGCCAAGGTCGCCAACCTGTCCGGTGGTGAGCGCCGCCGTGTCGCCCTGTGCCGCCTGCTGCTGTCCAGCCCGGACATGCTGCTGCTGGACGAGCCTACCAACCACCTGGATGCCGAATCCGTGGCGTGGCTGGAGCGCTTCCTGCACGACTTCAGCGGCACCGTGGTGGCGATCACTCACGATCGTTACTTCCTCGACAACGTCGCCGGCTGGATCCTGGAACTGGACCGCGGCCAGGGCATTCCCTTCGAAGGCAACTACAGCCAATGGCTGGAAGCCAAGGAGAAGCGGCTGGAAATCGAAGCCAAGCAGGAAGTGGCCCGCCAGAAGACCATCAAGCACGAGCTGGAGTGGGTGCGCAGCAACGCCAAGGGCCGCCAGTCCAAGAGCAAGGCCCGTCTGGCCCGCTTCGAGGAAATGAGCTCCCAGGATTTCCAGAAGCGCAACGAGACCAATGAACTGTACATTCCGCCCGGACCGCGCCTGGGCGACAAGGTGATCGAGGTCGACGGCGTGAGCAAGGCCTTTGAAGGTCGCCTGCTCTATGAAAACCTGGATTTCCGGGTACCGCCGGGCGCCATTGTCGGCATCATCGGGGGTAACGGTGCAGGTAAATCCACCCTGTTCCGCATGATCGCCGGCGTGGACCAGCCGGATGCCGGCACCATCACCGTTGGTGAAACCGTCAAGCTGGCCTACGTCGATCAGATGCGCGACCTGGACGGCGACAAAACCGTCTGGGAAGAGCTGAGCGACGGCCAGGACATCATCCAGGTGGGCAACTACCAGACGCCGTCCCGCGCCTACGTGGGCCGTTTCAACTTCAAGGGCAGCGACCAGCAGAAGCGGGTCGGCGACCTGTCCGGCGGCGAGCGTAACCGCCTGCACCTGGCCAAGCTGCTGAAGGAAGGCGGCAACGTCCTCCTGCTGGACGAACCGACCAACGACCTGGACGTGGAAACCCTGCGGGCACTGGAAGAGGCGCTGCTCAATTTCCCGGGCGCCGCGCTGGTGATCTCGCACGACCGCTGGTTCCTGGACCGTGTGGCCACCCACATTCTCGCCTTTGAGGGCGACAGTGAAGCCGTATTCTTCGAAGGCAACTTCACCGAATACGACGAAGACCACAAGCAGCGCAAGGGCGACTCCGCGATGGTGCCCCAGCGCATGAAGTACAAGAAGCTGGCCTGATCCCAGCGCCGGCAGCCGGTCGCCCGACCGGCTGCCCTCCCCTTTCCCCGACGATCGAGCAACCATGGCCAAGACCAAGACCGCCTACGTGTGCACCGAATGCGGTGCGGATTACTCCAAGTGGCAGGGCCAGTGTTCCGCCTGCTCCGCCTGGAACACTATCAGCGAAGTCCGCGGCGTCAGCAGCTCGAGCGGCGGCAATCGGGGATCACGCTTCGAGGGCTTTGCCGGCAGCCTGTCCGGCGTCCAGTCGCTGGATTCGGTCAGCCTGACCGAACAATCCCGCATCAGCTCCGGCATGAAAGAGCTGGACCGGGTGCTGGGCGGCGGTCTCGTGGAAGGCTCGGCGATTCTGATGGGCGGCCATCCCGGGGCGGGCAAAAGTACCCTGTTGCTGCAGACGGTGTGCAACCTGGCCGGCCAGTACCCGGCGCTCTACGTCACCGGTGAGGAATCCATGCAACAGGTGGCCCTGCGGGCCAAGCGCCTGGGCGTCCCGACCAGTGACCTCAAAATGCTGTCCGAAACGAGTGTCGAGCGCATCATCCAGATAGCCGAAACGGAAAAACCGCGCATCCTGGTCGTCGACTCCATTCAGGTGATGCACGTTAGCGACGTGGAATCCGCCCCCGGCAGCGTGTCGCAGGTTCGTGAGAGCGCGGCCTACCTGACCCGCTTCGCCAAGCAGACTGGCACTATCCTGTTCCTGGTGGGCCACGTCACCAAGGACGGCAGCCTCGCCGGCCCGAAAGTGCTGGAACACATGATCGACTGCTCGATCCTGCTGGAAGGCTCCAGCGACAGCCGGTTCCGCACCCTGCGCGGCATCAAGAACCGCTTCGGGGCGGTCAACGAGCTGGGGGTGTTTGCCATGCTGGAACAGGGCCTGAAAGAGGTGAAAAACCCCAGTGCCATTTTCCTTAACCGCGGGGAGGATGCCGCGCCCGGCAGCGTGGTCATGGTGGTCTGGGAAGGTACCCGCCCGATGCTGGTGGAGGTCCAGGCGCTGGTGGACTTGTCGCAAGGCAGCTACCCAAGACGGGTCGCCGTCGGCACCGACCAGAACCGACTGGCCATGTTGCTGGCCGTGCTGCATCGCCATGGCGGCATGCACGTGGCCGATCAGGACGTGTTCGTCAACGTGGTGGGCGGCGTCAAAGTCAGCGAAACCAGCGCCGACCTGGCCATCCTGGCGGCGATCGTGTCCTCATTCCGGGACAAGGCATTACCACAGGATCTGGTCATTTTCGGCGAGGTGGGTCTGTCCGGCGAAATCCGCCCGGTACCCAGCGGCCAGGAACGCATCTACGAAGCCGCCAAGCACGGCTTCATTCGCGCCGTGGTGCCCAAGACGAACGTGCCGCGCAAGCCGATGGAAAACATGCGGGTCATCGCGGTGACCAAGCTGAGCGAAGCCCTGGACGCCCTGCTCGAGCTCGCCAACTGACTGCAGCGAGTGCTCAGTCCCTCTCGATCAGGTGACGCAGTTCTCGATCCAGCAACGACGGGTCGCCCAGATTGAGCTCGACCAGACGCTTGAGATGAGAGGCACTGTCCAGGTCGATGTACTGGCATTGGAAGCCCAGATGGTCACCTTCCACATGGCGTAACGCCACGTCCATGACAATACCGCTGTCCAGATCGTTCAGATGGATGGTGATTTCGAACGGATGCTTCAGCTTGGCCGTCCAGTTTTCGGGACGGCGCACCAGCACGCCTTTCATAGAGATATCCAGTACTTCACTGTGCCAGACGTCCTCTCCGGCGTGGATATCGCAGGGTGCATCGAACAGGATGCGTTCAAAGCGGCGACGTTCAGTCGATTGGCTCACCGTGACAGTCTCTTGTTATTGCAAGCAATGGCATGGGCCGCTGAAACACTTTATCGCTCGCTTCATCGACGCCCACCTATCACTATAGCCCCGCATACGGGGGCAACCAACCCGATCGTATTGATCGCGAGCTACTTGCCGCCGTGGTAAGGCGGACTCAGCTCGCAGACCGCGCGAATGAAGGCATCCGCGTGGCTCGGATCGACATCCGGCGTGATGCCATGCCCCAGGTTGAAGATATGGCCGGATCCCTCGCCGAAACGCGCCAGGAGGTGCGCCACTTCTTCGCGAATCCGCTCAGGCGGTGCATACAGCATGGTCGGGTCCATATTGCCCTGCAGCGCGACACGGTCGCCGACCCGGGCACGGGCCTCGCGAATGTCCGTGGTCCAGTCCAGACCCAGGGCGTCAGCACCGGACTCCGCCATCGATTCCAGCCACTGCCCACCGTTCTTGGTGAACAGGATGACCGGCACGTGGCGGCCTTCGTGCTCGCGGATCAGGCCGTCCACGATCTGTTTCATGTAGGCCAGTGAGAACTCGGTATAGGCCCAACTCGGCAGCACGCCGCCCCAGGTGTCAAAAATCTGCACGGCCTGGGCGCCGGCACGAATCTGGGCATTGAGGTAGTCGGTCACCGCATCCGCCAGCTTGCCGAGCAGCGCATGCATCACCGCCGGTTCGCTGTAGAGCAACCGTTTGGCTTCGCGGAAGTCCTTGGAGGAGCCGCCTTCGACCATATAGGTGGCCAGCGTCCACGGACTGCCGGAGAACCCGATCAACGGCACGCTGCCGTTCAGGGCCTTGCGAATGGTGGCCACCGCAGAGACCACGTAGTCCAGATCGGTGTCCGCCGTCAGGGTAGGCAACGCTTCAACGTCGGCTGCAGAACGCACCGTATGACGGAACTTGGGACCTTCGCCCGTCTCGAAATACAGGCCCAGCCCCATGGCGTCCGGAATGGTCAGGATGTCGGAAAACAGGATGGCGGCATCCAATGGATACCGCTCAAGGGGCTGCAGCGTCACCTCACAGGCAAGTTCGGCATTCCGACACAGACTCATGAAATCGCCGGCCTTGGCGCGAGTCGCCCGGTACTCCGGCAGGTAACGCCCTGCCTGGCGCATCATCCAGACCGGTGTGCGATCCACCGGCTGGCGCTGGAGTGCGCGCAGGAACCGGTCATTCATGAGTGCTGACATAATGCCCCTTATTCAATCTATGCCGTTGTATTGCGGCTGCTCTCGTTAGACATCCAGGTAATCGAGGATACCTTCGGCCGCCTGACGCCCTTCCCAGATAGCCGTTACGACCAGGTCCGAACCACGGACCATATCGCCGCCGGCAAAGATCTTCGCATTGGACGTCTGGAACGGGTACTCCGCTTCTTCCGGTGCCGCCACACGGCCGGAATCGTCGATGTTCACATCCAGCTTGTTGAACCATTCCGCCGGACTCGGACGGAAACCGAAAGCCACCAGGACGGCGTCGGCCGGGATCACCTCTTCACTGCCCGGCACCACTTCCGGACGACGGCGACCGTTTTCGTCCGGCTCACCCAGGCGAGTCTGGATGACCTTGATGCCTTCGACCCGGTCCTCGCCAATGATGGCGATCGGCTGACGGTTGAACATGAACTTGACGCCTTCTTCCTTGGCGTTGGCCACCTCGCGACGGGAGCCTGGCATATTCGCCTCGTCCCGACGATAGGCACATGTCACGCTGGCTGCCTGCTGACGAATCGCGGTGCGGTTGCAGTCCATCGCCGTATCACCACCGCCGAGGACCACCACGCGCTGGCCTTTCATGTCGATGAACTCGCTGTCCGTCGCGGAAAAGCCCAGACGGCGGTCGACGTTGGACACCAGGTAAGGCAGCGCGTCGTAGACACCCGGCAAGTCTTCGCCCGGGAAGCCGCCTTTCATATAGGTGTAGGTGCCCATGCCCATGAAGACGGCATCGTATTCGTCGATGATGTCTTCCAGCAGCACATCTGTGCCCACGTCCGTGGACAGGCGGAATTCGACGCCCATGGATTCGAAAATCTCACGGCGGCGCGCCATGACGCTCTTTTCCAGCTTGAACTCGGGGATACCGAAGGTCAGCAGGCCACCGATTTCCGGATAGCGGTCAAAAACCACCGGCTTGACGCCGTTGCGGGCCAGAATATCCGCACAGCCGAGGCCGGCCGGTCCGGCGCCGATCACCGCGACCTTTTTGTCGGTCCATTTGACGTGAGACAAGTCCGGGCGCCAGCCCAGGGCAAAGGCAGTGTCGGTAATGTACTTCTCCACCGAGCCGATGGTGACCGCGCCATAACCGTCGTTCAGGGTACAGGCCCCTTCACACAGACGGTCCTGCGGGCAAACCCGGCCGCAGACTTCCGGCAGGGAGTTGGTCTGGTGGCACAGTTCGGCCGCCTCCAGGATGTTGCCCTCGGACACCAGCTTCAGCCAGTTCGGGATGTAATTGTGTACCGGGCACTTCCACTCGCAGTACGGGTTACCACAGTGCAGGCAGCGATGCGCCTGACTGGCGGCGTCTTCCTGCTTGAACGGGTGGTAGATTTCCTGGAATTCCTTTTTCCGTTTGCTGGCCGGAACCTTCTTCGGGTCGACACGGCCAACCTCGATAAACTGGAAATCGTTATTCAGTCTCTCTTTCATCACGCGACTCTCAAGTATTCAATTTCGATGCGGGGTTCAGGTGGCGCCGCCGAAGCGGCGCGTGCGGCCGTTATTCCGGTCGCGCCCGGGTACTGGCCAGCAGGGTGCGCAGGCTTGCCGCCTTGGGCTTCACCAGCCAGAACCGACCAATGTAGTCATCGAAATTGTCGAGGATGTGCTCCGCCCATTCGCTCTGGGTCTCCGTCACATGCTCACGGATTACGCTGCGAAGATGGTTGCGGTACGGCTCCATGTCTTCGCTGGAAATACGCTGGATTTCCACCAGCTCGTGGTTGTACTTGTCCACGAAGGTGTTCTGCTGGTCCAGGACGTAGGCGAAACCGCCGGTCATACCCGCCCCGAAGTTGTGGCCGGTATTGCCCAGTACGGTCACCAGACCGCCGGTCATGTACTCACAACAGTGGTCACCCACGCCTTCAACGACGGCGTGCGCCCCGGAATTCCGGACACCGAAACGCTCACCCGTGGTGCCCGCAGCGTAGAGTTTGCCGCCGGTCGCCCCGTAGAGACAGGTGTTGCCGATGATCGACGTGTCCTGGGTCTTGAAGCTGCTTTCCCGCGGCGGACGGATAACCAGTTTGCCGCCGGTCATGCCTTTACCGACGTAGTCGTTGGCATCGCCTTCGAGGATCAGGTTCAGGCCACCGACATTCCAGACACCGAAGCTCTGCCCGGCCGTGCCGGTCAGCTCCAGCGTGATCGGCGCGCCGACCATACCCTGGTTGCCGTGCAACTGGGCGATTTCACCCGAGATCCGGGCGCCAATGGAGCGATCGCAGTTGGTGACGCGGTACTGCCAGGTACCACCGGCCTTATTGGTGATCGCCTCGCCCACGTCACTGACCATCTGCTCGGCCAGCGTACCTTTATCGAAAGGCGTGTTGCGCTCCACCTGACAGGTGTGTGGCTTGTCAGCCGGAATGTGATCGTTCTGCAGCAGCGGATTCAGGTTCAACTTCTGCTGACGCGGCGTGTCTCCTGGCAGCACTTCCAGCAGATCGGTCCGGCCCACCAGCTCTTCCAGACTGGTGACGCCCAGCTTGGCCATCCACTCCCGGGTTTCCTCCGCCACGAAGCGGAAGAAGTTCATCGCCATTTCGACGGTGCCCTTGAAGTGATCTTCACGCAGCTGGTCGTTCTGGGTGGCGACACCAGTCGCACAGTTGTTGAGGTGACAGATCCGCAGATACTTACAACCCAGCGCCACCATCGGGGTGGTGCCGAAGCCGAAGCTTTCCGCACCCAGGATGGCCGCCTTGACCACGTCCAGACCGGTCTTCAGACCGCCGTCCGTCTGCAGGCGGATCTTGCCGCGCAGGTCATTACCGCGCAGCGCCTGATGCGCCTCACTCAGCCCCAGCTCCCACGGGGAACCGGCGTAGCGGATCGAGGTCAGCGGGCTGGCTGCGGTACCGCCGTCGTAGCCGGAGACGGTGATCAGGTCGGCGTAGGCCTTGGCAACACCGGCCGCGATGGTCCCCACGCCCGGCTCGGAAACCAGTTTCACCGATACCAGCGCTTTCGGGTTGACCTGCTTGAGGTCAAAGATCAGCTGCGCCAAATCCTCGATGGAGTAGATATCGTGGTGCGGCGGCGGTGAAATCAGGGTCACACCCGGTACGGAATAGCGCAGACGGGCGATCAGTTCGTTGACCTTGCCACCCGGCAGCTGGCCGCCCTCACCGGGCTTGGCGCCCTGAGCGACCTTGATCTGCATGACGTCGGCGCTGCGCAGGTATTCCGCGGTCACACCAAAACGGCCCGAGGCCACCTGTTTGATCTTGGAGCGTTTTTCGGTGCCGTAACGGGCCGGGTCTTCGCCACCCTCACCGGAATTCGAGCGACCGCCCAGGGTGTTCATTGCCACCGCCAGCGCCTCGTGGGCTTCCGGCGACAGCGCGCCCAGGGACATGGCCGCAGAGTCAAAACGCGGGAAGATGGCTTCCACCGGCTCGACGCGGTCCAGATCCACCGCCTTGATGTCCTTGCGGAAGGTCAGCAGGTCGCGCAGGGTCGCCACCGGACGCTCGTTCACCAGGCCGGCGTATTCGCGGTAGGTGCCGTAATTGCCGTCGATGACCGCGCGTTGCAGGGTATTGACCACATCAGGGTTGAACGCGTGGTATTCCTGCCCGTGGACGTATTTCAGCACGCCGCCCTGGGCGATCGGCTTACGCTGTTTCCAGGCATTGCTGGCCAGCAGTTCCTGATCCTGCTGGAAATCGTAGAAACCGGCACCCTGGATGCGGCTCGGCACTTCACAGAAGCACAGGTCGACCACTTCGTCGGCCAGACCGATGGCTTCAAACAGCTGGGCGCCACGGTAAGACGTGATGGTCGAGATCCCCATCTTGGACAGGATCTTGAGCAGGCCCTTGTTGATGCCCTTGCGGTAGTTATTCTTGGCCTCGATCGGATCCATCATGACTTCACCGGTGCGGATCAGGTCGTTGAGGATCTGGTACGACAGGTACGGGTAAACCGCCGTCGCGCCGAAACCGAACAGCACGGCAAAGTGGTGCGGATCCCGCGCCCAGCCGGTTTCGATGATCAGGTTGGAGTCCGAGCGCAGGCCTTTGCGGACCAGATGGTGGTGCACGGCGCCGGTTGCCATCATGGCATTGACCGGCAGTTCACCTTCCTTGAGGTCCTTGTCGCTCAGAATCAACAGCACCTTGCCGTTGCGAACGGCCTGCTCCGCCTCGTTGCAGACGGCTTCGATAGCCTGCTTGAGCCCCAGCTCCGGACGGTAGCTCAGGCGGATCCGCTCGACTTCAAAACCCGGCCGGTCGTTGCTCTCTATGCGCAGGAACTTGGCCGGCGACAGCACCGGTGTGGACAGGATAATCCGGTTGGCGTGATCCGGCGTTTCCTCGAACACATTGCGCTCAGCCCCCAGGCAGGTCTCCAGCGACATGACGATGGATTCCCGCAGTGGGTCAATCGCCGGGTTGGTCACCTGGGCGAACTTCTGACGGAAAAAGTCAGCCGCGTGGCGGACCTTGCTGGACAGCACGGCCATCGGCGTATCGTCACCCATGGAGCCGACTGCTTCCTGGCCGCTTTCAGCCAGCGGACGCAGCACCTGGTCCCGCTCTTCGAAAGACACGTGGAACATCTTCTGATGGATTTTCAGCTCGTCGCTTTCCATCAGTTTGAATTCCGGCGTGTCCTGATTCAGCGTCGCCTCGACACGCAGGGCGTTCTCGCGCAGCCAGCGCTTGTAGGGCTGGGCGCTCTTCAGGCGCTGGTCGATATCCTTGGTATGCAGGACTTCGCCGGATTCGGTGTCGATCGCCAGCATCTGACCCGGTCCGACACGTCCCTTGGCTACGACGTCTTCCGGTTTGTAGCTGTAGGTGCCGATTTCGGACGCCAGCGTGATGAAATCATCTTTGGTGATGACCCAGCGTGCCGGGCGCAGACCATTCCGATCCAGCATACATACCGCGTGGCGACCGTCGGACAGCACCAGACCGGCCGGGCCGTCCCACGGCTCCATATGCATGGAATTGTATTCGTAGAAGGCCCGCAGATCGGAATCCATGGTGTCGACGTTCTGCCACGCGGGCGGAATCATCATCCGCACCGCCCGGAACAGGTCGACACCGCCGGCCAGCAGGATTTCCAGCATGTTGTCCATGCTGGAGGAGTCGGAACCGGTCCGGTTGACCAGCGGCTGCAGGGTCTGCAGATCAGGCAGCTCCGGCGACTTGAACTTGGACGCCCGGGCGATGGCCCAGTTCCGGTTGCCTTCAACCGTGTTGATCTCACCGTTGTGCGCCAGGAAGCGGAACGGCTGAGCCAGCGGCCAGCGCGGCATAGTGTTGGTGGAGAAGCGCTGGTGGAAGACGCAGATGGCCGTATGCAGGTCTGGATCGCCCAAATCCTGATAGAAGGTGGGCAGATCCACCGGCATCATCAAGCCTTTGTAGGAGATCGTCTTGTGCGACAGGCTGCAGATATAGAATTCGGGATCATCTGCCATTTCGCGTTCGGCGTGGCGACGTCCCAGGAACAGGCTGATACCGAATGCCGGCTCGTCTTTGCCCGCCGGCTCCACAAACACCTGTTCAATGCGCGGCAGACAATCCATCGCCATGGGGCCAAGGCAACTGCTGTCCGTCGGCACTTCACGCCACCCGACGATCTCCAGCCCCTGGTCGACAAGATGCTTTTCGAGAGTCTTACGACCCCGTTCGGCTTTCTTCTCGTCCTGATCGAGGAAAATCATGCCAACGCCGTACAGGTCGCCCAGCGTCTTGCCCAGACTTGCCTTGGCGGCCTTGCGCAGGAATGCGTCAGGTTTCTGCAGCAACAAGCCACAGCCGTCACCGGTCTTGCCGTCCGCCGCAATCCCACCACGGTGGGTCATGCAGGTCAGCGACTCGATGGCAGTTTGCAGCAACTTGTGGCTGGCATCGCCCTTCATGTGGGCGATCAGGCCGAATCCACAGTTGTCCCTGAACTCACCGGGATGATACAAACCTGTCATCATAAGCGTTCTCTCACTAAAATATTCTTTTCAATCAACTGGATAGGTGCCGAGCCCAGGCACATTACCCACTGACACTGAAAATGGGGGCTGGCTATTTTACATGCGCAGTAATACGTACTCAAATTGTTGAGCGATTTTTAACGCACTGACGGAATATAAAATTGATGAGATTGGAACAAAAAAGAATAAAAACCGCGCCGTATGAACCCGGGCGGCTTACTTCCTGGCGACGACGCTGCGCCAGTTGCGAATCAGGCCTGACGGCCTTGGCACATCATCAAAGGCCGGACCGCGAGCGAATCCAGACGTCGTGCTCGGCCAACCCCTGTGGCAGATCGCTCACGGCCTGACGGGCCTCGTTACGACTGGAGAATTGCCCGTACACCACAACATACCACGGTTTGCCCTTTCTTGTAGAGCGGGTGTAAACCATGCCCTCAATGTCCGGATGCTCGCTCAGGAAGTCGAGAGCCGTCTTTTCCTCATAGCCTGCGATAAACTGCGCTGTCAGGCCCGCGCCGGCCCGAAGCGCTTCGACAGGCGTGAAACGATCAGAGGCCTGCGGCTTGAAAGCCCGCTCGGGAGTCTCATCGGCGGCTTGGTCGGCGGAGACCGCTGTCTCTGCGTCAGCCTGACCTGTCGATGCATTCGGTTGTGGCTGATTGTTCTCGCTGGATGTCTCCGCCGGTGCTGCCTCCGGCTCAGCCACCACATTGGCCTGATCAGCGGGGGTCGGCTGCGGCACTTCCGTTGACTCAGCCTCGAACGGTTGCGCTATCGCCGCGACAGGGTCCGCTGCAGTCACCTCGTCCGCCTTTGGCTCGTCAGCCGCAAGCGCATCGTTCCCGGCAACTGGCGATTGATCGGGCGCCCCATCGCCGGCTGGCGCATCTGGAGGAACCTCATTGGCCTTGGCCTCGGAAGCCGATATCGGATCGTTCAGCGACACATCGGGAGCAGATCGTTGTGGAGAAGACGTCGTTTCAGCCTCGGGGTGCCAGGACTCTTCATCGGGCCCCAACCTTATGGTTTTGCGCTCAACGGGCGCCGGCTGGTCGTTCTGGTGCGCGACCACGTCATCGTACTGCCAGGATACCATGAGCCATGAGCCGCCCAGCAAGAGCAACACCGCTAGCGGAATGACCAGTTTTCGCGGGCTCATGCGGTTTCGTCTTGCCGCCGGCTGATGGCCAGCCATGTCCAGCCAGACGGCGGGCGCGGTTCGCTTGAGACGACCGAAACTGCCCTGCCCCAACTCATGCAGTTTTTTCAGGTGACTCGCCGCTAACAGCACATCCGGATCACCCCCGGCCTTGGCGATTCTTGGCCGAAGGTAATCGGCAATTTCATCGCGATTCAGAGGTCGCAGATGAATCTGGTGAGCCTGATGCTGCAGACCGCCCCCTTCGCTGTCCAGCATATCGAGCAAGGTATCCGAGCCGGAGAGCACGGGGACGGCCGCCTGCCCCCGATCCGCGTGCGTAAACGCCGCCACCAGCATCCGCAACAACGGCGCCGCCATATGATCCGCGTCATCGACCAGCAGGACGATACGACGGCCCCGGAGAGTCGCCCTCTCACTCCACTTGAAGAAGTTGTAAATGGCGTCGCGGACCGTCCGCCCGGTAGCCAGTCCCTGATGGGCAATCGCGAGCAGACGATCAGCCAGAGCCTGTTCGCTGGCCAGGTCGGTGGTGCTCAGACGCTGAAAATCGAGGCGATCGGACTCGTGACGGACCAGTTCGGCCAGCACCCGGGTTTTGCCGGCACCCCGGGCACCGGTGACCAGGATGGCCATATCCCCGAACGCCGCCAGGTGACGCAGGGTTTCCAGCGAATACTCGCGCTGCCCCCCGGGGTAGAAAGGCACGTCCATGGCAAGCGGATCCTGGCCCAATCCATAGCGGGACTGGAGTCGTTGAAACAGACCACCGGGGTCGCTGGTCAACTGTTCGTCAACTGCCATGGCATCTTCCGTGTCCGTAATTCGCGATACTCAGTTGCAAAACCAGGCGAGCGTTTCGCCCAGCTTTTGTGCGGGGAAGTCCGCGGTCACGACCGCCTTGCCCAACGATTCCAGCAGGACCAGCCGCAGCGCTCCATCGACATTCTTCTTGTCGACCGCCATCAGTCCCAGAAAATCGTCCGGCGTCATTCCAGCGGGCGGCTCAAGCGGCAGATCGGCACGTTGCAGGATGCGGGCAACACGTTCCAAATCGTCAGCGCTGAGATAACCGAGACGGCAGGACAGATCAGCCGCCATCAACATGCCGGTTCCGACGGCTTCACCGTGCAACCAGGTGCCATACCCGGTAAAGGTTTCGATCGCATGGCCAAACGTGTGGCCGAGATTGAGAATGGCGCGTAACCCGCCCTCCTTCTCATCCACTGCGACCACCTCCGCCTTGCAGGCACAGGACCGGTAAATCGCTTCAACCATCGCGATGGCATCCAGTGACCGGAGGGCGGCCATATTGGCTTCCAGCCATTCCAGAAAGGCCGGCTCACGAATCAGCCCATATTTGATGACTTCCGCCAGCCCCGCGGGCAGCTCCCGCGGCGGCAAGGTGCCCAGCGTATCGGTATCGATCAGCACGACTTCCGGCTGATGAAACGCGCCGATCATGTTCTTGCCCAGCGGATGGTTGATGCCCGTCTTACCACCAACCGAGGAATCCACCTGCGACAACAAGGTTGTCGGAATCTGGATAAAGTGCACGCCACGTTGATAGCAGGCCGCCGCAAAGCCGGTCATATCGCCAATCACGCCACCACCCAGAGCAACCAGTGTGGTTCTCCGGGTATGCCGCTTTTCCAGCAGGGCGTCGAAAATCAGGTTCAGCGTTTCCCAGTTCTTATACCGCTCGCCATCCGGAAGAACGACACTGTCGACCGCCTTACCGGGGAACGATCCGGTCGCGCGCTCCAGATAAAGTGGCGCCACGGTCGCATTCGTCACGATCAGGACACGATCACCCCGGACATGGAAAGAGAGGTCCACGGATCCGAGCAGCCCCTGGCCAATCAGGATCGGGTAGCTGCGCTCACCAAGATCGACCGTTAGCGTACGTGCAACGTCAGGCATGTTTGTGTCCTTCCTTCCTCAGGTGCCGTTTCTTGCGGGACGTCCGTGGCTTGATGCGGTTAATGAGCTGGCGCACAACGAGTCTCGGGCTCTTTTTGTCCGTCATCATCACGATATCGGCCAGCTGGCTGTATATCGGATTCCGTCGATCGAACAGCTCCTGCAATACGGCGCGGGGATCGTCATGCTGGAGCAGCGGGCGGTTGCGATCACGCCGGGTGCGCTCAAATTGCTGGTCCACAGAGGTCTTGAGGTAAACGATCAACGCAGCCCGACGCAAACTGGCGTGGTTTTCTTCGCGCATGACCGCGCCGCCGCCAGTCGCGATCACAGCACCGGTTTCATGGGACAGCTCCTCCAGGATATTGCTCTCCCGAGTTCGAAAGCCGCTCTCGCCCTCGACATCGAATATCCATGGAATATTGGCCCCACAACGCTCTTCGATCAGGCGGTCGGAGTCGATAAAGCGATAGCCCAGCTCTCTGGCCAACAGGCGTCCAATCGTGCTTTTCCCGGCTCCCATAGGGCCCACGAGCACAATACGTTCCGGCAACGGCATAGTTCTGCTCAATCCAATACAGGGCGCTGAGCATAGCACAGGCGCCAATCCCGCGATAAGCGCCTGTTCGCCTCGGTACAAACAAAAAAGCCGCCTCGTCCGAGGCGGCTTTTGGGATCCTGGCAGTGATCAGTCGATCAGGTCGCCTTTCAGGATCTTCGGCGTAATGAAGACCAGCAGCTCGCTGCGCTCATCAACCACCGACTTGTTGCGGAACAGCGCTCCCAGGTACGGAATGTCGCCCAGGAACGGCGTCTTGGTGATGGTGGTGGATTTCTCGGACTGGAAGATGCCGCCGAGAACCACCGTTTCACCGTTACGGACCAGCACCTGTGTGGTGACTTCGTTGGTGTCGATACTCGGAATACCGTTGGTCACCTGGCCACGGGAATCCTGGTTTACCGCCAAGTCCATGATGATCTTGTCGTCCGGCGTAATCTGCGGTGTGACTTCCAGCGACAGAGCCGCTTCCTTGAAGGACACCGAAGTTGCACCGCTGGATGAAGCCTCCTGGTACGGAATTTCCTCACCTGACTTGATTTTCGCGGTCTGGCGGTCGGCGGTCACCACTTTCGGCTGGGCCACGATTTCGGCCTGGCCATCGCTGGCGTATGCGGACAACTCAAGATCTACCAGGAAGTCCGTGCCGATGTACCCGAAGGCGATCGAGGAGGCATTCGACTGAGTAGCACCCAGATTAACGTTCAGGCTGTCGGACGGCAGGGTCAGCAAACCGGAAGAAATGTTGCTGATACCACTCTGCGTGCCACCAACAACCACGTTGTTATTACCGCCGTTGGCATTACCGCGCCCTTCAACGCCCCACTGCACACCCAGCTCTTCAGCCAGATCCGTGGATGCCCGCACAATCCGCGCCTCGATCAGAACCTGGCGCACCGGCACGTCCCAGGTGGAAACCAGTCGACGGATTTGTTCCAACTTGTCCGCCGTTTCGCGCACGCTGATGGTGTTGGTGCGCGCATCGGAAGACACAAAACCGCGGTCGGAAATCAGCTCATCGTCAGCCTGGATCAGCGCAACGATGTCCGCCGCCTTGGCATAGTTAACCTGGATGATGTCCAGACGAACCGGCGCCAGCTCGGCAATCTGCTTGGACGTTTCCAGTTCCAGACGCTCGCGGGCGGCAATCTCGTCCGCCGGCGCCACCAGCAGGACGTTACCGATCTGACGCTTGTCCAGACCTTTGGTCTTGAGGATCAGATCCAGAGCCTGGTCCCAGGGCACGTTTTGCAGACGCAGCGTAATGCTGCCGCTGACCGTGTCACTGGCCACCAGGTTCAGGCCCGTGAAATCGGCGATCAACTGCAGGACCGAGCGAACTTCGATGTCCTGGAAGTTCAGGGACAGCTTCTCGCCGGTGTACGGGAACTTCTCCTCGCGACGATTCTCCGCCTCTTCGTCAGACAACGGTTCAACGCTCACCGTAAACTCGTTGCCGGCCTGGTAGGCCAGATAGTCGTAGTTGCCTTTCGGGCGAATCTCGACAACTGCATCGCCGCCCTGCATGAATGTGTCCACACGCGTGACCGGTGTCGCGAAATCGGTCACGTCCAGACGACGGCGCAGCGATTCAGGGACCTGCGTACCGTCCATCACCAGACGGATTCGACCGCCGGTTTCGGACAGGTCCACAGACGTTTTCGGGTTGGACAGACTGACGACAATCTGACCTTCGCCATCCGCGCCACGATGGAAATCGACATTGGAAATAGCATCCCGAGACGACGCCGACGAGACGGCGGACTGTACCGGGGTGTTGGACGTCGTCTGGGAGGTCGCCGCCTGACCTTCACCACCGCCGATCTTCATGGTGATGGTATTGCCGGCCACGTTCGTGGTGTAGGGCACCAGGTCCACCAGATTGAAGATCAGGCGGGTCCGGTCCTTGGTATCGACAACCGTCATGCTCTGGGCATTACCGCTGCCCAAAGAGATGCTGCGGCTCTGCAGGGCACTGTCCACCCCTTTGAGATCCACCGCGATTCGGGCCGGACGCTCGATCGTATAGCCGGTCGGCTGCGGCGGGGTTCCATCGAACTTGAGAACGACCTCAGTCCCGTCGCCCGGGAGTGCCGTGAATTCGACATCATTCAGGCTGACGGCATTCGCCAAGCCGGACATCATGCCGAGAGCAGCCATGCCGATTATCAATACAGTTTTTCTGAACATCGTTAGCCTCGACCCCAACCTATTTTGTACACACAGATTTCTTGAATTATTCATGTCGCCGCTCCTTAGCCCTCACTCAGTTCAAGGGTTCGCGGCCGTTTGACCCAACCACCGCTGCCATTGGGCACAATTTCCACCAGCTCGATACGGGTTTCGTTGACACCGACCACGCGGCCGTAGTTCTCTCCCATATGGTTGCCTTTGTGGACACGATGAATCCCACCGGTGTTGTCCTTGACTAGCGCATACAGATCACCACTGTTGTCCGCCCGCTTGAGCGTGCCGACCATCCGCAGATTCGTCAGCTGGAAGTTTTCGAGCACTTCCTTGGGACGATCGAAATCCGGCTTGATATCACTTTGCGGTTTCTCGTCCACCATGGTGAGCTGGACTTCCACCGGCACCTCAAACGGTGAGCGGCGATCGGCCGCCGAATAGGCGAAAGCCTCATAGGCCTTGAATTCGGGCAGCGGCTCAACGTGACCACGCGGCTTGGACCGCGCTTCCGACATGAACTGGTCCAGATCGGAAAAGCCATTGCCCTGGGAACAGGCCGTTAACAGTGTCGCCAAACAGACCGTTGTCCAGGCTTTACAGGCATGCTTGCTCATCATGCTTACTCCCCAGCCCGGTAACGGTAGGTCCGAGCCTGCACCTGCATTTCAAGCACCTGGCTGTCGGCCCCTCCCGTTGGTTTGATGGTAAAGTCGTGCAAGGTCACGATTCGCGGCAATCCGGCGATGCTGCTCACAAAGGAAGCCAGTTCGTGATAGGTCCCGCGTACCTTGAGGTTGATCGGCAGCTCGATGTAGAAGTCCTTCTTCTGCTCCGGCTGCAGTTTGATCTCATCAAGCTCAAGACCATTGCCCACGGCGGTATTGGTGATATCTTCCAGAAGACCGGGCACTTCGGTATCACTGGGCAACTGTTTGACCAGCGCACCGAAGGTCTCTTCCATTTCGACCATCTGCTTCTTGAAGACCGCCAGGTTGGCCACCTTGTAGGCCTTCTGCTCGTATTGGTCCTTGAGCTCCACCTCTTTCTTTTCGACCTGGCTGAGCTGGCTGTATTCGTCCTTGACGAAGAACCAGTAGCCGCCACCGAGGATCAGGCCAAAGACCAACAGCATGACAATGATCTTGATCGGCATCGGCCAGATGCCGGCGTTATTCAGATCGAGGTCATTGACGTCAAATTCGTTCAGGCTTTTCAGAGAGTCCGCGAGGCTCATTTTTTCTTGCCCTCCTCTTCGGGCTCCGGCGTTTTCTGGTCCACCGAAAGATTGAACTGGCTGTAGCCGGCACGGCGGCTGTCAGCGGACGACACGTTGGTCAGGTTGGGATTCGCGAACCACTCGGAATCCTCGAACTGACGCATCAGGTTGGAGATCCGGTTGTTGGATTCCGCCATGCCCGTAATCTGCAACTTGTCGCCGGTTTTCTTGAGGTCGGTGTAGAAAAGCCCGTCGGGCAGGGTTTTAACCAGTTCGTCGAACACCCGGACAATCACAGGGCGCTTGCCCTGCAGGTCCTGAATCACCTTCATCCGGGCGATCAGTTCATCGCGTTTGCGACGCAGGTCTTCAATTTCCTTGATCTGGGAGTCCAGGGACTTCATCGCATTCTGAACGTAGGCGTTACGGGATTCCTGGTAGGAAATCTGGTCGTCCACGTGACCCTTCCACAGGAAACCCAGGCCAGCAGCGACGATGACCGCGCCCACAATCATGACGACGAACTGCTGCTGCTTCTCCGCCCGCAGTTCCTCGCGCCAGGGTCTGAGGTTAATCTTCGCCATCAGTCAAAACTCCTCATCGCCAGACCACAGGCAATCATCAGCGACGGCGCATCGTTGCTCAGTGCGGACGCATTGACCCGGGAGCCCACTGCCATATCGGCAAACGGGTTAGCCACCAGTGTGGCGGTGCCCGTTTTCTCCTCAACCATCTCGGTCAGCCCGTGAATGGACGCTGTACCACCGGCGAGGACGACATAGTCAACCGCGTTATACTGGCTGGCACCGAAGAAGAACTGCAGTGCGCGGGCCACCTGCTGGACGACCGCCTCCCGGAACGGGGACAGCACTTCCACCTCGTAGTCGTCCGGCAATCCGCCCTGCTTCTTGGCCAGTCCGGCCTCTTCCAGGGACAGGCCGTAGCGGCGCTGGATTTCCTCGGTCAGCTGCTTGCCGCCGAAGATCTGCTCACGCGTGTAGACAGTCTTGCCGTCCGCCAGAACGCTCAGCGTGGTCATGGTGGCGCCTACATCGACAATCGCGACCACCAATTCCTCACCCTGTGAGTCCAGTTGCGGCTCGACCAGCGTATAGGCCCGCTCAAGGGCATACGCCTCGACATCGACCACCTTGGCGGAAAGCCCCGCGATGGAAAGCGCATCTTCCCGGATATCGACGTTTTCCTTGCGGCAGGCTGCCAGCAGGACGTCGACCTGGTCGGGATTGGTTTCCGAGGGGCCCTGGACTTCAAAGTCGATGGCGACTTCGTCCAGCGGATAGGGAATGTACTGATCGGCTTCCAGCGCGATCTGGTCTTCCATTTCAAATTCATTGAGGCCGGCATTCATCTGAATCAGCTTGGTAATGACCGCCGACCCAGATACAGCCACCGCGGTTTGCTTTGCACTGGCGCGAGCCTTGCTCACCACCTTGCGCAACGCGTCACCGACGGCCTCTACATCCGTGATATTTTTCTCGACAACAGCGTTGGCAGGCAGCGGTTCTACCGCATAGCTCTCAACCCTGTACCGCTCGCCACTCTGCCTGGAGAGTTCCAGAAGCTTGACCGAGCTTGAACTGATGTCGATACCCAGCACAGCACTGGACTTTTTACCGAACAATCCGAACACGCGCTCACCCTATACCTGGTTTAATGCACCCGGTTACGACTTTTTTATTTAAGAGAATTTGTTTTGCTTTGCGTCTACAATGCGATTTCTTCATGGAAGAAAGGCATAGTGGAACTTTGAGGATGCCTTATCCTTCTAAAGCAATTTCTCAGATGATAGACCTATATCTAACAGTTGTCAGAAAAAATGTCCCGAATGATTCGCTTTACTCGCATTAGTACATGGCTGTTTTTTTTCGGCCTTTCGGTCGGCGCCATGTTGCTTTCAAGCTTCTATCTTTACCTGCGCCCCGGTTTGCCGTCAGTCGATCAGCTTGTCGACATCCGGCTCCAGACACCGCTTCGGGTCTATTCCAGCGACAAGAGATTAATAGCAGAATTCGGTGAAAAGAGAAGGGCTCCGATCACAATCGAACAGATCCCCAACCTTCAGTTACATGCCTTCCTGGCCGCCGAGGATTCGCGATTCTACGAGCACAACGGGGTCGACATCAAAGGCCTGGTGCGGGCTGCCGTGGAGCTGGTCACCACCGGTTCCATCCGCTCCGGGGGCAGTACCATCACAATGCAAGTTGCAAAAAATTACTTTTTGACACGCGAACGTACCTTTATTCGCAAGTTCAACGAGATACTGCTTGCCTTTCAGATAGAGCGTGAACTTCCCAAGAACAGGATACTGGAACTGTATCTGAACAAGATATATCTGGGAAATCGGGCTTACGGCATCCAGGCCGCGTCCCAGGTCTATTACGGTAAGCCGGTCAACGAACTGGAACTGGCGCAGATGGCCATGCTGGCCGGTCTGCCCAAGGCGCCGTCGGCTTACAACCCACTCGCCGACCCCCAGCGCGCCCTGTCCCGCCGCAACTGGATCCTGCAGCGCATGCGCGAGCTGGGCTATATCTCGGACACCGCCTACGACCTGGCATCTCGTGCGCCGATTACCGCCACCTATCATGGCGCCGAATATGAGCTCGATGCCGCCTATGTGGCGGAGATGGCCCGCGCGGAAATGGTCCGGCGCTACGGCGACGATGCCTACACCGACGGGTACAAGGTGTACCTCACGGTCGACAGCGAGAAGCAGAAAGCCGCCAACGACGCGCTTCAGGCCGGCCTCGAAGCCTACGACCATCGCCATGGTTTCCGTGGCCCGCTGGGCCACCTGGACGAAGAGACGCTAAAAGCCGGTGAACTCGACAAGGCGCTGGGCAGCTACCCGGCCTATCCCGGCCTGATACCGGTCGTTGTCACCAACTTGAGCGATGATTCAGCCACCGTATACAGCCAGCCGACCGGTGAAACCACCATGCCGCTCGACACCATGAAATGGGCGCGCGAGTACCGTAATGAGAACCGGCGTGGATCCGAGCCGACGAAACCGGCGGACGTTCTCAAGGTCGGGGATGTGGTGTACGCCCGCCCGCAATCACCGCCCCCCAGCTCCTCTGCGTCGGATGACGAATTACCCGAAACGGTCGCCAAACCGTCCATGGCTCTCGAACAACTGCCCCAGGTCGAAGGCGCGCTGATCTCGCTGGATGCAAAAACCGGCGGCATTCAGGCCCTGACTGGCGGCTACAGCTTTGAGGAATCCAAGTACAACCGCGCCATTCAGGCAAAACGTCAGCCGGGGTCCAACTTTAAACCGTTCCTTTACCTGTCCGCCCTGGAGAAGGGAAAGACTGCGGCCACGGTCATTAACGACGCCCCGATCGTCCTGGATGATGCCGACCAGGAATCGGTCTGGCGTCCGGAAAACTCGGGCAGCCGCTTTGCCGGGCCGACCCGCCTGCGCAAGGCGCTTTACCAGTCCCGCAACCTGGTCTCTATCCGGCTGCTACGCTCGATCGGCATCGACTACACCCTCGATTACCTTCAACAGCTGAAAATCGACACGTCGGGCATGCCGCACAACCTGACGCTCGCTCTCGGCAGTGGCACCCTGTCCCCGATGGAAGTAGCCCGCGGCTTTGCGGTCATTGCCAATGGCGGCTATGACGTCACGCCCTATCTGATCGACCGCATCGAAGACAGCCGCGGCAATATCCTTTACGCGGCTCCCAGTGTCATTCAGTGCGACGACGACTGCGCCGACCTGGCGACCCGATCACCCACACCGGATGCCGGCTTCCCGGCCATCCGGACGGCACCCCGTCTGGCGGACAAGCGCGCGGTTTACATCATGCACTCGATATTGCGCGACGTGATCGAAAAAGGGACCGGCCGCCGCGCCCTCGCCCTGAACCGCAAGGACGTCGCCGGCAAAACCGGGACCACCAATGAGCAGCGGGATGCCTGGTTCTCCGGCTTCAATCACGACCTGGCCACGACGGCCTGGGTGGGCTTCGATACCCCTCGACCGATGGGGCGCGGCGAGTACGGCGCTGTTGCCGCACTGCCGGTATGGCTGGATTACATGAAAGTCGCCCTGAAGGATGCGCCGTCGTCGTATATGCCCCGCCCCAATGGCATCGTGACCGTGAAGATCGATCCGGAAACCGGCGAGCGCGCAGCGCCGGGCAACCCCGATGCCATCTTTGAACTGTTCCGGGAAGAAAACGTGCCGGCCCAGCAGTCAGCCGACACCATTCGCAACCAGGACAGCGGCGACGCGGTCATGCCCCAGGAACTGTTCTAGCGCCCCAACGCTTACCTCAACCGGTATTCCGGGCACAAAAAAACCGCCGAAAGGCGGTTTTTTTGTATCCTCGGCGACTTACCGAATGTCGTCGATCGACTTCAACGGGTAGTGTGCCGGGTAGGCATGACGCGCGACGCCGGAATCGACCGCCGCACGGGCAACCGCCGCCGGCACGAACTCGAGCAAACGCACATCCATCGGCTTGGGAATGATGTACTCCTTGCCGAACTCAAAGCTCTCCACACCGTAGGCTTCGCAGATTTCCTTGGGCACCGGTTCTTTCGCCAGGTCACGGATGGCGTGAACCGCGGCCACTTTCATCTCTTCGTTAATGGCCGTTGCACGAACGTCCAGCGCACCACGGAAGATGAACGGGAAGCCCAGGACATTGTTGACCTGGTTCGGGTAGTCGGAGCGGCCGGTCGCCATGATCAGATCGTCGCGGGCGGCCAGCGCCACTTCGGGACTGATCTCGGGATCCGGGTTGGAGCAGGCAAAGACGATGGGGTTCGGCGCCATTTTCTTCAGTTGCTCAGCCGACAGCAGGTCCGGACCGGATACACCCACGAAGACATCCGCGCCGTCGATCGCGTCATCCAGGGTGCGGAACTCGGTTTCCGTCGCGAACATGGCCTTGTACTGGTTCAGGTCGTCACGACCGGCATGGATCACGCCCTTTCGGTCCAGCATGAAGATATTCTCAGACTTCATGCCACAGCTGATCAGCAGCTTCATGCAGGCAATCGCGGCCGCACCGGCACCCAGGCAAACCACCCGGGCTTCGTCCGGCTTCTTGCCCTGCAGCTCCAGCGCATTGAGCATGCCGGCCGCCGTCACGATGGCCGTACCATGCTGATCATCGTGAAACACGGGCACGTTGCACTGCTCTTTCAGCGCACGCTCAACCTCAAAGCACTCAGGGGCCTTGATGTCTTCCAGGTTGATGCCGCCAAAGGTATCGGCAATCCGGGCCACCGTCTCAATAAACGCCTGCGGACTTTCGGAATTGACTTCAATATCAAAGACATCGATGCCGGCAAAGCGCTTGAACAGAACGCCCTTGCCTTCCATAACCGGTTTGCTCGCCAGAGGACCCAGGTTGCCCAACCCGAGAATGGCAGTACCATCCGAAATGACAGCAACCAGGTTACCCTTGCCGGTATATTTGTACGCATTCTCGGGGTCTTTCGCGATCTCGCGGACCGGTTCAGCCACGCCCGGGCTGTAGGCCAGGGAAAGATCGCGGGATGTCCGCGTCGGCTTGGTGATTTCAACGCTCAGCTTACCCGGGCGGGGGTTGGCGTGATAATCGAGGGCCGCTGCTTTCAGATCTTGAGACATTGCCACTGTTCCGTTTGTCACGTTAATCGGGTGGAGCGTCATTATATGGGCCGAAGGTGAACGATCCGGTCAACGATCGACACGGACAATGCCCGAATGAACGGCATGACCCCGGCCCCACTCTCACTTTATAGTTCTCCGCCAGCGCTGGCGCGAGCGCGACATTATGGCGTGACTACCCAGCTCAAACAAGGGCGACTGCGCAAATACTGACCAGCCGTAACCATGAATTTTTTCATGCCTCACATAAGCAAAAAAGGCGCCATTTGGCGCCTTTTTTGCTCGTTCCACCGACATGACATCGGGGAATTGATCCGCGGATCAGCTGCCTTTCTTGATACGGCCGCCGAAACGCTTCTGGAACCGGTCGATACGACCCGCGGTGTCCATGACCTTCTGCTTACCCGTATAGAACGGGTGGCACTGGGAGCAAACGTCCAGCTGCATGTCACGGGCGATGGTGGAACGGGTCTTGATGACATTACCGCAGCTGCAGGTTGCCGTAATCTCTTCGTACTTCGGGTGGATGCCTTCTTTCATGGGGAAACCCTCTCTGCTTATGCCGCCACCTGATCATCCGCCAGGCACCGCATGGGGTAAAATGGACTTGACGGTCAAAATACCGCCAAAATCAGACGGCGAATCATATCAGAATTCTCTTGGTTCGCAATAGATGAGCCTGTAGCAGTGTTCCCTTATACTGCGCCTTTCTCTTTCCGACGACGGAGACGCTGTGACCCAGACGGCACGCATTGCGCTGTCACGCCCCCTGCGACGACTGTTCGACTACAGGATCCCCGACGGCATGGTTGTGCAACCAGGCCAGCGAGTCCGTATTCCGTTCGGCCGCCAGTCGCTGGTTGGCCTTGTCGTGGACACCGGCGTTCAGCCGCCAGAAGGTATCAAGCTCAAACCCATCAGCGCCGTTCTCGAAGACTGGCCAGCCTTGCCCGATGAGACTCGTACCCTGTTGCAGTGGGCCGCCAGTTACTACCAACATCCGCTCGGCGAGTGTCTTTTTATGGGACTGCCTCCGGCACTTCGCCGGGGGCGACCCGCGTCGCAACCCGCCGAGCAAGCATGGACCATTGTCCCCGGCGCCAGTACCGCGCCATTGCCGGCCCAGGCAAAGCGCCAGCAGGCCCTGCTCGACTGGCTGTCGGATCTCGGCGAGCCGATGGGGCAAAAGGACATCCTGGCGGCCGGTTTCTCCCGCGCCCAACTGAAAGCCCTGGCGGACCGCGATCTGATCCGTGAAGCCAACGCCAAAGAGCAGCTCAGCTCCCGCAAGCCCACGCCTGTCGACATCCTGCCGGAGCTAACCCCCGCCCAGAACGAGGCCTTCGGACAACTCCCCTGCCCGGATGAGGGATTTACCGCCTCGCTACTCTATGGCATCACGGGCAGCGGCAAGACCGAACTCTATCTTCATTATATAGAGCGGTATCTCTCCGACGATCAGCAGGCCCTGGTGCTGGTCCCGGAAATCAACCTCACCCCCCAGACTGTGCGACGCTTCACCCGCTACTTCGGCGACCGCATTGCCGTCTGGCATTCAGCCCTGAACGACGGCGAACGCCTGCACACGTGGCTGCGCATCCGACAGGGCGACCCGGTCATTGTCATCGGCACCCGCTCGGCGGTCACCCTGCCCTTTATGAGACTGGGGGCCCTGATCGTCGACGAGGAGCACGACACGTCCTTCAAACAGGGCGAAGGTTTTCGCTATTCCGGCCGTGATCTCGCTGTGTACCGGGCCCACCTGAACCAGTGCCCGGTCATACTGGGATCAGCCACGCCGTCGATCGAATCCTGGCACAACGCCACGTCCGGAAAGTACCGCCTGATTCGACTGGAGGAAAGGGCCGGCGAGGCCCGGCCACCCACCATGCGGCTGCTCGACATCCGCAGCCGACCGCTGGAGGGAGGTCTATCGCCACGCGCCCTGCAGGCGGTCCGCGAACGGATCGAGCGCCAGCAGCAGGTACTGGTCTTCGTCAACCGCCGTGGTTTCGCCCCGGTGATGATGTGTTTTGACTGCGGGCACACCAGCGAATGCCCTCGCTGCGACTCCCGGCTCACCTTCCACCGCCGCGACCGGGCCCTGCGCTGCCACCACTGCGATTACCAAACCGCCGCGCCGCTCACCTGCCCGAGTTGCGACAGCGACGCCTACAAACCCATCGGTCAGGGCACCGAACGCACCGAAGACGTGCTCCAGTCGGCTTTTCCCGACACCCCGGTGATTCGGGTGGACCGGGACAGCACGCGCAATCGCGGCAGTATTGATCGCATCCTCGAACGCGTGAATACCGGTGAGCCTTGTATCCTGGTGGGCACCCAGATGCTGGCAAAGGGTCACGACTTTCCCAACGTCTCACTGGTGGTGGTGGTCAATGCCGACGGCGGCTTGTTCAGCGTGGACTTCCGGGCGCCGGAACAGCTGGTACAGACGCTGTTGCAAGTCAGCGGTCGCGCCGGCCGGGGCGTCATCCCCGGCACCGTCCTGATCCAGACCTGCCACAGTGAGCACCCACTTCTCAACCAGCTCTGCGACGGCCACTATCCCGCGCTTGCCGAGCACATACTGGCAGAACGCGAGGCGCTCAGCCTGCCGCCCTTCCGGGCCATGGCCCTGCTTCGGGCAGAAGCCGCCTCCATGGAGGAAAGCCTGTCCCTGCTCGATGCCGCCAAGGCACAGATCCGGGACAATCGCATCGAAACCTGGGGGCCTTTGCCGGCGCTGATTGCCCGACGCGCCGACCGCCACCGGGCACAGCTGATCTTCCTCAGCGATCGTCGCGGGCCCATGCAGGCGACATTGGCGAACCTGTGTTATTTCCTTGAGAATGAAAAGAAGCCGGCCACACTGAAATGGCAGGTGGATATCGATCCCCTGGAAACCGGGTAGCTCGGGCCACCCGATAGTGGTCCGCCACATTGAGAAAGGCCGGGCTTTCCGCGATAATACGCGATCCTCGAGAGGGCTCGTTCCGGGGCCTCTGATGAGTGACTGACCCGCCTCCGGCTGACACAGCATGCCGAGGCCGTTACGGGGTTCATCAGAGACTCTTTCAGCCCATTCAATGCTCCGATCCGACAGAGTCATCTGCCAGCATGAAAGACACGGTAACCCAGCTACTTGAAGCCGCCATTGCGGCGCTCCAGGCCGACGGCGTTTTGCCGGCCGACCAGACGTTCACGCCGAATGTCGACAACACCCGCGACAAGGCCCACGGCGATTTCGCTACAAACATCGCCCTGGCCACCGCCAAGGCTGCTGGAAAACCACCGCGACAACTGGCCGAAGCCTTGATCGACAAGCTGCCGGACAGCCCGGCCGTCCAGAAAGTCGATATTGCCGGCCCGGGCTTTATCAACTTTTTCATGAGTGACGCCAGCAGCTTCGACATTGTGCGCACGATCATTGAGTCCGGTGAAACCTACGGCCGCAACAACAGCGGCCAGGGCGAATCCGTACAGATCGAGTTCGTCTCAGCCAACCCGACCGGTCCGCTGCATGTCGGTCACGGTCGCGGTGCGGCGATTGGCGATTGCCTGGCGCGACTGCTGGAAGCCAACGGCTATCAGGTTTCCCGCGAGTTCTACTACAACGACGCCGGCGCCCAGATCGACAACCTGGCGCTGTCCGTGCAGGCCCGCGCCCAGGGCAAGACTCCTGAGGACGAGGGCTGGCCCGCTGACGGCTATCGCGGCGACTACATAGTCGATGTGGCCAAGGCCTACCAGGCCGGCGAGACAGTGACGGCCGACGATCGGGAAGTGACCGCCAAGGCGGATGCGAACGACCTGGACGCGATCAAAGCCTTTGCCGTGGCCTACCTGCGCCGCGAGCAGGATCTGGACCTCAAGGCTTTCGGCGTCGAGTTCGACGTCTATTTCCTGGAGTCGTCCCTGTATAGCGATGGCAAGGTGGAAGAAACCGTCCGCATGCTGACGGACAACGGCTACACCTATGAAAAGGAAGGCGCCACCTGGCTGCGCACCACCGAGTTCGGCGACGACAAGGACCGGGTCATGCGCAAGACCGACGGCGGCTACACCTACTTCCTGCCGGACGTCGCCTATCACCTGGACAAGTGGCGCCGTGGCTACACCACCGTGATCAACGAGCAGGGGGCTGACCACCACTCTACGGTCACGCGGGTGCGCGCCGGCCTCCAGGCCCTGAAAACCGGCATTCCACAGGGGTGGCCGGATTACGTCCTGCACCAGATGGTGTTGGTCACCCGTTCCGGCGAGGAAGTGAAACTGTCCAAACGCGCCGGCAGCTACGTCACTCTGCGCGATCTGATCGACGAAGTCGGCCGTGATGCCACGCGATTCTTCCTGGCGGCGCGTCGGGTCGATTCCCAGTTGACCTTCGATATTGACCTGGCCCGCTCCCAGACCAATGAAAACCCGGTCTATTACATCCAGTATGCTCATGCCCGGATCTGCAGCGTGCTGCGCAAGCTGGCCACAGAAGGTATCCAGGCCGACCGCCGGGCGCTGGTGGAGCGCCTGGACGGCCTGGGACTGGAAGAGGAACGGGATCTGGCCAATCGCCTGGCCCAGTATCCGGAACTGATCGCCAATGCGGCCGCCACGCGCGAACCGCACCACGTCACCCATTACCTGCGCGACCTGGCCGGGCAGTTCCACACGTATTACAACGCTCACAAGGTCCTGGTGGACGACGAAACCATCCGCGATGCACGAATCGCCCTTTGCCTGGCGGTCCAGCAGGTGCTGGTCAACGGCCTGTCGCTGATCGGCGTCGGCGCACCGGAAGAGATGTAACCCACAGGACAGCAGTCCAGCGCGAGGCCCATCACCGATGTCCCGTGATTACGCCAAGAAGTCCCGCCCCCAGGGCGCAGCAGCCACCAGCACCAGCCGGCCTGCGCCGCGACGGGCCAAAGGCACCCAAAAGCCGGAACGCAGCAAGAAGGCCAGCCCCCGGAAGCAGTCCGGCGGCCTGTCCCTGCGCTGGATACTGTCTCTCGCCCTGGTGGGCGGGTTCATTGGCTTCATTACCTACCTGAACTCGCTGCCCGCGCCGGGCAACGGTCCGGCGGGTTCACCCCGGGGCAGTCAGCCGGCACAGACGGCCAAAACCACCCCCAAGACGGCACCGGCCCAGAAAGAGAAAAAGGAATCTTTCCAGTTCTACGACATGCTGCCGGAATCGGAAGTGGTACCACCCAAGGTGGAAGCCTACGACCCGGGACCAGCCCCGGCCGAACGCAAGTACCAGTACATGATTCAGACCGGCTCGTTCAAAGGCCGCAGCGATGCCGAGCGCCAACGCGCCCAGGTGGCCTTCCAGGGGCTGCACGCCTCCATCGAGCAGATCAAGCTGGACAGCGGCGTCATCTGGTACCGGGTCAACATCGGCCCGTTCGACTCCCGCAGCAAGATGAACAGCGTCGTCGACAAGCTGGTCAGCATCAATATCGAGCCTTTGGTCCGCAAGGTCCCCAAGGAAGGCTGATTCTCTGAGCCCGGTCGTGGCACGGCCGGGCAACGTGACCCGGCTACCCACCCCCATCGTATGATTGCTGAATTGTCACGATGGGCCATCCCGTCTATCCCCTTGAAAATCACCCTGTCATAGCCATATCTAAGGAATCTCGAGGGGCCTCTGAATAAGCCCTGATCCTGCCCCGCTGTTCGGGACGTATTCAGAGGCACCTTCCCAACAGGCTCATTAGCACTTGGAGCTCACATGACAACGATTCTTTCTGTACGACGCGGCGACACGGTGGCCATGGGCGGTGACGGTCAGGTTTCCCTGGGCAACACCGTGATGAAAGGCAATGCCAGAAAAGTGCGCCGCCTGTACAACAACCAGGTCCTGGCCGGATTCGCCGGCGGCACGGCCGACGCCTTCACCCTGTTCGAGCGCTTCGAAGCGCAGCTGGAGAAGCATCAGGGCAACCTGACCCGGGCCGCCGTGGAACTGGCCAAGGATTGGCGAACGGACAGGGCCCTGCGACGACTCGAAGCCTTGCTGGCGGTGGCCGATCACACCGCCTCGCTGATCATCACCGGTAACGGGGACGTCATCGAACCCGAAGACAGCCTCATTGCCATTGGCAGCGGCGGGCCTTTTGCCCAGGCCGCCTCACGGGCACTGCTGGAAAACACAGAGCTCAAGGCGGACGAGATCGTCGAGAAGGGTCTCGACATCGCCGCTGACATCTGCATTTACACGAACCATAACCGCACGCTCGAAGTGCTGTCCGGCAAAGAGTGACGGAGCCATCATGTCTGCAATGACCCCTCGTGAAATCGTTCATGAACTCAATAAACACATCGTCGGCCAGGAAGAGGCCAAGCGGGCCGTTGCCGTTGCCCTGCGCAACCGCTGGCGTCGCATGCAGCTGGAACCGGCGCTGCGGGACGAAATCACGCCCAAGAACATCCTGATGATCGGCCCCACCGGTGTGGGCAAGACCGAGATCGCCCGTCGCCTGGCCAAACTGGCGGACGCACCCTTCCTGAAAGTGGAAGCCACCAAGTTTACCGAGGTGGGTTACGTGGGCCGCGATGTCGAGTCCATCGTGCGCGACCTGGCGGATATGGCCGTGAAGATGCTGCGCGAGAAAGAGATCAAGCGTAACGAGCATCGTGCCGAAGACGCCGCCGAGGATCGCATCCTGGACGCCCTGCTCCCACCGGCCCGCAGCTTCGAGGAAGACAGCCAGCGCTCCTCCGGCGACTCGTCCACCCGGCAGCTGTTCCGCAAGAAGCTGCGGGAAGGTGAGCTGGACGACAAGGAAATCGAAGTGGGCCTGAGCAGCTCCGGCGCCGGCGTCGAGATCATGGCGCCACCGGGCATGGAAGAAATGACCAGCCAGCTGCAGAACATATTCTCCAGTATGTCCCGCGACAAAAAGAAGACCCGCAAGATGAAAGTCGCGGATGCTCTGGTCGCGGTACGCGAGGAAGAAGCCGCCAAGCTGGTCAATGAGGAAGAGATCAAGCAGAAGGCGATCCAGGTGGTGGAGCAGAACGGCATTGTCTTCATCGATGAAATCGACAAGGTGGCCAAGCGCTCCGAAAACGGCTCCGCGGACGTGTCCCGGGAAGGCGTGCAGCGCGACCTGTTGCCGCTGATCGAGGGCAGCACCGTGAGCACCAAGTTCGGTATGGTGCGCACCGATCACATCCTGTTTATCGCGTCGGGCGCGTTTCACCTGTCCAAGCCATCGGACCTGATTCCCGAACTGCAGGGGCGCCTGCCGATTCGCGTCGAGCTGCAAGCGCTGACGCCGGAGGACTTCAAGCGAATCCTCACCGAGCCGGATGCGTCCCTGGTGCAGCAGTACGAAGCCCTGATGAACACCGAAGGTCTGCAGCTGAACTTCACCGCCGACGCCATCGAGCGGATCGCCCAGGTGTCCTGGAAGGTGAACGAGACCACCGAAAATATCGGTGCCCGTCGACTGCACACCGTGATGGAGCGCCTGCTGGAGACCATCTCGTTTGATGCGGGCGATTCATCCACCGGCGAATTCCAGGTCACGGCCGCCTACGTTGACGAAAAACTCGGCGACCTGTCCGAAGACGAAGACCTGAGCCGATATATCCTGTAAAACCTGTGGGAGGCGAGTCATTCACCTCCCACTCCCCCAGTCACCGGTCGATGCCAACCCCATGTCCACCGAAGCCCAACGCCCCAGTGATATCCGCATCCGCAAACAGAGCCGCCTGCTCGTGCTCAGTTATGAGAATGGAGAAGTACTAGAACTGCCCTTCGAACTCCTGCGGGTCTATTCTCCGTCAGCTGAAGTTCGCGGTCATGGAGCCGGTCCCGGCACGTTGCAGACCGGCAAACGGGATGTACTGGTGACCGGTGCCGAAATGGTTGGCAACTACGCGATCAAATTGAGTTTCAGCGACGGCCACGATTCCGGTCTGTTCACCTGGGCCTATCTGCAGGAACTGGGAAGGGAGAAGTCCCGTTATTGGCAGGACTATCTGGACCGGTTGGACAAGGAAGGGGGTTCACGGGACGGTAGCGTCCGATACCACTGAGCCAGGGCCCACGAAAAACTACAGGGCCTTCTGCAGAATATCCGTCACGTTGTCGATGCCTGAACTCAGGCGGTCACGCGCTGAGCGGCGACCTTTCGCCACATACAATGGCAGCATTTCCCCGTAAAGACTCGTACTGATGGTGCGCTGGTCGTCTTCCAGGCGATCGCGACGCAACCGGATGCCGTACGGCGCCAGCTTGGATTCCAATTGGTCGGCCCGGGCCAGCAGATCACGGCGCGTCATCTGATAGGCATGCTCGCAAACCATCCGCCGCGACTGGAAGCTGAAGACGTTGGAGAAGAAGAGTTTGGCGTCGTCCCGGGTCGGTTCAAACAGCAGGATATCCTTGTCCGGATAATCCCGACCGTACTGGGCAATGCCCGACTGCATCCGCGAATAGACCATGGTGCGGTAGGTCTGGGCCAACACGTTGGGCATGCCCGCCTGGGTCAACGCACCCGGCGTCATGGAACCGGCCCTTACGGCGGCGCTGGCGTCGATCGGCACTTGGGGATTGACCGCGAGCACCAGATCCGCGCCGTCCTCAAACGCCACCGAAGCGTGCAGCCCCTTGCGCAGGGTGCCATCCACGTAATAACGACCATCGATCTGCACCGGCACGTAGAGCCCCGGAGAGGCCGTACTGGCCTGGATCGCCCGTGAAATCGGAACGTGATCGAAGCCGGGCGCCCCGAAACAGACCGCTTCCGTGCTCTCGACATCCGCCGCCACGATATAGAGACTGCGCCGTAATTGGCGGAAATCGTTGGTTCGGCCCAGCATGCTGAAGGTTCGGGCCAGATAATCGTTCAGCCCTTCGTTGTCGAACAACCCGGATGGTGCCGCCTGAGCCAGGATGGTCAACGCTTCCAGGAAGCTCTGGTCGTAGGGATTGTTGACGAAGCGGCCCATGGCGCTGGCCAGGAGCCCTGGCACCGCCATCAGGCGGCGCCCGATCTCGCGGAACGCCGGCCGGTAGAAGACTTCCGGGTGAAACGGATGCACTTCCGCTTCGTTCTTGACGAAGATCCGGCACAGCTGGGCGGTCGTCATCTGATTGGCCAAATTGGCGGCCACAAACGAGCCGGCGTTCACCCCGACATACACATCAAGGTCGTTGAAATCGATGCCGTCCAGCGCCTCGTCCAGCGCCCGCATGGCTCCGATCTCATAGATTCCCCCCAATGGGCCACCACCACCGAGGGCGAGGCCGATGCGGGGTTTGTCCTTAATGTCCGTCTTGTTTACAGCCATGTTTGCTCTTGCCTGACGCAGCGCCATTCAGGCGCCGCGATCGTCAATGTCCGCGCCAATTCCGCGGGGTGCGATGCCATCCAATAGATGCCTTGGACGTTAGCACCCGAATCTAGAATAAACACACTATAACGGCAGACCGCTCGCGATCGGCCGCCGCAAGTCAGCTACTGGCCGAGCGACCCGGGCGCAGATAGCGGCCGAACCCCGCGCTCCGGAGCGCCAGATCCACACAGCTGCGGATGACATGGGGCGAATCCAGATCCAGTACATCGTCCAGCAGCTTGCGGGCCCACATCGAATCGATACTGCGGATCACGGATTTGACCTTTGGCAGGTTGGCCGCATTCATGGACAACGCGTCGTAACCCATGGCCATCAGCAGCACCGCACCGCCGGGGTCTCCCGCCAGTTCGCCACAAATGCTGACGGGCGTACCGACGGCGTGGGCATCGTCAACAATCTTGACCAACGCATGCAGGACCGCCGGATGGAACGAATGATACAGGGACGCCACCCGCGGGTTGTTGCGATCCACCGCCAGCAGGTACTGGGTCAGGTCGTTGGAACCCACGGACAGGAAATCGACCCGGTTGGACAGCTCGCGAATCTGGTAAACCGCCGCCGGAATCTCGATCATCACCCCCACCTTGGGCATGTGAATGTCGTAGCCTTCCTCACGGACCTCGTGGTAGACCCGATAAATCAGGTGCAGTGACTCCTCGACTTCGGACACGTTACTGATCATCGGCAGCATGATGCGCAGGTTGTTGAGCCCTTCGCTGGCCTTGAGCATCGCCCGCACCTGCACCAGGAAAATTTCCGGATGGTCCAGGGTGACGCGGATCCCCCGCCAGCCCAGGAACGGGTTTTCCTCGCTGATCGGGAAATAAGTCAGCGCCTTGTCGCCGCCGATGTCCAGCGTGCGCATGGTGACGTCGTTGGGGGCGAAGGCTTCCAGCTGTTCGCGGTAATACTCCCGCTGCTCCTGTTCCGACGGGAAGCGCTCGTTGATCATGAACGGCACTTCGGTGCGGTACAGGCCAATGCCTTCCGCCCCGTGGCTCAGTGAGCGCACCACATCGGTCATCAGACCGGTATTGACCAGCAGTGAGACGCGTACGCCATCGGTGGTTACACAGGGCTTGTCACGCAGCTCTTCGAGGCCGCGGAACAGCGCCGCTTCCTCTTCACAGATTTCCTGGTAGAACGAGCGCAGGTCCGCGGACGGCGAGGCGTAGATTTGCCCCTCGAAGCCGTCCACGATCAATTCCCGGCCGTCCAGCTGATTAACGGGCATATCGATCATGCCCATCACGGTCGGCACTCCCATCGCCCGGGCCAGGATCGCCACGTGGGAGTTGCTGGAGCCACGCACCGAAACCAGGCCCACCAGCTGGCCCCGGGGCACTTCGCCCAGCATGGCCGGTGTCAGCTCATCGCTGACCAGCACGGTCTTCTCGGGGTAGTTCAGTGCCTGGTGATCGCCCTCCTGCAGGTGCGACAGCAGTCGGCGCCCCAGGTCCCGGATGTCCACCGCCCGTTCACGCAGGTACAGGTCACCCATCATTTCAAAGTGCCGCACGTACTGCTGCACGACCTGCTTGAGGGCACCCTGGGCCCACTGGCCGTCGGCAATACGGTTCATGACCTCGGCCGGCAGCGCGTTGTCGTCCAGCATGCGCAGATAGACTTCAAACAGGGCCTGTTCTTCCGGTCGCAGCTGCGGCGCCAGCCGTTCCGCGACCAGTTGTATGCCCTCTCGCACCGCGCCAACCGCCTGCAGGAACAGCTCCCGCTCAGCGTCCGGATCGTCAACGGCCTTGTCCGGCACCGCGTCCAGATCCGCCGGTGGATACACCACCACGCCCTGACCAATTGCCACGCCAGGAGCACCAGCCACGCCCTTGAAGCTGATGTCATGCGCTTCCTGACCGGTCAGGGACAGACCGCTGATGGCCCCGGTGGCTTCACTATGGGCGATGACCCCCGCCAACTGGGCAGAAATCGTCACCAGAAAGGCCTCTTCGCCCTCGTCGAAGCAACGCGAACTTTCCCGCTGCTGGACGACAAGCACCCCCAGCACCCGGCGATGGTGAATGATGGGAACCCCGAGAAACGAGCGGAAACGCTCCTCACCGGTCTCCGGGAAATAGCGGTAACGGGGATGGGCAGTGGCGTCTTCCAGATTGATGGGCTCCTCCCGGGAACCCACCAGGCCGATCAGGCCCTCGGAATGCGCCATGCTGACCCGACCGACGGCCTCCTTATAAAGACCCTCGGTGGCCATAAGGATGTAGCGATTGGAGTCAGGATCCAGCAGGTAGACGGAACAGACTTCGGTTCCCATGGCACGCTGCACACCGGAGACAATGATTTCCAGGGCTTCCTGCAAGTCCCGGGCACCATTGACTTCCTGAACGATACTTCGCAGCGTGCTCAACATAGACCGTTAATCCATCCTGTCCGAGAACGGCGGCGATCCCTGCCACCGCTCCATATTGTGGAATAATCGCGGGGCCAGCTCGCGCAGGGCCCGCCGGTAAACCTCCCGCTTGAACGACACCACCTGCCCCAGCGGATACCAGTAGCTGACCCATTGCCAGCCGTCGAATTCCGGAGAATCCGTCCTGTCGACGCAGACACTGGCGTCGGGAGATAACAACCTCAGCAGGAACCATTTCTGTTTTTGCCCGATGCATACCGGGTGCGAATGATGACGAACCATTCGCCGGGGCAGACGATACCTCAGCCAGCCGCGGGTACAGCTGATGATTTCCACATCCCGCTGCCCCAGCCCGACTTCTTCGCCCAGCTCGCGATAGAGTGCTTCCTCAGGGGATTCATTGTTGTCGATCCCCCCCTGGGGAAACTGCCATGCGTCCTGTCCGATGCGTCTTGCCCAGAGAACTTCTCCCCGATCATTGGCCAGAATGATTCCGACGTTGGGTCTGAAACCGTCGGAGTCGATCACCGTTATATACCTATCTGAATTTTTCAGCAGCGGCCCTACTCTCAGGCTGACCGGATCGGATGACGTCTCGAGCTATCCGCCGTCGCCGTATTGAAGATAAAGGCCCGCAATTTGCCTAAGTTGCCTTCATTCTTGCAGAAAGCGTACCGGCGGGCAAACTGCGCCTGTTGCCCTGCAACATGCTAGAATTCAGCCCCTTTCAGAACGTCTCCGGGCGAACTGGCAGGCCACTCCGAACACTGTGATTTGAGGGGACACTCAGCTTGACGCTTGCGATCTTTGATCTGGACAACACACTCATCAACGGTGACAGCGACCACGCCTGGGGCGACTTTCTCGTCTCGGAAGGCATTGTCGATGCCGCGGAATACGAGGCAGCCAACAATCGCTTCTACCAGGATTACCTGAACGGCGATCTGGACATCTACCGCTACCTGTCGTTTGCCCTCGAGCCCCTGACCCGACACGAACCGGACGTCCTGCACCAGCTGCGCCAACGTTTCGTCGAGGAACGGGTGCGCCCGATGCTGCTGGAAAAGGCCTTCAAACTGCTGGAGCAACACCGGCGCCAGGGACACTACCTGCTGATCATCACCGCGACCAACCGCTTCGTCACCCAGCCGATCGCCGACCTGCTGGGCGTGGACGATCTGATCGCCACGGAGCCGGAATGGCAGGATGGCCGCTATACCGGGCAGGTTGCCGGAGTCCCCAGCTTCCAGGCCGGCAAAGTCACCCGCCTCAGCGCTTGGCTGGAGCAGCACAAACGCACCGCCGGTGATGCCTGGTTCTACAGCGATTCGCACAACGACGTGCCGTTGCTGGAACAGGTGGCCCATCCGGTCGTTGTCGACCCGGACCCGAAACTGGCAGATCTCGCCCGGGAGCGGGACTGGCCCATTATTACCCTCAGGGATTGAACGGTATGGCAAGGATGGCAAACCGCGGGCTCGTTGTTTTGCTCGGTGCCGGCATGCTGATCGCCGGCTGCTCCGACAAGACGCCCGCCGACAAGGACGCTGCAAAAAACGAAGCGGCGGCGCCGGCCGCCCGAATCCCCCAGCCGCTGCAGGACGGCGTCGAGCAAACGACCACCTCCGCCTGCAAGGCGGCAGACACCCTGAATAACGCCATTACCGGGTTTCTCGACGCGCCGAACGACGACAACCTGGAAACCGCCCGGCAAGCCTGGCGCGAGGCCCACAGCGATTACCGCCAGCTGGCCTTTCTTCACGCGCTGGCCGGACAGTCCATGCCCCAGCAGCATAACGACCGGGATCCGATCGACGCCCATCCCCTGCTTCCCGGCTATCTGGACCAGGTGCCCGGCTACCCCCACAGTGGACTCACCTACTCGGAGGTTCCACTGACGCCGGATTACCTGCGCAAGGAACACCAGTCCACGGACTTCTATTACCTGACCCTGGGTTTCCATCCGCTGGAAAGCCTGCTCTGGCCGGCCGGCACGGACGGCATTGACGAGACGATCCAGCGTTACCGGCTGCCGAAAACGACGCCGGAGGAAACGGTCAATGCGCCCGAGCGACGCCACGACCTGCTACGCCTGATCGCCAATGTGCTGGACCGGGACGTCAAGACCCTGTGCAATGCGCAAAACACGGCGTATCTCGTGACCGGCCTGGCGGCGTTCGACAACCACCCCGGCCGCGCGGCTGCGGCGCTCGACAAGCGCTTGGGTGCCACGATTGGCCAGCCACTTACCGCCTGGAGTCAGTCACCCGACGGCGAAGACCATAACGGCATGCCGGTGGCCCACAGCCCTGAAGCGGCGACGGATTTCCGCGAATTGGCCGCGCTTGTGCGCCACCTGTCTGCGAAGTGGACCGATGTCCTGCTGGACGGGACGGATGCAGTGAGCACGCTCAATCAGCAAATGCAGGCTTTAGCGACGCAACTGGAGGCGATCGATATGACCCTGGCACCGATTCATACCGATGCCCTGGAAGCAGCGCAGCAGGCCCTGGCTCAGGTCCGCGAGACGCTGGCCAGGATCAGCCTGAAGGCGCCGGTAGCCTCAGAGGAAGCCGGTGAGTGAGCGGACGAAGCAGCTCTTGATGTAGTCGGTTTCCGGGATGCCCGGAATCACCGGGTGATCCGGGGCCTGATGCCCCTGCTCCAGCAGTTGCACGAAACGATCGATGCGCCGGCCACTGCCGCGGATGATGTCCACCAGACGATCCGTGGACAGGTGCATGGAGCAGGAAGCCGAGACTAACAGACCGTCTCGCTCCAATAGCCGCAACCCGAGTTGGTTGAGCCGCGCATAGGCCTGCTCCCCGGCTTTCTGGTCACGCCGGCGTGGGATCAGGGCCGGCGGGTCCAGCACCACGATGTCGTACTTTTCTTTCTGGTCGCACAGGTCCTTGAGCACGGCGAAGGCATCGCCTTCCAGCGTGTCCACGTTGTCGAGCCCGTTCAGCCGGGCGTTCTCGCCGACGCTCTCCAGGGCCTGCGCGGAGCTGTCGACGCAGGTGACCTGACCCGCACCGGCCGCCGCGGCCTGAATGCCCCAGCCCCCGATATAACTGAACACATCGAGCACCCGCTTGCCCGGCGCATAGGCCTGCAGGCGCCGGCGATTCATGCGGTGATCGTAGAACCAGCCGGTTTTCTGGCCGGTCGCCAGCGGCGCCCTGAACAGCACGCCGTTTTCCTCCACGGCCAGGTGTTCCGGCAAGTCGCCCAGCGCGGCGGACACATAGCTGTCCAGCCCTTCCACCTCACGCATCTTGCCGTCGTTCTTGAAGACGATGGAACGCGGGTGCACCAGCTTCTGGATCACACGCACCAGGGATTCGCTCAGCGTCTCCATTCCCGCGGTGGATATCTGGACCACCACGACATCGTCAAAACGATCGATCACCAGTCCGGACAACCCATCGGCATCCCCAAACACCCAGCGGTAGAAGGGACGCTCGAAGAGGCGTTCGCGCAGGTGCAGCGCCGTTTCCAGCCGCTCGCTGAGACGCTGCGGCGTCATGCCCTGCTCCGGGTTGCGACTGATCAGTCGCCCGCAGATCAAGGCATGGGGGTTCACGAACAGCGTCCCCAGGGGCTTGCCATTGGCGGCTATCAGAGTCGCCTGATCACCGGGCTGAAACGCGGTCAGCGGCGAACGCTTGGTATCGACCTCATTGCTGTATATCCAGAGGTGTCCGGCGCGAATACGCCGCTCTGCGCCCTTGCGCAGAAAAAGCTGGGAGAACATAGGCAGACCACAACCAAAGATGGGAAAGTGGCGGAATTATACGGAGGCAGGCTGCCCGGGGACAGTCGGGATTTCCCCGGGCAGTCATTCAGAGGAGGTTACTCGGTATCGGCAACCAGGTCGGCGTAGGCGTCGGCCTCCATCAGGCCATCCAGCTCACCGCTGTCGCTCAGGCGCACCTTGAACAACCAGCCTTCGCCATAGGGGTCTTCATTGAGCTTTTCCGGCTCCTCTTCGAGGCTTTCGTTCACCTCGATCACCTCGCCGCTGACCGGGCTGAAGACGTCGGAGGCGGATTTGACCGATTCGGCCACACCGGCTTCCTCGCCGCCGTTGACGGTGGCGCCCACTTCCGGCAGCTCGACGAAAACCACGTCACCGAGCTGGTCCTGGGCGAAGTCGGTGATCCCGACCGTCGCGGTGCCGTCACCGGCCACACGAACCCACTGATGCGTTTCGATGTACTTCAGGTCCGTAGGGATCTGACTCATGATGGAATGTCCTTGTTTGCATTTTTCCGGGAGTTTACCGCAATTGCGGGCCGGCACTGAATAGCCGTCGCGTCAGACCGCCGCCATGCCGAGGAACGCCAGCGCAGCTGGCAGGACCCGCGGGAAATCCTGGAAACGGTGATCGCCGCCTGGCTGCAACCACGTGGGCGCACCAACGTAGCGGGCGACCGCTTCGCGGAAATCCAGGGTCTCATCGGCCGTCTGCAGCATCACCATGAAGTGCTCGGGGTTCACCAGTGGTCCCGGGTCCATGGCCTGCAACTGGTGCATGTGCGCCTCCGTCACTTCGAAGCGCTCGCCGGTGTACAGGTTTTCCTGCACGCCCAGGTAGGGCCGCAGCAAATTGTAGGGCGCCACCGCCGGGTTGATCAGGACCGCCCGCAAACCGTGGCGGGCCGCTACAACGGTGGCGTAGTAGCCGCCGAGTGAGCTTCCCATCAGACCGCAGGGGCGATCGCCGGCTTCCGCCACCGCCTGCTCGACATGGGCCACCGCCTCGTCCGGCGAAAAGCCAAGCTCGGGCACCACCAGTTCCACGGGCAGGCCGCTGTCGGCCAGCCATTCTCTCAGTTCGGTGACTTTCTGGGATTGGGGCGAACTTCTGAATCCATGCAGATAAATCAGGCGGGGTTGTTCGGGCATAGCGATCAATAACCGTGGCTGTTGAGGTCCACAGTGTACGCGTAATCCTCCGCGCGACGCACGTGCGAGGCCAGCGAGCCATCGGGGTACAGCGCCAGCCAGCGGTAACCGGGGGCCTTGTCGTCCAGGGAGAAATCCGTCGAACCGGGCGCAAACTGGATGCAGGTCGACGGTGTTGCCATCAGGCGCAGGCCGTCACGATCGTCATCCCAGGCCTGGTGGATGTGGCCCCAGAGCAATCCGCGCACCTGTGGCTGCCCGGCCAAGACGCGGTAGAGGGCGTCGCGGTTGACCAGCCCGATATCGGCCATCCAGCTGCAATCGATGTCCACTGGATGATGATGGAAGGTTACGAGGGTGGGCGTGTCCGGGTATTCGGCGAGACAATCGCGCAGGAAATCCAGCTCGCTGTCCGCCAGTTGCCCGTGTACCTGCCCGGGGACCGAAGAGTCGAGGCAGATCACCTGCCAACCGCCCGCCAGCACCCGGCGTTCGTCGGCTCCGGTCCCCGCGATGACCTTGCGCATGGCTGCGGCATCGTCGTGGTTTCCGGGAAACCAGATCACCGGACATGTGAAACCGGACATGAGCCGCTGGAACAGCCGGTAAGCGGCCTCGGAACCGTCCTGTGAGATATCCCCACTGGCCAGCACCAGATCCGGGGCGCCGTCTTCGGCCTCCGCCGCCAGCGCCAGTACCGCTTCAAGGCTTTCCCGGGTATTCATGCCCAACAGTACGCCGTCGGGATCCGCCATGAGGTGGGGATCGGTGATCTGCAGGATCCGCAGCGGAGCGGACGATGGCTTGTCAGACAGAACAGGGGAAGGCATGAATGGGCCGCGACTCCAGGATGAATGATATCCATTAACAACGGTATTGACCGAGATACTAGCGGATAGTTTGCACAATTTCCTGAAGGACTGTCACATTCGACGTCGCCGCCGCATCAACGGCCGGCGGTTCAGTCGGTCAAAGGCCAGGCAATGCGGTCGGCGGGCACATGGCCAAAACGCAGGCAGAAATCCAGCCAGTCCGCCAGGAAGGCGTTGACCTGGGTTTTCTCGTCCGGGTGGTGCATGAACCGGTTGGGGTAGTCGTTAATCGCTTCAATGCGGTTGTAACGGTAGCAGCTGATCACTTCCGCCATGCCGGCGTCGTGGTAGACGCGGACGGTCAGGTGCGGATCGTTGAGCCAGCGCCCGGCGTTGTGGATCTGTTCCAACAGCAGCGTTTCGGTGAATCGGGACTGCTGCAATTGCTCAATGCGGACCCGGCCGAAGTAGGCGTCACCGTCGCGCAATTCGAACTCCGCCACGTCGGGCTGCGACTCCGCCAGCAGGCGCAGCCTCCGGATCCGGCCATAGTTCCCCTCACACAGCGCGCCGAAGCGCCGGAGGTCGGGCACATAGGCTTTCTTGCGCCGCAGGGGCATTTCCGCGTTCTCAGACATCAGGACCACTCTTGCTTCAATCTCTGCCGCTGCATGGCCAGCCACTGCAGGGCGATAATGGCGGCGGCGTTATTGATCCGCCCATCCGCTATCATACGCAAAGCCTCATCCGCCGCCATTACATGCGCACGAATATCTTCATGCTCTGCCTCAATTCCGTACAGCCCGCCTGCGCCGGACGCGTCCACCTGACCACAGAACAGCGACACCATCTCGGTGGTGCCACCCGGCGACACCAGGTAGTGGCAGATTTTCTCCAGTCGTTTGAAAGTCAGCCCGGCTTCTTCCTCCGCTTCCCGGTTGGCCACGTCTTCCGGTGTTTCACCGGGCTCGTCCATGCCGGCCACCAGTTCCAGCAGCCAGGGCGACTGGTTCCGCCCCAGGGCACCGGGGCGGAACTGTTCCAACAATACGACTTCGTCGCGAACCGGATCATAGGGCAACACACAGGTGGCGTCCCCACGCTGAAAAATCTCCCGATCGAAGGCTTCGGTGTAACCACCGCCAAAGCGGGCGTGGCGCAGGCGCAACCGCTCCATGCCGAAGAAGCCCTTGAACAGGGTTTCCCGGCTTTCGATTTCGACGTCTTCAGCACCGAACTGGAACGGAGCAACCTTTTGCTCTGACATGAATCACCTGTTTGGGAGAGTGAAGCCGAACAATAGAAGGCCGGCGCCCGGATTGGCAAGTCCCCTGGCAGGCGACAGGCCCTGCCCGACCGGACAGGGCCCAGGGTGGCGCCGTCAGACCTTGTTGTAGATCTTCGCGCCGCCGTCCACGAATTGCCGGGACTTGTCCCGCATGCCCTGTTCGATGGCATCCCGGGTTTCCAGTCCCTGCTCTTTCGCGTAGTCACGCACTTCCTGGGTGATCTTCATGGAACAGAACTTGGGCCCGCACATGGAGCAGAAGTGCGCCACCTTGGCCGAATCCTTGGGCAGGGTTTCGTCGTGATAGGCGCGCGCCGTGTCCGGGTCGAAGCCGAGGTTGAACTGGTCTTCCCAGCGGAACTCGAACCGGGCCCGGGACAGAGCATCGTCCCGCACCTGCGCCCCCGGATGCCCCTTGGCCAGATCGGCGGCGTGGGCGGCGATCTTGTAGGTGATGATGCCGGTCTTCACATCGTCCTTGTTGGGCAGCCCCAGGTGTTCCTTGGGCGTCACGTAACACAACATGGCGCAGCCGTACCAGCCGATCATGGCGGCGCCGATGCCGGAGGTGATATGGTCGTACCCCGGCGCAATGTCGGTCACCAGCGGGCCCAGGGTGTAGAACGGGGCTTCGTCGCAGCAATCGAGCTGCTTGTCCATGTTTTCCTTGATCAGGTGCATGGGGACGTGTCCAGGCCCCTCGATCATCACCTGGACGTCGTGCTTCCAGGCGATTTTGGTCAACTCGCCCAGGGTCTCCAGCTCGCCGAACTGGGACTCGTCGTTGGCGTCAGCGATGCAGCCGGGCCGCAGTCCGTCACCCAGACTGAAGGAGACATCGTAGGCCTTCATGATCTCGCAGATCTCTTCGAAATGCGTATACAGGAAACTTTCCTGATGATGCGCCAGGCACCACTTGGCCATGATCGAGCCGCCTCGGGACACAATGCCGGTGACCCGTTTCGCCGTCAGCGGGACGTGGTGCAACCGCACACCGGCGTGGATGGTGAAGTAGTCGATGCCCTGCTCCGCCTGCTCAATCAGGGTGTCGCGGAAGATCTCCCAGGTCAGGTCTTCGGCCACGCCGTTCACTTTTTCCAGTGCCTGATAAATCGGCACGGTGCCGATCGGGACGGGCGAGTTGCGGATGATCCACTCGCGGGTTTCGTGGATGTTCTTGCCGGTGGACAGATCCATCACGGTATCGGCGCCCCAGCGGATGCCCCAGGTGAGCTTCTCCACCTCTTCCTCGATCGACGAACTGACCGCCGAATTCCCGATGTTGCCGTTGATCTTCACCAGGAAGTTGCGGCCGATGATCATCGGCTCCAGCTCCGGGTGGTTGATGTTAGCGGGAATGATCGCGCGACCGCGGGCGATTTCCTCCCGCACAAATTCCGGAGTGATCTCGGCCGGCATGGCCGCCCCGTGGGACTGTCCCGGATGCTGGCTGTCGAGCCAGCCCTTGGCCCGGGCTTCCTGCAGTTTCATGTTCTCGCGGATGGCGACGAATTCCATCTCCGGCGTGATGATGCCCCGGCGGGCATAGTGCATCTGGCTGACGTTACGGCCCGGCTTCGCCCGCAACGGCTTGCGCCGCTCTTCAAACCGCAGCACGTCCAGCGTCGGATCTTTCAGACGCCGCAAGGTGTACTGGGAGGAATAGCCCGACAAGGTTTCCGTGTCGTCACGCTCGTCGATCCACGACTGGCGAACCGGCGCCAGACCCTGCCTCAGATCAATTAGGGCCTGCGGATCGGTGTAGGGCCCGGAGGTGTCGTAAACCACCAGCGGCTCGTTGGCGTGCCTTCCGCTGTCGGTCACGCTGTCACTCAGACTGATTTCCCGCATCGGCACCCGCAGGTCCGGGCGACTTCCGGTTACGTAGATTTTACGGGAACAGGGCAGCGGCTGAACCGCAGCCTCATCAACGGCGGCGGCATCCTTCAGGAATTCGATGCTCTCGGTAGTCATCATGGCGTCCCTCTTGTCGGGGCCGATCCGGTGGATCGACGGCAAAGTGTCCTGGGTGGACGGGGCGCGTTTGACGAGGAAGGATCCGGGCACAACACAGGCGTAAAGCCTGGATTGCACTGGACAGCTTGTCTTAGATTCCTACGCCGGTATTAACCGGATCAGGTTCGCGGGTTTTGCCCTGGGCAATCTCAGCCGGTTTTACCGGCACCCCGTCAAGACGCATTTGAGTGATCAACCCAAGGGCTTACAAACCGCACCGAACAGTGCGTGCAGGCCCTTAAAGGTGATTTCCGCAAGTGTAGAGATCAGATGGATTTTTGTCCATAATGAGGACCGCTTCCTTGAGCCTCCCGACTTCTGTCCAGCCCGACCCGCAGGGTTCGCGGCCCCACACTCAGGGACGAGGCTCGCCCCAACAATGCGTAGGCAGGAGAATCCATGAAGAAATCCGTGCTCACCGGCCTGGTCGGACTGCTGGTTGTCCAGCCGGCCATGGCAACCGACCTCATCGATGCTTATGAGAAGGCACTGGCCTATGATTCCGGCATTGCGTCCGCCCGGGCCTCCTACGAAGCCCAGCAGGCGAACGTCGATGTCACCCGAAGCCAGCTCCTGCCCAAGATCGATGCCTACGGTAACGCCCAGCACATCGACTCCGACGGCCCGCGGACCGACGATTCCTACAAGTCCTTTGGCTACGGGGTGGAACTGACCCAGCCGCTGTTCCGGGCCGAGAACTGGTTCAACTACGACGCCAGCCAGTTCCAGAGCGAAAGCGCCCGGGCCGATTACAGCCTGGCCCAGCAGCAGTTGATCCTGGACGTGGCCACCGCCTACTTCAACGTGCTGCGCGCCGAGGACAACCTGACCACGGTGCGCGCCGCTGAAGCGGCCTTCGCGCGCCAGTACGACCAGGCCCAGGAGCGCTTCGACGTGGGCCTGATCGCCATCACCGAAGTGTATGAATCCCGCGCCAGCTATGATGCCAGCAAGAGCGAGCGGATTTCCGCCGAAAGCGACCTGGATATCGCGCGCGAACAGCTCAGCCGACTGATCGGCGAAAACGCCGGTGACCTGGAAAACCTGCAGCAGGACTTCCCGCTCTCCCGCCCGCAACCAACCGACCCGGCCGCCTGGGAAAAAATCGCCCTGCAACAGAACTGGCGCGTGCAGTCAGCCGCCTACACGCTGCAGGCCAATCGGTCGCTGCTGGATGTGGCCAAAGCCGGGCACTATCCGACCCTCGATCTGAGCGCCAAATACGGCAACACCGAGTTGGACGGCGTTGGCCAGGTCTCGCCCAACCAGAGCACCGTCGATGGTACGACAACCGAAGGCGTGCTGGCCCTGCAACTGAACGTTCCGCTGTATGAAGGTAACGGCACCGAAGCCAGTATCCGTCAGCAGCGCGCGCAGCTGGAAGCCTCCGACCAGAATCTCAAGACGGTGCGCCGTGATGTCAGCGTGAATGCGCGCAGTTTCTACCGTACGGTCAACTCCAACATCGAGACGGTCAACTCCCAGGAGCAAAGCATCGTGTCCCGCCGCAGTGCGCTGGATGCGACCCGCGCCGGTTACGAGGTGGGCACACGCAACATCGTGGAAGTGCTGGATGCCGAGCGGAACTACTACGAGTCTCTGCGTGATTACGCCAACGCCCGCTACGACTACGTGGTGAACACGCTGAACCTGAAACTGGTGGCCGGCACCCTGAGCCCGCAGGATCTGGTGGATCTCAACCGCTGGCTGAGCAGTTCGGCGCCGAGCATCGGTGCCATCGCCAACGACACCAAGACCGTCGACCCGACCAAATCGCCCTAAACTGTGACTCGCTGGCGCTCTATGTCCGGGCGCCAGCATCCCCTACCCCAGCTTTTCGACGATCCCGTCCACCACGCGCTTCAACGCCCCGCGATTGGCATCGACGACGGCCAGCGCGTTGGTTCCCAGCTGTTGGCGATAATCTGAATCCGCGAAACCGCGGCCGAGCGCATCCGCCAGCTCACGTGAATCCTGAACACGGACCAGCCCCGCCCCGCTTTCCAGGCGCTCGTAGATGTCATCGAAATTGAACACATGAGGCCCGGTCACAACCGGCATGCCCCAGGCCGCCGGCTCCAGCGGATTGTGCCCGCCCCGCTCGATCAGCGAGCCACCGACGAAAGCCACATCCGCCGCGCCGTAGAGCATCATGAGCTCCCCCATGGTGTTGGCCAGATACACCTGGCAATCCGACGCATCGCCGCCCTCGGAGCGGCGCACCAAGCCCAGATTCCGCTGACGGACCAGAGCCGCTACGTCGTCGAATCGCTCCGGGTGTCGGGGCACCAGTACCAGCAGCGCGTCATGGGTGCCAGCCAGCACCTGCTGGTGCGCGTCCAGAATCTGCTCATCCTCACCTTCATGGGTGCTGGCAGCGATCCAGACCGGTCGCTCCCCGCCCAGCTGTGACCGCAGAGTCGCGGCCGCCTGCCGCAAGGCATCGGTGACCTCCACATCGAATTTGACGCTTCCGGTAATGGAGACCGAATCCGCTCTTGCGCCGGTTTCGACGAAACGCTGGGCGTCGCCGTCTGCCTGGGCGGCAATCCAGTCGATCTGCCGCAGGAGCTGTCGGCTGGCCCCAGGCAAGCGCTGGTAACTGCGGGCGGAGCGCTCGGAAAGCCGCGCATTGATCAGATAGACCGGCGTGCCGGCGGCGGCGGTCTGGTAGATCATGTTCGGCCAGAGTTCCGTTTCCATAATGACCAGGGCCTGTGGCCGGGCCCGCCGCAGGAAACGACGTACCGAGCCCGGCGTATCGTAGGGCGAATAGGCGTAGCGCACACGATCCCCGAACAGCGCGTTGGCGCGTGCCCGGCCCGTTGCCGTCATGGCGCTCATCAGGATGCTGGCATCGGGGCGTCGCTCAAGGAGGGCACGGACCAACGGAGCCGCCGCGATGGTCTCGCCCACCGACACCGCATGCACCCAGATCACCGGCTTCTCGCTGCGCGGGATCAGGCCGATACGATCTCGCCAGTGTGCCACCGCTTCCGGCGACGTCCGCCCCTGCCACCATAACCGGATCAGGACAAACGGCAGGATGAGACGAAAGAGGGTCGAATAGATGAAACGCAGCATCAGCACTCCAGTGCGGGATCAGAAGTTGCCGGGATTCTACCGAAATGCGCACCAGGTTGCGTCCCGGGCCTTCCTCCAGGTCTGAGCATAGTTCACATTCACAACCAAAGAGGCATCGGATCGTCGCCGAAAATGCCCCTGGCATCCGGGCTGGCCTTATCAACGCATCAATAGCTGATAAACTTGCCCTCAAACAGGGACGATTCCACCCCGAGATCTGGACGAACCGTGAGTCAATCGAAGTCAAAGAAACGCAAACGCGTCCGCGATACCAATTTCGCCCACTACCGACACCCTCGCTGGTGGCCGACCTGGATCACCATTGGCCTGATCTGGCTGCTGGCCCGTCTGCCCCTGGGCGTGCAGTGGCGCGTGGGCCGCCTGATCGGCGAACTGGCCTACCGGACCCTGTCCAGCCGGCGCCACATCTGCCGGGTGAACATCGACCTGTGCTTCCCGGAGTTGAGCGATGCCGAGCGGGAGGCGTTGGTCCGGAAAACCTTTCACTCCAACGGCATTGGCATCATGGAAATCAGCCTGGCCTGGTTCCGGGATCCGGAATCCCTACGCCACCTGACCCAGGTCCATGGCCTTGACTACGTGAACGATGCGCTGGAGAAAGGCAAAGGCATCCTGTTGCTCGGCGGTCACTACAGCACCCTCGACCTGGGCGGCAGCCTGGTGTCCCTCTTTATCGATGCCGACGTCATGCAGCGCGACCACAACAACCCGCTGATGAACGCCGTGATGACCCGCTCGCGGGAAAAACGGTATGGCGTCGCGCTGAACAGCAAGGATCTGCGGGGCCTGTTCAAGCGCCTGCGAGCCAATCGCATCGTCTGGTACGCGGCCGACCAGGACTACGGCCGCAAAGGCATCGTGTTCGCGCCGTTTTTCGGTGTGGAAGCCGCCAGCATCACTGCCACGGCCCGCATTGCCGAGCGCAGCGAGTGTGTCGTGATTCCCTTCAGCCACTTCCGGCGCGACAACGAGATCGGTTACGACATCTACTTCCATCCGCCACTGGAGGATTTTCCGTCCGGCGACGACGAAGTGGACGCCACCCGGGTGAACGCGACCATCGAACGCGAAGTGCGCAAACATCCGGATCAGTATCTGTGGATGCACCGACGCTTCAAAACGCGCCCGTCCCGGGACGATCCGGGGTTCTACCGCAGGAAGCGGCCATGACCGACGGCGTCGAGCCCCCGGTGGTCTGGCTGATCCACGACGACAAACCCGGTCACCGCAACCAGCTCCGGGGCCTGGCCAATCGTCTCAAGGCCCGCGCCGATGCGCGCTGTCACTGGCTCGACGCCGGCGCCTTGACGGTGCCGTCCTGGCGCGCCTTACTGGGCGTGGGACCGACCTTAGACGTCCCGGACAACCTGCGCCGACCGGCCCTGATCGTCGCGGCCGGTACCGGCACTCACCGATTGCTGTTGGCACTGCGCCGCACCCCGGGGGCATTGACCGCACTGCTCATGCGCCCGTCTTTCCCCCAGCGCTGGATCGACTGCCGGGTTATCCCGCAACACGATCACCCCACTCCGCTTCCCGATACCCTGATCACCACCGGCGTCCTGAACACCCTGACACCCATGGCGAAGTTGACCGAGCGAAAGCACGGCGCTGTTCTGATCGGCGGCCCATCCAGACATTATCGCTGGGACGACGAAACGATCCTGCGACAGCTCGATCAGTTGCTTCGGGAGTATCCCGACTGGCACTGGACGGTCACGTCCAGCCGGCGCACACCGGCCGAGCTGATCAGCGCCCTGCAGAAGCGCGAAAGTCCTCACGTCCGTTTTCGCGATCATCGGGACACCCACGATCAATGGCTGGCGCACACGCTGGCCGCCAGCCGCGCCGCCTGGATCACGCCCGACAGCGCCTCGATGGTGTACGAAAGCCTCACCGCCGGCATTCCCACGGGCCTGTTCAGTCTGCCCCCGGTTTCGGGAAGCCGGGTGGCGGATGGCGCGGAAGCGCTGCTGGAAAGTCGCCAGGTTCATACCCTGTCGGAGGCGTCATCGGTGATGGCCGCGACCGCGCCTGTTTCCCCGCCCCTGTGGGAAGCGGATCGTGCCGCCCAATGGCTGCTGGAACGTTGCCGGGGCGTCTCGTCATGAAGATTCTGCAGGTCCTTCCGGCGCTGAAGAGCGGCGGCGTTGAACGGGGCACCGTGGAGTTTGCCGCCGAACTGGTGAAGCGCGGGCACACCTCAACGGTGCTTTCCGCCGGTGGCCCTATGGTCGCGCCGCTTGAAGCCGCGGGCTCCCGACATATCACCCGGCCGATTCACCGCAAGTCCCTGACCACACTGGGGCAGGTACGGCCGGTCCGCCAACTCCTGCAATCGTTAAAACCCGATATGATCCACGTCCGGTCGCGCATGCCCGCCTGGGTGATCTACCTGGCCTGGAAGGGGCTCCCCGCCGAAGAACGCCCGGTGCTGGTCAGCACCTTTCACGGCATGTATTCGGTCAATCCCTACAGCGCCATCATGGCCAAGGCCGAACACCTGATCGCCGTGTCGGACTGCGTGCGCCGCTATGTTCTCGAGAACTACAGGGTGCCCGACGACCGGATCACGGTGATCCAGCGCGGCGTCGACACCCGTCAGTTCTGCGAGTCACCGCTGGATCCGGCATGGCGCACTCAATTGCTGGCGAACTACCCGCAACTGCGCGACCGCCGCATCCTGTTGATGCCGGGACGCCTGTCGCGCTGGAAAGGCCAACGGACGTTTCTCGAGGTGATCGCCCAATTGGTCCGGGAGGATGACAAGGTGCATGGCGTTATCGTCGGTGGGCTCGAAGGCGGCAAACAGCGCTACCAGGACGAACTGGATAAACGGATCGACGAGCTAGGGTTGCACGACCACATCACGTTTCTCGGCCAGCGCAGCGACATGCACGAGCTCTACCTGTTCGCGGATCTGGTGTGCCATCTGTCCACCAAGCCCGAACCCTTTGGACGTACTCTGACCGAGGCGTTGGCGTCGGGCACGCCGGTGGTTGCTTTCGAGCGTGGCGGTGCGGCGGAAACCCTGCGCGCCTGTTTCCCGGCCGGCCTGGTGGCCCCCGATGACACCCGCGCGTTTGTGCAAACCGCCCAAACCTTGTTGAGGCAGCCCGGACCGGCCATCGAGATTCCCGAGCGGTTTCACCTCGCCGCCCAAACCGAGGCCACCCTCTCAGTCTACCGCGAGCTATTGGCGCGCCACGGCAGGACCGTCACGTGAATGGGCCGCTGCGGATTGCGCTGATCCTGGCCACTCCGGGTACCACCTGGGGCGGCATGGAAACACACACCCTGGATTTGGCCCGCAGCCTGGCCCAGCGGGGCCACGAAGTCCATGTGCTGGCCGATGCCCGCTACCACGACCGCTTCATCCCGTTCGCCCATTTTCACCCAATACCCGTTCACTTCAGCCGCCGGCATCCCTGGCTGGGGCTGCGACTGCGACGGATTCTGGCGCGCCTGCAGCCGGACATCTGCCACGCCCAGGGCAACAAGGCGATCCAACTGCTGGCTGGCGTCAAACGGCGTCAGGAGAACCGCGAGGCCTGTTACGTCGGCACGGTCCATGGCACCAAGTCCGCCCACCGCGGGCTGGAACGTCTTGACGGCGTCATCGCCGTCAGCGACGAACTGGCCGCCGACCTGGTGCACTCGCGGGTTCGGGTCATCTTCAACGGCATTGATCCGCAACCGCTGCAGGAAGAGACAGGACTTCCCATTCCGGACGCCTCGCCTCTGGTTGTGGCCGCCGGGCGCCTGGAACCCGTCAAGGGCTTCAACCGACTGATCGGGGCCTGGTCCACCGTTCACAGCGGAAGTGCCCAACTGGTGATACTGGGTGAAGGTCGCGAGCGGCCCCGCCTGGAAGCGTTGATCCTCGATTCCGGCCAAACCGGCACCATTCACCTGCCGGGCTATGAATCCAACGTCGCCGGCTGGCTCGCCCGGGCCGACGCCTGCGTCATCAGTTCTGAGCGAGAGGGCTTCCCCTACATCATGGTCGAGGCCCTGTTGAATCGTTGCCCGGTGTTGGCCACGCCAGTCAGCGGGGTGGCGCATTTCCTACCCGGTAGCTGCATCGCCGCGTCAACGGCAACGGGAGATCTTGCCTCGCTGCTCCAGAAGAACCTGGCGAATGCTTCGACGCTGCAACGGTGCCAGCACGCCAGCTTCGAACTGGCCCGACAGACGCTCACGCTGGAGGCCATGACAGATAAGACGCTCGCCGTCTATGCGGAACTCACGCCGCAACACGTCGACGAATAACATCGAGCACCGCATCCGCCAGAATGCGATGGCCTTCATCGGTCAAATGGGTGCCATCGTTCATCAACGTGCGCTCTCGACCGACCCACAATGCGGCGTAGGCATCGGCATAGACGGCATTGTCCAGCCGCTCCGCCAGCTCGGCGAGCGCCCGGTTATAGCGCTGGATGCGGGGATTGCGGGGCTCATCCAGGTTGGGAGCCGTGCCAACGAGCACGAACTGAGTGGCCGGCGCCGACGTGATCACCGCACGCAGATGACTGAGATATTCCTCCAAAGGCACCTGTTCAACCGCACCCAACCGGTCCTGCAGGTGCCAGCGGCGAGCTCGCTTCTTGAGCGTCTTTACCCATTTGCGCGCCAATTTGCGCAGCGGGTTATCCGGGTAATAGAGCACGTAGGGCGCTCCCCGGAAGGTCAGCCAGGAATCCACCAGCCCGTACTGGATAAACGCGAACCGGTAATCCGAGGGCGGAAACGCTCGCGCATAGCGGCGCAGCTCCCGGGTGGTACTCATGGTGTGGCCACAGTTAACCAGCGGCAGCCCCAAGATATGGGCCACCCGATCAGGCCAGAGCTGACCGGTGAAACCGGCAATCCCCTCCGTGTTGCAGTCGCCGTACGCAATACAGCCTTTCACCACCATAAGGTCTCGCTCCCGCTCTCTTCTGCGGCCGCTGGAACGTGCTAAATTACGCTCAAAGCAACCATCCAGCCCGGCTCGCATCATGATTGACCTGACCCATCAGCCGCCATTCGCAGCGGGATATAACCGGACCTGCTACATTCACCCGGATGATCACAGGCTGTGCCTCAAGGTGTTGCGACCGGAAAATATTGAGGCCCGGTTTGCGCGACAACCCTGGTACAAGAAACTGCTGGGCCGGGATCGCATCAATGATAATCGACAGGAAATCATCGCGCATCGCCAGATCAAAGGGCTACCCAATCCGGAACAGGCCTGGCTTCACCTGCCCCGATTCCATGGCAGCGTCGACACCACACTCGGACCGGCCAATGTCAGCGAACTGATCACCGAGGCCGACGGCCGCCCCGGCATCACCCTGGAGCGCTATCTGGAAACCAACGGTCGGACACCGGACATTGAACGGGCCATCGCCCGATTCACCGACTGGCTGCGACAGATCGGCCTGTTGACCCGTAACCTGCTGCCCCACAACCTTGTCGTGGCCCGTCGCGACCAACAGCTCACGCTTTATCTGGTCGATGGACTGGGCGCGCCCGCCGTCCCGACGCAACTGGCGGCAGTCCCGGCTTATCGGTGGCGTTACATAGATCGCAAGCTGGCACGGTTCCAACAGCGCATCGACTGGGAAGTGCATGGCCGGCCAGGGAGCTGGGCCCGGGCTGAAAAACTGTAGCAGACCCGAGTTATCCGCGGAGTGGCACTGTCGCACCGGATGATGTAGTTTCCTGCCCTGACTCTATCGACCTGGAAATCAACGGGACCATGGCCCTGTCTAGAATCTCGCTGCTGACTGGCCTGCTGAAACTGGCCGGCAAACTCTCACTGCGCTCGGCCCAGAATGTGGGGGCCATCCTGGGCCTGCTCGGCTGGAAGCTACCGACGGAATCGCGGCGGGTTACCCGGGTTAACCTGGATATCTGTTTTCCCGACATGCCCGACGCCGATCGCAAGGCCCTGGGCCGGGAAAGCATGAAGCAGACGGGCCGGACCATGCTGGAAATCCCGCTCATGTGGGAATGGCCGGTCGAACGCTGCCTGGACCTGATTCGCGAGATCGAAGGCGAGGAACTGCTGGAGCAATATCGGGCCGATGGCCGCGGTTTGATTCTGCTGGCCCCCCACCTGGGTAACTGGGAACTCGCCGGTCTGTATTTTTCATCGCGCTATAAGATGGCGGCTCTGTACAGCCCGCCCCACCTGCCGGAATTCGAGGATTACATGATTCAGGTCCGTGGCCGCCTGGGCTCGGAACTGGTCCGGGGCGACCGTCGCGGCCTTGCCCGGCTCATCGGACTGCTGCGGGAAGGCGGCGTCGCCGGCATCCTGCCGGATCAGAGCCCACGGGGCAAAGGCAATGCCTATGCGCCCTTTTTCGGCATGGAAGTGCGGACCATGACGCTGGTGGCGAAACTGCTCCAGAAATCCGGCGCAGCGGTGCTGATCACCTATGCCGAGCGGCTGCCGGATGCCGAGGGCTTCCGCATCGTGATCCGGGAGTGCGAACCCGGACTGGACGATGCCGATCCGGTGGTTGCCACCCGCGCCCTCAATGCGTCGGTTGAGCGCTGCGTCCGCCAGATCCCGGCGCAATACCAGTGGGAATACAAGCGCATGCGCCATCGGCCGCCGGGACTGCCCAATCCCTATAAAGCTAAGTAACCGGCATACGCCGGAATTCACTACACTGACACGATGCATAGCCCTATCGACAACCCAGAAGGATTTTTCCTGTGACCAGCCTTTCCGCCGAGCGTTTACGGCCACTGATGCTGGGCCTATTGGCCATTGGCCTGGCGGGCGCCCTGATTCACCCGGCCATCCTCGAACTGGCTATCATCGCCATGGCGGTCGCCGGACTGGCGGCACGTCGCCGGGCAGGCGGCTGGGACATCCCCCGGGAATTGCGGCTGGTGCACTTTGCCTTCTGGGGTTTCGTCATCATCGTCGGTGTGGCGACGGCCATTGCGCCATCGCCCGCCTCCGCGGCCGGCAGGGCCTGGCCACTTGTCTTGCTGTTGCTGTTCTGGCCGTTGACCACCGGCATGAGTGCCATCCGCCTGGTCGCGGCAGACCTGTTCACGGCCGTCGCCGCGGCGGGCCTGTTGACGCTTGCTGCCAGCCTGACGATCACCGTTCCCCGGGAAGCGGCGCAGATCCCAATCCTCATCGCCACCCTGGGTTCCTGGGGCGCCTGGACGTTATTCCGGCAGGGCCGGATGAAGCGCGCTTTGGCGTGTGTCGCAGGTGTGCTCGCCGGTGCGGCGTCGATCGGGTTGATCCTGAGTCCGGCCGAGACGGCTATGGATCATGTCTGGACGGCCGCCTCGCTGGGTGAGACCGGCGTTCTCCAGATTCTGGGCTGGCTCCTGCTGGTTTCCATTCCGGTGTCTGTCGGCCTGTCTTTCGCCACATCGAGGCACTCGGCCGCACGCGCCGTGGCCGTGGCTGCGCTGATCACCAGTGCACTGCTCGTGACCGCCATCCTCAGCAAGCAGGCCGGCACCACCGCACTGCTGCTCAACCTGTTGCTGATGGCGCCGATCATGGCGTCCCTGTTCGTTGAACTCGATCGGGGCGATCACCGGGCCCGGGCGGTACGGGTCTCTGCCACCATCATCACCCGGAACGAGGCCGACAACATCGAAGACTGCCTGCGCTCGGTGCGCGCAGTGGCGGACGAAATCATCGTACTGGACAGCGGCAGTACCGACGATACGGTGGAGCGGGCCCGCGCCCTGGCGGACATCGTCGAGATTACCGACTGGCCGGGATTCGGCATCCAGAAGCAACGGGCGCTGGAGAAAGCGACGGGGGACTGGGTCCTGTCCATCGATGCGGATGAGCGTATTACCCCGGCCCTGGCCCGGGAAATCAACGACCGCCTCTCGGCCCCGGATGCCGACGCCTACAAGCTGCCCTGGGCCGTGACGATTTACGGGACGCAACTGGACTTCGGCCGTAGCGGTCGCGCGCCCTTACGACTATTCCGGCGGGAAGGCGTCAGCTTTTCCGATGCGCTCGTCCACGAACGCATCCTTATCCCCGAAGGCCGAACGACCAAGACCCTGCGCGGACGGATGACGCATTTCACTCATCGGGATTTCGGCCATTCGCTGGAAAAAAGCGCCAAATATGCTTGGCTGGGCGCCCTGGAAAAGCACCGCCGAGGCAAGAAAACCCGGACGATGCTTTATCCAACGCTACGTGGCCTGATGACATTCATTCAGGTTTACTTCATTCGACTCGGTTTTCTGGATGGCGCGGTAGGTTACCTGACAGCCGTGACCTATGCGCAGGTGACCTTCAACAAATATGCCGGGCTTTGGACCCTGGGGCGTGACTGAGTCAGACCATCCTGAGCAACTCTCGCTTCAGACGACGACGAACCTTGAGTTTACGTAGCAGATTCAGCGGCTTTCTCTTCAAGCGACCCTGCTCATGACTCAGGAAATGTTCTACGGCGTCAAGGACTCTTTGGCTGGAAGCACCATCATTAAAGCTGTGTAGTTCCTGGCACAACCGCCGAGTTTGCGCCATCAATTCCGCCGGGTATGTGACTGCCTTCTGGAGAGCCGATTCAACCTCTTCAACCTCTTCCACATCAATAAGGTAGGGGCCGGGCATCTTCGTTCGAAACGTCACTACGGGCCGTTCAAGGAACATAAACTCGAACATGATGGATGAGGTGTCACAGAGCATCACATCGGCCCGAGGCAGAATCGGCATGAGGTCCTCATCGCTTTCAACAAAGCGCAGGTTTTCACCGGCCAATTGCCGATACTCCGACACAATGGCCGGATCCATTTTCGGATGGAGTGTCACAATAAATTTCCAACGACCGCTACCGGCCAATTCTCCGATTTTCCTGAGCAGTGCCGGGGCTGCCGTGACAGAACGACTGAATGTCGAGGCAAAAAAAACCACCGGTGGTTCATCCGGCTGCCGAGACCTTCTGCCAGGTACACCTTGAGCAAACAAGGGATCGAGCTTTGGCCAACCGGTGTGTGAAACGGCAAAGTGCCCCAACTCAGAGGCTAACGCCTTAAACTTGGCAGTATCTTTCTCGGCATGAGTACAGTACAGGTCGAACCACCCCCGAATGCGGTAATGGTCACTCTCGTCTTCACTGCTGTGTCCCCGTTTGTTCCTGGCCATCCCATGAAAGACTTCCACCTTGATGCCAGGGAAAAAGTAGGGAACCCAGTCACCCGGAACGAACGTCGCATCCGCCTGATACGCCATGACCTCCCGAACGCTTTTCAAATGGAGCTCCCCCTCTTTCAGTGGAGCCGTGGAACATCCGGCGACGAACCAGGCTGCCTGGTCGCCCCGACGTCGAATTTCTTCCTGGAGAGGCCGCAAAATCGAATATGAATACGGCTGGTTTACAAAAAACAGGTAACGTTTAGGCATTCCACACTCGTCAGTTCAGATTCAGCGTGAGCGACGTTTGCCGTCGACAAGGGACTGGTACATCGCAGCGGTTTCGCGGACGGTCTGGGACGTATGGAAATGCTCCTTGATCCGCTTGCGCCCCGCCGCTCCCATCGCCTGCCGCTCTTCCGGCGAGAGCCGGTAGAGCTTGACGATCGCTTCCGCCAACGATTTTTCGTCGCATGGCGGAACCACCAGTCCCGTCACACCATCCTCAACCAGCTCGGGCATACCCCCCACCCGGGTCACAATGGCCGGTATCGCATAGGCCATGGCTTCAATAACCGCCCGGGGCAGACCTTCCTGCTCTTTGGAGGGCAACACGATCACGTCACTTGCTGCAGCAAGCTGGGGCGCGTCGTTGCGATAACCGGCAAAGTGTACGCGTTCCGGATGCGGCAAGGCGGCCACTTCCTTGCGGATGGTCTCGTTGCGATCCACATCGCCGACCAACAAGTAGTGAACCTCAACGTCCTCCGGCAAATAGAGGGCCGTCCGCACCAGGTCATCGAACCCTTTTCGTGGCACACCCCTGCCCGTACAACACACCACGAAGGCGCCTTCCGGCACACCCAGCGGCCGCAAATCCGCCGGCTCCGCCTGATACCAGGAAAGGTCGTGCCCCTTGTAGATCCTCTGCAGCCGGTCGGCCGTCAGGCGCGACCAGGGGAAGCCAAGCCCCTCAAGATGATCGCGAATGGCGTCGGCGACGCAGACGATCTTGTCGACCCGCGGGTGCAGGAAGGTAATCCAGGACTCGGGATGCATAGCCCCCACATTGCCGATAACGCCGCGATAGGCCACAACCCGGACATCCATCCCCTTAGACGCTCTCAACCCGCACGCCAGCGCGCGCGGATTGTAGGCATGGATCACATCATACGGCTTGCTTTGGAGCTGACGCCGGATGGCCGCCGTGCCTTCCTTGTCAAACCGCCCCTGGAGCGCCAGGGGAGCGACGACCAGATCCTGTTCCACAAGCCGCTGATAGTTTCGACCTTTGGGATTGCACATGACGTCAACATCAACGCCCGCCGCCTTCAGGCCGATGAACAGTTCAGATTCCGGGCGATCGCAGGAGTCCGTCAAGCAAAGGACGCGAAGCGGGGCATCGGAGGTTCCAGTCAAACCGGGTTTCCTTGTGAAAGTGGTATCAGTCAGAAGTGGCACTAGTTTAGCCGCTGGCCCGGCCAAAGACGACCGGCGAAGGGCGTCTGCCCGAAGACTCCCTCGCGCAAAAACGCCCCATTCCCTGCCATGCCGCGCATAAGCTGCAGCATGCTCCTCTAATGATCAATAGCTGCTGAAGCCATCCGCCAGTCAGACAGACAGCCTACAAGTAGAGTAACGTCCTCTGGACAGTGCAAGGCCCAAACCTTCACTCAACCCTCAACTTATCGAGCCGCTGGGTCAGCGATGCACTTCAGGCGTTGTCGAAAAACTGTTTTACAGATTGAATGATGTGCGCAATATCCCGGGATTCAAGCCCATACCAAAGGGGCAAGCGAATCAAGCGTTCACTTTCCTGCGTCGTATAATGGTCTTCACCCCGAAAAGTGCTGAACTGACGACCCGCCTCAGCACTGTGCAAAGGCACGTAATGGAAAACCGCCATGACGCCGTCTGCCTTTAAATGTGCCAACAATGCGTCACGCTCATCCGCAGAGGACAGTTTGAGATAGAACATATGAGCGTTGTGCTCGCAACCTGACGGAATCGTCGGGAGCGTCAGGTGCCCGGTATCCGCCAGAAAACGCAATCCCTCCCAATAAGCCTGCCAACTCTGCAGCCGATTCTCGTGAATCTCGCGCGCGCACTCCAGCTGCCCCCAAAGATAGGCCGCCTGTATCTCGCTGGGCAAATAGCTGCTGCCCAAATCGACCCAACTGTATTTGTCGACCACGCCCCTGAAAAACTGACTGCGATTGGTGCCTTTCTCCCGGATAATCTCCGATCGGGCGATGTACTGCGTATCGTTGATCAGTAAGAGACCGCCCTCGCCACCGCTCGTGTAGTTTTTGGTTTCGTGAAAGCTATAGGTTCCAATATGGCCAATGGTCCCGAGCGGTCGCCCTTTGTATGTCGCCATCATACCTTGAGCGGCATCTTCAATGACCGCCAGTTGGTACTGACTGGCCACCGCCATTATTGTATCCATTTCGCAGGCAACACCGGCATAATGTACGACCACAATGGCTCGGGTTCGAGGCGTAATGGCGGCTTCCACCTGCCGCTCGTCGATGTTCATGGTGTCGGGCCGGATATCGACAAACACAATCCGGGCGCCCCTCAGAACAAAGGCGTTTGCCGTGCTGACAAACGTATAGCTGGGCATGATGATCTCGTCTCCCGGCTGGACATCGATCAGCAGTGCCGCCATTTCCAGGGCATGGGTACAGGAAGGCGTTAACAGCGTTTTCGGACACCCCAGGGAGGACTCGAACCAGGACTGGCAGCGCCGGCTGAAGGGCCCGTCGCCGGAAATTTTCTCGCTACCCATAGCCTCAAGCACGTATTTCTCTTCGAGACCGGTATGGGGGGGCTTGTTAAAGGGGATCATTGCGGACCTCGTCCCTGAATTGGGCTTCCAGTGCCAGCAAGTCCTGCTTTCTCTCTCTGATCCGCCTGGCCGGGCTGCCCACGTATATGCCCCAAGCATCGGTCGTTTTGTTAACCAGCGTCATTGCGCCGATCGAACAGCCCTCTTCAATCGTGACACCCGGGAACACAACCGCATTTGTACCAACGATCACATGCCGCCCGAGAAAAACCGGGGCCATGTACTCGTTTTTGAACTTCTTGGGGATTAGTGAGTTCACCATAGTCGCGCCGCTGTAGTCATCGCTTTGCGCAAAGATTTTTACGCCGTAGGCCAATGTGCTGTAGTCCGACAATGTAATGCCGGGAGCACCACCGGCCAACAGGCACATGGGTGTTACGTGGCAATAGGCTCCAATGATGATCCGGCCGGACACGATGCAATAATCATCAATCCGAGAAAAATCACCGATCTCCATCTCGGCTGTGTCATAGAGACTGGCTTTATCACTGATTTTCACGTTGCGCCCGAGCCGCTTGAAATTCATTTGGCGCAATTGCTCATCGGTGTAATAGGCCATAGTCAGCTCTCAAAAATGGCGTGTAACTGGTTTACCAGTGTTTCTTCCGAAAATGCAGATTTGATTGCCTTTCGGTTGTACGAAGCATCTTCAGCGTCCAAACGCCCAAGGTTGAGTGAATTCACATCGAATATCCGGATCCCCAGCGATTGAAAGACCGACCAGGGTGTCACGTCATCCCGGATGTACACCTTCTTCCCCAATCCCAATAAGTTAATGGTGTTACCCATGGCCTGCTGGCGTCGATGATTAAAGATGGCAATGTCAATATCGGACAGAAACTCCAGGTATTTGTCATAAGGCAGGAAATCCAGGATCGGCCTGAATTTGTCCCCAAAGAGTTTCTCACCGTAATCCACTACTGCTTTGGCATGTTCGGAGCTTCCGTAGGATAACGGCACGTAGATCGCAATCTCTTCATTTTTGTAAGGTGCGAGTTTATCCAGTATCTCAAAGTGATTGTTGCCTGGATCGGCCGAATTACCTACCTGTATATTGATTCGCCGATCCTCTCTTGGGGACATATCAACATCCCTGAAGACGTTACTCGGATACATCAGGCAGGGATGAAACTGACCGGTCGCGCCATACCATTGACGCGCGAGCTCGACGTCCCCCGGGATGTGTGTCACGAGGTGCCCCATGCGACGGATAACACGACATCGAACGGACTCTTTGAACGTCCATTTCCCTTTTGCGGCGATGGATTGATAGCGGTACAGGTCATCGCCCCACATCACCCAGTAACATTTCTTGAGCAGCCATGGCATCAGCCACAGTAGCCGCGTAACGGAACGGTTAAATAGACCATGCAGGATAATCTTGTCGGCTTGATGCATCGCGATTATTAGGCGAAAACGCGAACCCAACTTTGCCAGTGGATTCCTTTCAACCTTGTCAATGCCGTTTCGACTGGCAACCGGATAACGAACATGATCACCGAACAGGACAAAGCGATGATCACTCAAGCCAAATTCTGATTCCACCAACTGGATGAATGGAGGGATAAATTTCTCCATTCGGCAGATATGGAGAACTTTCTTACGCACCCGTCTCTCCCGATCTAATCAAGGACTGCTCCCGAACAAGATCCTCAATGTATCGGCCATAACCACTTTTTTCATAGTAAGCGGCGGCTTTCAGCATCTGTTGATCCGTCAGCCATTCGTTGCGCCAGGCGATTTCTTCCAGGCAAGCCACTTTGTAGCCTTGTCGCTTTTCAATCGTTTCTACAAACTGGGCGGCTTCGAGCAGGCTTTCATGAGTTCCGGTGTCCAACCATGCAAAGCCTCGCCCCAGCATCTCAACGTGAAGTTCGCCCAGCGAGAGATAATCCTGATTGATCGACGTAATCTCCAGCTCGCCTCGAGCCGAGGGCCTTGTCTGTTTGGCAAAATCGATGACCCGATTATCGTAGAAATAGAGTCCGGTGACAGCCCAGTGAGATTTGGGATCCTGAGGCTTCTCCTCAATAGACAGAGCCTTCATGTCGGCATCAAATTCAACGACCCCAAACCGATGCGGATCCTTGACTGGATAGCCGAATACGACCGCACCTCCGTCCGATTCCACACGCTTGACCGTTTCTTTGAGTTTTGGAGTAAATCCCTGCCCGTAATAGATGTTGTCGCCCAAGACCAAACAGACGGGATCGTTGCCGATAAACGATTCGCCAATGGTGAAGGCTTCAGCCAAACCCGCAGGCTGAGATTGTACGGCGTACTCCAGCCTGATACCGAATTGGCTACCGTCTCCAAGCAACCGACGAAAAGCCGCTTGATCTTCGGGGGTCGTGATGACTAAGACGTCACGGATGCCTGCCAGCATCAAGACCGACAACGGATAGTAAATCATCGGCTTGTCGTAGATCGGAAGCAGTTGTTTGGACATACCCAGTGTGATCGGAAATAACCGGCTGCCCGTGCCCCCGGCCAGTATGATGCCTTTCATTCGTTATCCTTGAATTCTTCGAATCTTCGTCCCAACCATTGCAGCCCCCTCACTACAATACCGACGTATGAGTCATGTCAGCCAATGCCAAGACGCTCACGTCGATAGCTGCCATCCTGAACCCGCCGACACCACTCAAGATGGTTCAAATACCACTCAACGGTTTTACGCAGACCGGTTTCAAAAGTTTCATCCGGCAACCAGCCCAACTCGTTCTTTATCTTGGTCGCGTCGATGGCATAGCGCAGGTCGTGCCCCGGTCGGTCAGGAACGTGGACAATCAGGTCCCGATAATGACAGATGTCTTTCGGTTTTTCCGGCGACAACTCCATTAAGAGATCACATATTCCACGAACGACTTCCATGTTCGTCTTTTCGTTAAATCCGCCAATGTTATATGTCTCTCCGAGACGCCCCTTGCGAATGACTCGATACAGCGCGCGCGCATGATCTTCCACGTACAACCAGTCGCGTATCTGATTGCCTTCTCCATAGACCGGAAGTGATCGACCTTCCAGCGCATTCAGGATCATCAACGGAATCAGCTTCTCGGGGAAGTGATAGGGGCCGTAGTTATTGGAGCAATTGGTAACAAGCACCGGAAAACCATAGGTTCGATACCAGGCACGAACCAGGTGATCGGAACTCGCTTTACTCGCCGAATAGGGTGAACTGGGCGAATAACAGGTGTTTTCAGTGAACAGATCCGCTGACTGCCCGAGATCGCCAAAAACCTCGTCCGTGCTGACGTGATGAAAACGGAATTGATCCTTTTCGATGGCCCCAAGGCCCTGCCAGTAGGACCTGGATACCTCGAGCAGTGTGTAAGTCCCCACAACGTTCGTTTGAATAAACGCCAATGGGCCGTCGATAGAACGATCGACATGACTTTCGGCAGCGAGATGCATGACCGCATCCGGCCGATGCGTTACGAAGACCTCTTCCAGAGCAGCCCGGTCGCAAATATCGGCTTGCTCGAAGGCGTATCGCGGATGGTGACTCACACTGGCCAACGACTCCAGATTGCCGGCATAAGTCAATTTATCGAGATTGACCACACTGTCATCAGTGTGGGTCAGAATGTATCGAATAACCGCGGATCCGATAAAACCGGCCCCACCTGTCACGAGAATTTTCATCAGGATATTACCTTTGATTCCATAGACACGGAACTACGGCAGCATGGACATGCTGAAAAAGTGATAAGGCAAAACGAAAGGCCTGCTGGATGTATACATAGAGGATGTCGTAACGCTTGCTCTGAAGCTGGCCGCTGTCTCTGCCGTATTGTCTTCGGCTACATGGTCGTGGAGAGCCATCGAACGGTCGTCAATCCCAGACCTGCGATCATTGCCCACTAGGGGTATTCATGACATCAAAATCGAGGTCGATCACTTCCCGGCTAATAATAACCTCCGTCATTGCTGAGTCACCGGAACCCGGGCATAGCCAACTTCCAGCGCCTTCCAGCGCGCCCTCAGATCGAACGAATCGACGTCGAGCTTAGCCAGTGAGCGATACAGGCGTTCCAGATTCCGCTTCCGCCAAGACGCCGTTGGCTCGCGATTGGATTCGATTCGGCCCTTGTCAAAATCGATCACATAGAAAGCTTGATGCTGGAGTAGAATGTTGAAGCAGTTCAGGTCGGGATGATTGACTCCGGCATCATGGAATTGACGCAGCAATTGACCGAGTCGACGCCAGCCATCCTCGCTGAGATCACCGGCGCAATCCCCAAGCGGAGTGACATCTTCAATGCGCCCAATGAGAATGGCCGCCTCATAGAAAAGACCGTTAACTCGCCTGTAGTGGGCTGCCACGGGCTCTGGAACCGGTAAATCCAGATCCCGCAGCTGACTCAGCAATCGAAATTCGGCAAAGGAACGCGTCCGCTCCTCCCCCGTGTAGAGATAGGCCGCACGGGACACTTTGGCAACGTAACCGCCGCGGAGGTAGTGGCGCAGCACCATTTCGCCTCTGGGCCCGTCGATAAACCAGGCGCTCCCTCGTCCGCCACTGCTGACGGATGCTGCCCGGGCGCCCCAGAAAGCGGGCAGAAACCAGTCTGGCGTCACCTCAGCGTAATCCGGATTGACCAGCAGCGCTGCACCATGCCCCGGAACATACTTTTCTTTCTGCATGATCATGACGGTGCTGACCGCTTCTCCCTATGACATGACTCGAACCCGCAGCCCGGCGGACAGCAAAGACGCCCGGTTCCAAGTGCGCTAGAATACGCCGAGTTTAACAACGAACACCATCGCGGCTCCAGATAGCCCGTGTTGTCAGCACTAACGGATGTTTCCTTGATCAAGTCAATCTGCATCATGCGCCTGTCGGCCATCGGCGATGTCACGCATGTCATACCTGTGGTGCTCAGCCTTCAGGTACAACTCCCGGACGTTAAGATCACCTGGATTATCGGCAAGGTCGAAGCCAAGCTGGTTGGCGATCTGCCCGGCGTCGAGTTTATCGTTTTCGACAAGAAAAGCGGCTTGCAGGGCTACCGTGATTTGCGACAGCAACTCCGTGGGCGCCAGTTCGATGCGCTGCTTCACATGCAGGTGGCTTTCCGGGCCAACCTGGCCGCCGCGGTGATACCGGCCAAAATCAAGGTCGGCTACGACCGGGCTCGCAGCAAGGATCTCCACAGCCTGTTTATCAATCGTCGGATCCCGGCAGCCCCCAAACAACACGTTCGCGACTGCCTGGCCAGCTTTCTGGTGCCCCTGGGGCTGGAAGCTGCCCCGCCACGCTGGACGATCCCCCTGAGCGAATCGGATCATGCGTTCGCCAGTGAGCATCTGGCAAACGACCGGCCCAATATCGTGATCAGTCCCTGCGCCAGCCACACGTTACGCAACTGGAGTGCGGACCGATATGCAGCCGTGGCAGACCATATCGTCGCACAGCACGGTGCTCGCCTGATTCTGGTCGGCAGTCCGGCCCCCTATGAGCGAGAATATTGCGAACGCATCGCTTCGATCATGACCCAACCGGCGCTCAACCTGTGCGGTCAGGACACACTCAAACAGCTGACGGCCCTGCTTGACGGGGCGGACCTGCTGATCGCGCCGGACACGGGCCCCGCGCACATCGCCAGCGCCATGGGCACCGATGTGTTGGGCCTGTTTGCGGCCAGCAATCCGAATCGCTCGGGCCCCTACAACTCACTGCAGTGGTGTGTCGATCGTTATCCGGAAGCACTGGAAAAATTCACCGGAAAAACCGTGGATACAGCCCGCTGGGGCATGAAAGCGGAATTTGAAGGCGCGATGGAACTGATCACCGCCGACGAGGTCTGCCATAGGTTTGATGAGTGGATCGCTAACAGGGCCACGGCATGAATCAGGTTTCTCCGGGTATCGCCAACCGTTTCTGGACCAAAATCGCCGGCACCTCTTTGAACGGGTTGAGGAAAACTTACCTCACGGTGCTGGCCGCCTATGTCTTTTGCTTCCTGCCCTGGTTTTCCACTTATCGGACGGCGGAAACCCTGCTGGTCGTGTTGCTGGTCGGCATATTGGCTCTGGGTCGCAGCAGCAGCCCATTGAAACGAGTCATTTTGACCGACCCCATATTTCGGATCTGTTTGATCCTGCTCGCGTACCTGTTGGTCGTGCAACTCTGGTATCACGTATCGCTGCCGGAATACGTAGACCCCAGTTCCAAGGTCACCCGACATTACCTCAAACCGCTCATGGTTTTACTGGTCGCGGCGGGAGTCAGTATGCTTCGACCCGCAAGGGCGTGGCCTGTCCTGCTCCTGACTTTGGCGGGACTCTACGTTTATCTGGGACTCGAATTCAGAGCATCTGAATGGATCCGGGCACTCAAAGGCTACAGGGTCGACTTTGGCATACACAACGCCGAACACACGGGCATGTTCTTCGGCACTTACCTGCTGTGTCTGCTTTGCCTGTCTCCACGGCTCATTCGTTGGAGCTGTCACCGTGGCTGGTTGGTATCCATGGCCGTCCTTCCACTCCTGCTTGCCGCCCTCCTGTTGGCGATTGAAGGGACCCTGGCTTCACAGACCCGTGCCGTGTGGCTGGGATTGCTCCAGGCCGCTCTCGTTGCGGTCATCCTGTTGATCGGCCGCTTATTGACGAGTCGAGAGTCCCAAGGAGAAAAGCCCAAACTCAGCCTGCTACTGGCTTTGGTTGCTGGCGCGTTTGTAGTGACCATCAGCCTCACCCTGAACTCCTCCCAGACGGTGGAAAAGCGCTTCTCAACGACCGATATCCAGATCGACAAAATCCTGGAGGCGCCCAGTGAAAACGTCGATCCGAAGACAAGCAGTGGGGTGCGGCTCTATTCCTGGCGCGTGGCGATGGGCTGGGTTGGCGAACGTCCGTTGCTGGGATGGGGCGCGGGCTCAACAAAAGAAATGATTCAGCACTCGGATTACTTTGGTGCGTCGTTTAAGCAGAATTTTGGCCATCTCCACAATACCTTCATGGAAACCCTGGTCGCTCAGGGCCTCCTCGGCACAGCAATCCTGGTCGCCCTGATCGTCTGGATCGGCATCGCCACCGTTCGAGCCTTCCGCGGAGGCGACATGCCCTGGGATGTGTTTGTCTTTGCCTGGTGCTTCCTGGCCTTCTGGATTGTGATCAACATGTTTGAATCCTATATACTCTACCCGACTGGCCAGTATCTGAACGCCGTGATTGTCGGGTTCGTCTACTCATTCCATTTCCGCCGTCGACTTGAAGATGCCCAACCCCATGTCTGACGCCATTGCAGTGGCCGCCTGTTGCGACGAGAACTACATTGCCTATGCGGCCGTGATGATGCGCTCGGCCGTCAAGGCAACCCCGGAAGCGCCTATTCATTTCCACCTCATCAACTGCGGCATTTCCGGCGCCAGCCTGGAACGATTGAGCGGCATGCTGGAGGCACTGGGCAGCACGTTAACCACTTACAGCCCGGATGACCGACTCTATGAGGGGCTACCGACGCATCGTTACGGTTCGGCAGTCTACCAGCGCATTAATCTACCCGAATACATCCCCGCCGATGTTGGGCGCATCATCTACATCGATGCAGACACCATCGTTCTGCAAAGCCTGATTGCGCTCTGGAATCTGGATCTTGAGGGGAATTCCACCGCCGCTGTTGAGAACCTGTCGCCCAAAGCCTGCAAGGACATCGAAGTCGATCGTACCGAGTATTTCAACTCAGGCCTGCTCGTCATGGACCTGGCCGCCTGGAGAGAACGCCAGCTGCACCGGCAGGTTACCGAGTACGCCCGCGAACATGCCAGCTCCCTTCAGTTCGTGGATCAGTGCAGCCTGAACGCGGTATTGCAGAATGACTGGGTCCGACTGCCGCTGAAGTGGAATGTTCAGTCCGATGTTTACAAGGTAGTCCGGAAATACCATGAGGGCTGCACCTACAGTCGGAGCGATATGAATGACGCCATGCTGCATCCAGCCATCGTTCACTTCACGGGCGAGAAGAAACCCTGGAAGCGTTACTGCTTCCACCCCTTCAAGACTTACTATCGCAAGGTTCTCAATGAGACGCCGTGGGCCGGCCAGCCTCTTGTCGGTGACGATACAGCCACCCGGCGCCGCTATTTCTTTGCGCTCCGTAGCCACTGGAAATTCCTGAAACGCCGCAGACATCTCCCGGCGCACTACCAGGGGAAATGATTCGAACATGAGTAACCAGCAACCCCGATCTCTACCGGCCGATGCCGTTGCCGTCGTTGCAAGCTCCGACCAGAACTACGCCATGCACTTGACGGTAATGTTCACCTCACTGATTCGTAACTGCTCGGATCCAGCACGGGTCTATCTCTACTGCATTGACGGTGGGATTGCGGATAGCACCAAGACAGTGATGGAAGAAGAGGTGAAAAAGGCCGGGGGTAAAGGCATCGACTTTGTCACTTTCGACAAATCCCGGTTCGAACATCTGCCGACCATCAAACACATCACCTCGTCGGCCTACTACCGCATCGCCATCCCCGAGATATTCGATGAATCGGTGAAGAAGGTGGTTTACCTGGACTGCGACGTCATTGTCCTCGGCGACATACTGGAACTGGCCGCGACGGATATTTCCGACTACCACGTCGCCGCGGTAGAAAACCTGTCTGGCCACACCTACAAGCAGCTGGGCATTCCACAGGACGAGTATTTCAACTCCGGCGTACTGCTGTTGAATCTGGAACTGTGGCGCCGGGACGACATCTCCAACGAGGTTCTTCGCTTCAAGCAGGAAAACCCGCACCGGATCAGCACCAACGACCAGTGCGCCCTCAACGGCATCCTGCACACCCGCTGGAAACACCTGCCGCTGCGCTGGAATCACCAGACTGGCCTGTATCGACACAGTGAGCAGATTGCCGGCTTCGATCCGGAGGAAGTCCGCGAGGCCAATCTGAACCCCGGCATCATTCATTACATTGGCTGGGACAAACCCTGGCGCAAGGTGCGCTTCCATCCGCTGGCCGGTGAGTATGACCGCTATGCGGATCAACTGGCCGAATCGCCCCGCCCGAAACCGACGCTGGCTGACTATTTCCAGGCCTACGCGTCCATCTCTCGCCTGAAGAAGCTCTGGCGCTGCGAGAAAAACAAGCGCTGGTACCGGGCTAACGGTTTTAGCCTGTACGAATAAGAAGAAATCAGGGCAGAAATCAAAAACGCCGGCTAACAGGCCGGCGTTTTTGATGGTGCAGGGTAAGTCCGTGGCCGATCACTTCTGGCCGGCGGTGTAGTCCTTATAGGACTTCTCTTCGACGAAACGGGAACCCAGCGCGAGGTTCACCTCTTTCTTTATTGCAGCACGCTTGTCATTGGTGACATAGACCGCGCGAGCCAGTTCGATGAAACGTGGCCCGAAGTCCTGAGCGGCTTCCTGGTCGCGGATATCGTCCTCGATTTCCCAGAGCGCTTCGTTGACGGCCTTGAGCTGCTGACGCAATTCGCCAATCGCGGACTGATCCGGAACGGCTTCGTTCCAGGTCTTGCTCAGCTCATCGAGCTCCAGGCGCACGTTGCGCACCTTATCGGCGTCCTCGATACGCTCGGATTTGATTTCGAGGATCGTGATCTTGTCGAGCACCTCGCCAAAGGAGACGGGTACAGTGATGACATCGGCCATAGTGTTCTTCCGCAGACTCGTGGGTTAGCGTTACGGGTTCATGGCCGGCAGCGCCGGCCATCACGGATCAATCGTTAACGAGGGTCAGCCAGCTGGCATTCTCGGGACGCTTGCCCTTGACCGCATCGAAGTACATGGTTTGCAGCTTCTCGGTCAACGGGCCACGCTTGCCGGCGCCAATCACCCGACCATCCAGCTCGCGGATCGGCAGGACTTCGGCGGCTGTCCCGGTGAAGAAGGCTTCATCGGCGATATAGACCTCGTCCCGGGTAATACGGCGCTCGCGCACCGGTACGTTCAGCTCCTTGCAGAAATCCAGGATCGTCTGACGGGTGATCCCCTCCAGGCAAGAGGTCAGCTCCGGAGTATGCAGGACGCCATCGCGCAGGATGAAGACGTTCTCGCCGGACCCTTCCGCAACGTAGCCTTCGTTATCGAGCAGCAGCGCCTCTTCACAGCCACTGGCAATCGCTTCGTTCAGCGCCAGCATGGAGTTCATGTAGTTGCCGTTCGCCTTGGCCTTACACATGGTGATGTTCACATGGTGGCGAGTGTAGGACGACGTGCGCACCTTGATCCCCAGCTCGCGGGCTTCCGGCGCCATATAGGACGGCCAGTGCCAGGCAGCGACCATCAAATGCACCTTGAGATTATCGGCGCGCAGACCCATGCCTTCAGAACCCAGAAAGGCCATCGGGCGGATGTAGGCTTCGTCGAGATTGTTCTCGCGCACAGCGCGGCGCTGGGCTTCATTCACCTGTTCTTTGGTGAACGGCATTTTCATGTTGAGGATGTGGGCAGAGCGGAACAGACGGTCCGTGTGCTCCTGCAAACGGAAAATCGCCGGGCCCTTCTCGGTGTTGTAGGCGCGCACACCTTCGAAACAGCCCATGCCGTAGTGCAGCGTATGGGTGAGGACGTGCACCTTGGTTTCGCGCCAGGGCACCATTTCTCCGTCCAGCCAGATGAGGCCGTCACGATCCGCCATCGACATCATTTTGCTCCTGATAAAGCTGTGGAGAGCCCGCCAGCGGGCCCGGAAAAGCCGCTATTCTAGCAGGAAACCCGCGACCGACGCAGTAGGGGCTTACCGCTCTGGCGCGCCCGATGCGCCCATCACCCGGTTCCAGACCGACCAGATATAAGCCCGCTCTTCCGGAAAGGCGTCCGCCTCAACGCGACTGTTCAGGTTCTGCAGCGCCCGGCGGTGTATCGTCGAGCGCAATGCAATGTAGGCCTCACGCAATTGTTCCGCATCTTCTTCTGGCAGGACGCCCGCCTTGCCCAGCGCCTCCATCTGCCGGATGTTGTCCGACCATTGGGTCAGCTCCGGATGCTCGCTGGAATACGCCAGCATCAGGTACTGCACCATGAACTCCATATCGACGATGCCGCCCCGGTCGTGCTTGATGTGGAAGGCTTCCGGGGTTTCGCCCTCCTTGGTGGGCGTACCCAGGCTCGCACGCATCTTCTCTCGCATATTCATGACGTCCTGGCGCAGCGCATCACGATCGCGGGACTGGCACAGGATGTCATGCCGAAGCGTTTCGAACGCTTCCAGCGCCTCACGACTGCCGGCCACCCCCCGGGCGCGGGCCAGCGCCTGATGCTCCCAGGTCCAGGCGTCCTCGCGCTGGTACTTTTCGAAGGCGGACAGACTGCTGACCAACAGTCCGGAGTTGCCGGACGGTCGCAGGCGCATATCCACCTCGTACAACTGCCCCGACGGCGTCTGGGTGCTCAGGATATGGACGATGCGTTGGCCCAGCCGCGTGTAGAACACGGCGTTGTCGATGGGTTTGTCGCCGTTGGTGGAACCATTGGGATCAGCAGTATGAATGAAAACCAGATCCAGGTCCGAGGTATAGCCCAGCTCGATGCCGCCCAGCTTCCCGTAGCCGACAATCGCGAAATCGCTGTCGCAGGCGGAACCGTCGCCGTGATGCGGATAGCCATGCCGGCTCACCAGATTGGAGAAGGCCACATCCACCACGTGATCCAGCACCACTTCAGCGATCCAGGTGAGGTAATCGCTGACTTTCATCAGGGGCAGCGTTCCGCGCAGCTCCGACGCGGCAACGCGCAGGACGTGCGCCTTCTTGAAGTGGCGCAGGACCTCCATCTGTTCCTCCAGATCTTCCAGCGGAATACGCAACAGCTGCTGGCGCAGGTCGTCCTGCAACTGTTCGCGACTGGGCGGATGATAGAGGCTTTCGGTATTGAGGAGCTCATCCAGCAGCAGCGGGGTTTCCGCAAGCTGCCTTGCAATCCAGGGGCTTTCACTACACAGCCGCACCAGCTCGCGCAAAGCGCCGGGGTTTTCCAGCAACAGCAGCAGATAGGCCGTCCGGCGCAGGACAGACTCGACCAGTTGGAGCACCCGGGACAGGGTCTCCGATGGCTGTTCCACCTGACTCAGCGCTTCCAGCAATACCGGGACAAAGCGGTTCAGGCGACGCCGGCCTTCGGTCTGCATCATCTGCGCGGTGCGGCTGCTGCGCAGAGTCACCAGCTGCTCCAGACTCTGTTCCGGAGCCTCGAAACCGGCCTTGGACAGTCGCTTCACCGCCGCCTCTGGCTCCAGCTCCGCCAGCCAGATTTCCTGCCAGCGGGCACTGGCCTCTTCTTCTTCCGTCTCATCGTCATCGGAAGCGATGATGTCGGCAAAGTGCCGGGCCACGCGCTGGCGATGGCCATTGAGTTCCGCCAGGCAGTCGTCCCAGCTGTCGAAGCCCATGATCATGGCCACCCGGGCCTGAGCCGCCGGGGTTTCCGGTAGCTCTTGGGTCTGCTGGTCGGCGATGCCCTGCAAGGCGTGTTCAAGATTGCGCAGGAAGACGTAGGCGTCAGCCAGCTCATCGGCAACGGCCTGCGGTAACAACTCGAGATTCACCAGTTCCGGCAGGATCAGCAGCAGCTCCCGTTGCTGAAGTTCGCGATCGCGTCCGCCCCGGATCAGCTGGAAGGCCTGCACCACGAATTCGATCTCGCGAATCCCGCCATTGCCCAGCTTGATGTTGTTCTCCATGCCCTTGCGACGCACTTCCCGACTGATCATGGACTTCATGCTGCGCAGGGATTCAAAGGCACTGAAATCGATGTACTTGCGGTAGACGAACGGGCGTAGCGTGGCCATCAACACGTCCCCCGCCTTCTTGTCGCCAGCGACCACGCGGGCCTTGACCATGGCGTAGCGCTCCCAATCCCGACCCTGGTCCTGATAGTAGGATTCCAGGGCGCCGAAACTGAGTGCCAGCGCCCCACTCTGGCCATATGGACGCAGGCGCATATCCACCCGGAAAACAAAGCCGTCGGCAGTCAACTGATCGAGCGCCTGGATCAGACGCTGCCCCAGTCGGATAAAGAACTGCTGGTTGTCCATGGCGCGCGCGCCGCCCCGGGTCTCGCCGTTGGACGGGAAGCCGAAAATCAGGTCAATGTCGGACGACACGTTCAGCTCATGGCCACCGAGCTTGCCCATGCCCAGGACCACCAGCCGCTGCGGAGCTTCCTCGCCCGTGGCGGGATCGATGCCCCATGGGGTTCCCATCTGGGCGCAGGCATCCTGATAGAGCCAGTCCAGCGCACCATCAATCGCCACATCGGCCATGGCACTGGCCGCGCCCATGGTTTCGTTGAGATCCGCGAGGCGCACGAAATCACGAAAGATAATGCGGAACATGACCTCACGACGAAACAGGCGCAATGAGCGGTGCAACGACGTTTCGTCGGCGACGTCTTCCAGATAGGCCTGCCAGCGAAGCGTGAGAAAGGCGTGATCCAGGGGACGTGACAGGGGTTCACGCTTCAGGCACTCGAACAGCCACTCGGGGTGGCGCTCAACCACCTCCCTAAGGAAGAAGCTGCCCAACAGCGCGCGCTGCCAGTGGGCCTGCGTGACTGTCTTGTCCCGGGGCAATGGGGACCGTTCATCCAGCAGACGCGTCACCGCGTCGGCGTCCTCACGGAGCAGATCGGGAATGGCGGGTCCAGCATGGGGGGCTGCGGTCATAACCTAAAAATCACCTTATAGCTCAGCAACTTCCTTGGGCTTGCCAGGTAATCCGTCTAGACTGGAACTCGACGACAACCTGACTCTAAACCCGGAACACCACAGATGCTCAACAAAGACAGACGCGCCGTCACCGCCGAGCACCACTTCACGCATCTTCCCATGTCAGGGGTCATCCGCCAACGCCTCAAGCGGTTGATGCTGATCCTGGTCGGTCTGGTCGCTTTCCATGTGGTCGCGATGATGGTGTTCGAGAAGTTGTCGTTCCTCGACGCCTTCTGGCTGACGTTCACCACCCTCGCCACCGTCGGCTACGGCGACCTGTCACCCACAACCGCCATGGGGCGGCTGATTACGGTGGCGGTGATGTATATTCTCTCCATTACCGTACTCACCCTGATCGTCAGCGACTATATTGAATACCGGTTCTACCGGCGCGAGCGCATCATCACCGGCCGCTGGAGATACAACATGAAAAACCACATCGTCATCATCAACACGCCCATGCACGGCGGTAGCGCCTACTTCCTGCGCCTGTCGAGCCAGATTCGGGCCGTTCCGGGTTACGAAACCATCCCCATCCAGATCGTCACCCAGCAGTATCCGGAAGGACTGCCGACGGAGCTGCGCGACGCCGGACTGGTGCATTACCACGGCTCCGGCAATGACCCGCAGGCCCTGCGGGCCGTCAACGTGATCGACGCCCGCTACATCATCGTGCTGGCACCGGACGAAGCGGATCCGGATTCCGACAGCATAACGTTCAGTATCGCCTCCCGGCTCAGTGATCTGCAGCTGGGGCATCGGGTCACACTGGAATGCGTGCGGGATGAGGACCGGCCCCGCTATCGGGACCTGGGCATCCGCACGGTTATCCGGCCGGTCCGCACCTACCCGGAAATCATGGTGCGTGCGGTGATCTCACCCGGCTCAGAGAAAGTGCTGGAAGATCTGTTCAATTACCAGCAGGACCATCCGCACCGCTATGAGCTACCGCTCGACGACTTGAACTGGGCGGATATTGTGAGCGCCCTGATCCGACATGGCATCGGGACGGCCCTGGCCTACATCGACGAGAACGACGACGTGGTCTGTCATCCGGATCCCAACCAGGAAGTGGAAGGCAAAGCGCTCATTGTGCTGGTCAAATCCAGTGAGACGCCGCCGGTGGAAGAGTTGATCGATGCGCTGGATCGCTATCGCGCATTTCTGGAACGCTGGCACAACCTGCACGCGGCCAGCGACGGCGATACCGCAAAATCGGAGTAGCGGCGATTCAGGCCTCTAGTGCACTAGCAACCCCAGCTGCAGGCGCAGCATCCGGGCATCGAACAGCCAATCCACCGACGTGAAATCCTGACTTGAGGCCCAGTGCCATTCGTCCTCAAGACCGGCATCGACGGCTCGGTCTTCGAGGGCCGCCAACGTCTCCCGACAGGCCGTTTCCGCCTTCCCTGTCAGCCAGTGAACCGAGACGGCCCGCAACCAGGCAGTCACTGGAGGATCCCCGGCTGCCCGGCTCTCCGGTCGGCCAAGGCCGGCCAGGTCGTAGCCCTGTTCCGCTTTGCTGACCAGGTTCAGGAAGGCCGGCACACGCCACACCAATTGGGAAGCCAGCGATAAGAGGGCTGAACCCGGACCGGATTTCAGCTCCAGCTCCAGCTCCGCCAGCTCTCGCCGACGATCACCGGCGAGGACCACCCCGCGGTCCAGCGCACACTCGACCATGGCGCCTTCGTGGCTCAGCAAACGGGCTTCCCGGTCGAAGTTGGTTTCGAAGATCACCGCCAGCTCGGCAAGGTTGACGTTTTCGGCAATCGGCGTGTCCGCCAGCAGCCCCAGATTCAGATCCGCACCAGGCAGCGGCCATTCCCACTCCTGCCGCTTGTGCGCGCCATCCACAAACTCGCCCTGCGTCTTGAGCGTCTGAATGTAGTGGGTATTTGCCTGCCGCACCCTCAGGGCCGCCCGCTCGTGGTTGAGGGCCTGATCCGGCGTATCGAAATAGCGATTGACCAGATGCTTCTGCGTTGTTTCCTCAGACGCCCTCTCATCCAGCCAGGCTCGCGCCGCGTCGGTGCCGCCTTTACCCAGCGTCAGTTTGATTTCCAGTTCTTCAGCCATTTTCCACCCGGGTTGTCTTCGAGAGCATCAGGATAAGTTGCCAATCCTTCAGGCACAAAAAAACCGGCCCTGAAAAGGGCCGGTTTCTTGGGTTACTGCTTCGAGTCAGCTAAGCGCTGAATCAGAAGTAGTAGGTACCACCGATAGCCAGATCGGTTTGATCGCTGGCGTTAGGACCGAAAGCGTCATCCGCGTACTGGCCCAGGTAGCCTTCAACATAAACGTACATGTGGTCAGACAGGTTGTGCAGCGCCTGCAGGGAGAATACATCAACGTCGTCGCCTTCATCCGGAGAACCGTGTTCCCAGGAAGCCGCGAAGGTGTTGGAGCCCAGTGCGTAAGAACCGAACAGGCCGTAGATGTCGCCAACGTCCTTACGAGTCTTGACCAGACCGGTTACACGCAGGTTGTCCATGCTGTAGCTGGCACGAGCACCGTAGGTGTTTTCGTTGTCAAGGCTAGCAGAGTCGCTGCTGTAAGCACGACCACCGTCGTTGGAATCCATAGCGACGGCCAACTCCAGGCCACCCATCTCGTACATGGCAGCCAGCTGGTACGGGTAAGACTTGCCACCTGTATCGCTGTCGCCGTTAACCTGTACAGCACCGCCGAAAGTCAGGCCGCTGAAAGAAGGAGTCTTGTACTGGATCAGGTCACCTTCGCCGGTGTCGTAACCACCACCCAGGTTCTGGCCAGCATACTCGTAGTAGTTAGCAATTTCGTCGATAGCAGACTCGAAAGTAGAGTCGTCAGAGCCGACCCAAACCTGGCCGAAGCTGTCGCCTTTAACACCGATGTAGGCTTCGTCGAAAGAGTTCAGACCACCGTTGCTGGCTTTGTCGTCTGCGTCAAATTCAAGCTCGGCCTTGAAGAAGCCTTCGATGCCCGGTGCGATTTCGTGGCTGTGCTTAACGCCCAGAGTGGAACCGTTGTCAGCGATACCGCTGAATTCGTTGCCAGCGCCGTCGTAGTCAGTGTAAACGGTGGTCAGCTGGATGTTGCCATATACGGTCGGCAGGTTGGCTTCTTGCGCCAGCGCCGCGCCGGAAAAAGTAGCCGCCGCTACAGCTGATGCGATCAGAGTCTTTTTCATGTTGCGTCTTCCTTCTTGAGTTAACTCAGGTTTTAGCCGCGGGTTTTTACCCGTTTTTAGTGTTGGGCCTTTTGACGGGCCCATTATGTGAATCAAACATGTCATTATTGTTACGCCTCGGAGAAAATCCTGAGCGACAACAGGGACATGCGTGATACGTTTCCTTTTGGGCGCCCTGAATCGTCTCAGCTCCTGCCGGTCTCGACCCAGCTACACCTTCAAGGTCAGTCACTTACAGTCACTTCTTAAAGCGCTGCATGATGACATGGTTTTAATACAGACAACCTTATTTTGCAAATTTTTTTGGCGATTTTTTAAGCGTTTAGCTCCGCCGATTTCCGAATCCAACCAACAATTTTCAGGCCAACTCGAAAAACATTAAACTTTTTATGCAGTTATGCTACTCGGCGCCTTGTCGTTCTGTTTCAGGCTGCGCCAAGATGAAGCAACCGACGATTGACTGCACTGTAATCGAACCTGACACCGAAGCATCGGAAAGTAGCACAACTATTCAGTCAATCAAGTGATACTTTTGGCCACCATCGGGCGGCATTGAATCATGGCCGTCATGACGGTTTTGTGACAACTCTTCCCGCCCATTGCCTGGATCACCTTGGCCTCACGCCTCCAGCAGGAACGTAACGGGCCCGTCATTGACCAGCGACACCGCCATATCGGCGCCGAATTTTCCCGTTGCCAGCCGAGCCTCTCCAACGAGTTCCTTCGCACTTGAGACAAAAGCACTGAACAGTGCATCGCCCTGCTCCGGTGGCGCCGCAGACGAAAAACTGGGGCGCTGGCCTTTACGGGTATCCGCGGCGAGGGTGAACTGGGGGACAACGAGAAGGCTGCCTCCGCGGTCCTGGAGGCTGAGATTCATACGACCGGCGTCGTCGGAAAAGATGCGATAGTTGAGGACACGCTGGCAGAGATGCCGGGCGGTTTCGTCAGTGTCTGCATGCTCAACACCGAGAAACAGGAGGATGCCGTCGTCGATGCGTCCGACCGTCTGGCCGTCGACGTCCACGTTGGCGTGAGTCACCCGCTGGATGAGGGCTTTCAAATCAACTCCTTGTCCCTTTTCCGGTTCGAACTGCTGAGGCATGGTCATGGTTGAAATGTGACCAACACATGACAGTACTGCAACGAACTGATCGGGATTCTAATTATCCCCATTCAGCACGGCAAGCGGCGGTTACATAAATAGACAAATGCAGATGAGTTCCGAACGGCTCCAGACGCCTCCCATGCGCTCCCTAAACCGGACGCTGATGTGAGTGCGCGTAGTGCTCGGCGATTTTCTCGCAGGCCCGCAACAGGGCGTCGACGATGGCCGGTTCTGACGCCGAATGGCCCGCATCACGGATAATCGAGAACTCCGCTTCAGGCCACACCTCGCGCAAGGCGTGAGCGTTGTCGAGCGGACACACCATGTCGTATCGGCCGTGGACGATGTGGCCCGGAATGCCCTGCAGGCGACCGGCGTCCCGAACGATCTGGTCCGGCTCCAGAAACGCATTGTTCATGAAATAATGGCACTCGATCCGGGCCAGGGCGATCGCCACGTGGGGGTGACCAAAATGCTCCACCACCCGGGGATTGGGGTGCAGCGTGGCACAACGCCCTTCCCAGACGGACCAGGCTTTCGCCGCCTGCATCTGTTCCAGTTCGTTGGTGCTGGTCAGGCGCCGGTAATAAGCGCCAACCATGTCGCCACGCTCCTCTTTGGGCACTACCGCGAGATAGTCCTCCCAGTAATCCGGGAATATCCGTCCGGCGCCGTCCTGATAGAACCAGCGGATATCCTGCGGCCGACAGAGGAAGATGCCGCGCAATACCAGCCCGAGCACCTGATCCGGATGCGTCTCGGCATAGACCAGACTCAGGGTCGAGCCCCAGCTGCCACCAAACAGCACCCACTGCTTGATGCCGAGGAATTGGCGGATACGCTCCATATCCTCGACCAGGGCCTGGGTGTCGTTGCCGTTCAGCTCCGCCAGGGGCGTCGAGCGCCCGGCGCCACGCTGATCGAACAGGATGATCCGGAACCGCTCGGCATCGAAAAAGCGCCGGTAATAGTCCTCACAACCACCACCCGGGCCTCCGTGGACCACGACGACCGGAATACCATCCGGATTGCCGCTTTCTTCTATATAGAGTTCGTGAGGCGGGTCGACCTTGAGTCGGTGCTCGGCGTAGGGCTTTATTTCGGGATAGAGCGTCAGCATGGTGACATCCGGAAGTCGGTGGATCGGGCAGACTTCTGAATGTAGGAGATTGGGCAGGGAATTACCACCCTCGCCGAATGGCCGGCGAGGGTGGTTCGTGCGGACTTACTTCTTGTGGGCCCGACGGCGCTCGTTTTCCTTAAGCAGCTTCTTGCGGATGCGGACCGATTCCGGCGTCACTTCCACCAGCTCATCGTCATCGATGAACTCCAGCGCCTGCTCCAGAGACATCCGGATCGGCGGGGTCAGCATCACGTTCTCGTCCGAGCCGGACGCCCGGATGTTGGTCAGCTGCTTCGCCTTCGTCGGGTTGACCACCAGGTCGTTATCGCGGTTGTGGATACCGATGATCATGCCTTCGTAGACCTCGGTGCCGGGATCCACGAACAGACGACCGCGCTCCTGCAGGGTCATCAGGGCGTAGCCCAGCACCTTGCCGTCGACCATCGACACCAGCACGCCGTTGTTGCGATGCTCGATGTCGCCGCCTTTAACCGGTCCGTAGTGCTCAAAGACGTTGGTGATAATCCCGGTGCCGGACGTCAGCGTCAGGAACTGGTTGCGGAAACCGATCAGGCCGCGTGCCGGCATGATGAATTCCAGGCGAGTACGGCCACGACCGTCCGGCACCATGTTCTTCAGCTCGGCACGACGCAGGCCCATGACTTCCATAATGGAGCCCTGGTGCTGGTCCTCGACGTCGATGACCACAAACTCGTACGGCTCCTGCAGCTCGCCGTCCACTTCGCGCTGAACGACTTCCGGACGGGACACGCCCAGCTCGTAGCCTTCGCGGCGCATGTTCTCGATCAGGACCGACAGGTGCAGTTCGCCCCGGCCGGAGACCTTGAACTTCTCAGCGGTTTCGCCCGGCTCGACACGCAGTGCCACATTATGCAGCAGTTCTTTATCCAGGCGCTCCTTGATGTTGCGGCTGGTGACGAACTTGCCTTCCTTACCGGCGAACGGGGAATCGTTGACCTGGAAGGTCATGCTCACGGTCGGCTCGTCGACCGTCAGCGCTGGCAGACGTTCCACATTCTGCGGATCGCACAGGGTATCGGAAATAAACAGCTCGCTGATGCCGCTGATACAGACGATGTCGCCGGCACTCGCCTCTTCGACCGGTACCCGTTGCAGGCCGTGGAAGCCTTTGACCTCTAGCACCTTGGCGTTGCGCTTCTTGTCGTGACGATCGATAACGGTAACCTGCTGACCCGGACGCAGCTTGCCGCGGGTGATGCGACCGATCCCGATAACGCCGACATAGCTGTCATAGTCCAGCTGCGACACCTGCATCTGGAACGGGCTGCTGACATCAACATCCGGCGCCGGCACGTGCTCGGCGATCGCTTCGAACAGCGGGGTCATGTCGTCCGCCAGCTGATCCGCTTCCGGACCGGCGATGCCGTTCAGTGCCGACGCGTAGACAATCGGGAAATCCAGCTGCTCGTCAGTGGCACCGAGGCGATCGAACAGATCAAACACTTCGTTGATCACCCAATCCGGACGTGCACCCGGACGATCCACCTTGTTGACTACAACGATCGGCTTGAGGCCTTGATCGAAGGCTTTCTGGGTCACGAAACGGGTCTGGGGCATCGGCCCATCGACAGCGTCGACCAGCAGCAGCACGGAGTCCACCATCGACATGACGCGCTCGACCTCACCCCCGAAATCGGCGTGGCCCGGAGTATCGACGATGTTGATCTGGTACTCGTTCCAGCGGATCGCGGTGTTCTTGGCCAGAATGGTGATACCGCGCTCACGCTCCTGGTCATTGGAGTCCATGATGCGCTCGGCGCCGCTTTCTTTGCGGTCCAGGGTTCCGGACTGCTCGAGCAGCTTGTCAACCAGCGTGGTCTTGCCATGGTCAACGTGGGCGATAATGGCGATATTTCGGCGTTTTTCGATCACAAGATAATCCTGAGGCATGCAACTGACCTGAGACGATTGAAGGGACAACGCAGTCCGGCATGCCATCTCAAATCTGAAAAATGTTAGTCGGGGGCCAGACCATGGTTTCCGGACACAGCAGGCTCACCCTGGGAAATGGAAGCCCGCGACGGATGACGACGGGCTTCGGGCGCGCGCAGTATATCGAAAACAGCAAGGCACAACTACGGTTAAAGAGTGAACAACCGTAGTTTTGCAAAAACACTCGAATGATAGTGCGCACTGTTTTGGTTCATTTTTCTAAATAACGCACCTTAATAGAGCATATCGTGCACCACGCGTGTGACATTGCACACAAGCGCACCGTCCCTCCCGCCCCTTAAATGCCCACTCTGCACCACCATCGAACGATTCTTTGATCTTGGCAAGCGCTTTGCTTATCTGATTGCAGCCGAATTTGCAGGCACGCGCGCAGCTGTTTTGATAAGCTGCCATGCGCCTGTCGAATGAATCGGACGCTGGACGGGTATCGTTCAGCCGAGCCGGCTCCATAAAAGACATAAACTGACGGAGTATGCGTAATGTCCAAGACGCTTGACCTGATCAAAGAGCACGAAGTGAAATGGATCGACCTGCGGTTTACCGACAGTCGCGGTAAAGAGCAGCACGTGACCCTGCCTTCTTCTGAAGTGGATGAAGATTTTTTCTCAGACGGCAAGATGTTTGATGGCTCTTCCATCGCCGGCTGGAAAGGCATCAACGAGTCCGACATGATCCTCATGCCGGATGACGCGACTGGCGTGATCGACCCGTTCACCGAAGAAACCACCCTGAACATCACCTGCGACATCGTTGAGCCTTCAACCATGCAGGGCTACGAGCGCGACCCGCGTTCCGTTGCCCGTCGCGCCGAAGAGTACCTGAAGTCCACCGGCATTGCCGACGGCGCCCTGTTCGGTCCGGAGCCGGAATTCTTCGTATTCGATTCAGTGAAGTGGAACACCGACATGCAGGGTTCCATGTACGAAATCTACTCCGAAGAAGCCGCCTGGGTATCCGGTGAAGATTTCGAGCGCAACAACATCGGCCACCGTCCGGGTGTTAAAGGCGGTTACTTCCCGGTTCCGCCGGTCGACAGCCTGCACGACCTGCGTGGCGCCATGTGTGCCGCCATGGAATCCATGGGCCTGGAAATCGAAGTTCACCACCACGAAGTCGGCACAGCCGGCCAGTGTGAAATCGGCGTTGGCCCCAACACGCTGACCCGCAAGGCGGACGAAGTCCAGATCCTGAAATACTGCGTGCACAACGTAGCGCACGCCTACGGCAAGACCGCGACCTTTATGCCGAAGCCGGTTGTCGGCGACAACGGTTCCGGCATGCACGTTCACATGTCCCTGAACAAGGACGGCAAGAACGTCTTCGCGGGTGACGGCTACGCTGGCCTGAGCGAAATCGCCCTGTACTACATCGGCGGTATCATCAAGCACGCCAAGACCATCAACGCCTTCGCGAACGCGTCCACCAACAGCTACAAGCGCCTGGTTCCGGGCTTCGAAGCACCGGTTATGCTGGCCTACTCTGCCCGTAACCGTTCCGCCTCCATCCGTATCCCGTACGTGAACAGCCCGAAAGCGCGTCGTATCGAAGTGCGCTTCCCGGATCCGTCTGCCAACCCTTACCTGGCGTTCGCCGCCATGCTGATGGCCGGCCTTGACGGCATCCAGAACAAGATCCACCCGGGCGATGCCATGGACAAGGATCTGTACGATCTGCCGAAGGAAGAAGCACTGAATATCCCGACCGTGTGCGAAACCTTCCAGGAAGCACTGGACGTTCTCGAAAACGATCACGAGTTCCTGACTCGCGGCGGCGTCTTCACTGAAGACATGATCGCTGGCTACATCGAACTGAAGCGTGCCGAAGTCGAGCGTCTGAACATGACGACTCACCCGGTCGAGTTCGACCTGTACTACTCTGTCTAAGAGCTACGGCTCAGGCAGCAAAGCCCCGCTCCGGCGGGGCTTTTTTCGTTTCAGGAAGACACAAAATTCGGCTTAACAGCCGTGCCGCCGGCCGCTACATTAGAATCCCGTAAGGAACACCGCGAGGCGGTTGCATTGCAGCGCTCCGCCTGCCAATAATCGGGAATAAAAGAGAAAACAGGGAGATCCCCGTGAAGAAACTTGTGGTTGTATTTGGCCTCCTGGCCCTGGCGGCAACCGGCGCCCAGGCCCAGGTCTATAAGAGCGTGGATGAGCACGGCAACGTGACCTACACCGACGAGGCCTCATCAGGCGGAGAACCCGTGGACGTCAAGCCTGTGACTACGGTGACCCTGCCCAAGGCCGAACAGGTCAAGGCGTTTGAAGAGCGCCAGAAAAAGGAAGAAGGCAGCAAACAGAAGGCGTCGGCCCGCTACAGCCGCGTTGCGTTTAATTCCCCGGAAAACGACAGCGCCTTCCACAGCGGCAGTGGCGATATGACGTTTGCCGTCTCCAGCCAACCGGGCCTGCGCCCCGGCGATCTGTTTGAAGTATCACTCGATGGCCAGCCGATTGGGCAGAACGCTTCAGGCCAGTTCCCCATCAGCAACGTGTTTCGCGGCACCCACAATGCGTCGGTCCGGATCGTCGACAAGGACGGCAGCATCGTCCAGGAAGGCCAGACCATTACGTTCACTATCCACCGGCCCTCGGTCCAGAATTAACCCCTCCCTAGCGCCCTCCGAGCCACAAGGCTCGGAGGGCTGCACCAAAATAGTGCGAAAGCACCAAAAAGCACCTACCCTTCGTTCAAAAGCAGGGCGATACGCTGACAGCATCCTGGCCAACCGGCTAACGGCCTCACGGCTGCCGTCATGGTGGGCATCGTCCGCCGCCTCGGCGTCGTCGCAGGAATTGCCCGGCATAACAAGTGCCTGAAGCCCCTGTTGCCGGCGTTTTCAGCGCCGGGACCCGGCCCGGGTGCGAGGCCGTGTCGCTCAAACACCACCGGCGGGGCACCGAAATACGGCACAGAATCTATCTTCAATGGCGACGGGCTAACCAAAAAGGCGCAGCTCGCTGTCCGCACGTTCGCATCTGGTTCGCTTTTTGCAGACAAGGTATCGGAACAAGAGGGACATCATGTCTAGAGATATCGTCTACCGGCAGATCCTGGATCACCTGACCACCGCCACATTGGTGCTGGATATGGATCTGACCATTCTGTACATCAATGCCGCTGCGGAGTACCTGCTGGAAGCCAGCGGCTCGCGCATTGTCGGCACGCGCCTGGGCGACTTGTTTATTGGCTCCGCCGAGGCCTTCGAGACGCTGAATGATGCGTCCCGAACCGGGCAACCCTTCACCAAGCGGGAAGCCGAATTCACCCTACTTTCGGGCTCCCGGTTTACGGTGGACTATTCCGTGTCCCAAATTGGTGCCGATACCGAAACGCTCCTGCTGGAACTGCAGCCGCGCGACCGCTTGCTGCGTATCACGCGGGAGGAAGACATGCTCTCCCAGCAGGAAACCACCCGAATCCTGGTGCGCGGCATGGCCCACGAGATCAAGAACCCATTGGGCGGTATCCGTGGCGCGGCGCAATTGCTCGACCGGGAACTGGCCGACGAGAGTCAGAAGGAATACACCCGGGTCATCATCGACGAGGCGGATCGACTGCGAGGACTCGTAGACCGCATGCTCGGCCCCAACAAGGCGCCCCAGTTCAGCTCAACCAATATCCATGAAGTGCTGGAACGGGTGAGAACGCTGCTGGAAGCCGAGAGTAAGGGCCGCGTTAAACTGGAACGCGACTACGACCCCAGCCTGCCCGAGTTCCCCGGCGACAAGGAACAGCTGATCCAGGCCTTCCTCAACGTGGCTCGCAACGCCATGGAGGCGGCGGCCGATCACACCAATGACGAAACGCTCTGCATCACATTCCGCACCCGGGCGCTGCGCCAGTTCACCATCGGCCATCGCCGTTACCGGCTGGTGTGCCGCGTCGACATCATTGATAACGGGCCGGGCATTCCACAGGACCTGTTGCAGAACGTCTTCTACCCCATGATCAGCGGCCGGGCCAACGGAACAGGCCTCGGTCTTTCGATTACGCAAAGCATCATCGGTCAACATCAGGGCCTCGTGGAATGCGAGAGTTCGCCCGGCTGGACCGATTTCATCATTTTCCTGCCTCTGGAGCTGAAAGCATGAGCCAATCGGCCAACGTCTGGATAATTGACGATGATCGGAGTATTCGCTGGGTCCTGGAACGGGCCCTGACGCAGGCCAACATGCAACCGCGTGTGTTCGAGAGCGGCGAGGGCATCATGATGCGACTCGACCGGGAGCAGCCCGATGCCATCATCAGCGACATCCGCATGCCGGGTATCGATGGCATCGCACTGCTTTCGCAGATCGTTCAGGATCACCCGGACATCCCCGTCATCATCATGACGGCCCACTCCGATCTGGAAAGCGCCGTCGCCAGTTACCAGACGGGGGCGTTCGAATACCTGCCCAAGCCCTTCGATGTGGATGACGCGGTGGAACTGGTCAAGCGGGCGGTCGATCACAGCCGTGAACGTCGGGCCAGTACCGAACCCCAGGCCGACGCCGGCACCCGGCATACCGAAATCATCGGTGAAGCGCCGGCCATGCAGGAAGTGTTTCGCGCCATTGGCCGCCTGTCCCACTCCAACATCACCGTTCTGATCAACGGGGAAAGCGGCACGGGTAAAGAGCTGGTCGCTCAGGCACTGCACAACCACAGCCCGCGGGCCAACCACCCGTTCATCGCCCTGAACATGGCGGCCATCCCCAAGGACCTGATCGAATCGGAACTGTTCGGCCACGAGAAAGGCGCGTTTACCGGTGCCGGTGCAGCGCGTCAGGGGCGCTTTGAACAATCCAACGGCGGCACCCTGTTCCTGGACGAGATCGGTGATATGCCGGCCGATACCCAGACCCGCCTGTTGCGCGTCCTCGCCGACGGCGAGTTCTATCGGGTCGGTGGCACCACTCCCATCAAGGTGGACGTTCGCATCATCGCCGCGACGCACCAGAATCTGGAAAAGCTGGTCCAGGCCGGCACCTTCCGGGAAGATCTGTTCCACCGCCTGAACGTGATCCGGGTGCACCTGCCCAAACTGGCGGAACGGCGTGAAGACATCCCGCGCCTGATGCGCCACTTCCTGAAACGGGCGGCCCAGGAGCTGTCCGTCGAGCCCAAGCTGCTGCGCCCGGAAGCCGAGGAATACCTGACCACCCTGCCCTGGCCCGGCAACGTCCGCCAGCTGGAAAACACCTGTCGCTGGCTGACCGTGATGGCCAGCGGCCGGGAAATCCACGTCAGCGACCTGCCGCCGGAATTGCTGGACCAGGCCGATACACCACCGACCGGCCAGACCTGGCAGGAAGGTCTGCGCGCCTGGGCCGAGCAGGAGCTCAAACGGGGCAAACAGGGCATCCTGGATGTGGCCGTGCCGGAATTCGAACAGGTGATGATCGAAACCGCACTCAAACACACCGGCGGGCGCCGCCGGGATGCCGCGATCCTGCTGGGCTGGGGCCGGAATACCCTGACCCGCAAGATCAAGGAACTGGGCATGGCGGATTCGCAGGGCGATGACGACGAGGACTAACGCGCCCCGAAATGCAAGAAGGCCCGCCAATGGCGGGCCTTCTCAGTTCTGGCAGGACGTCCCCTAGAACGGGATATCGTCGTCGAAGTCGTCCACAGGTTCCGGCATGCTACCGCCCTGATTCTGCGGCGGCTGGCTGTATCCACCGGACGCCTGTCCGCCCTGGTTGCCATAGTTCTGCGGCGGCTGTTGTTGCGGTTGCTGCTGCGGCCGAGACGGCGCCCCCATGCCCTGGTTATCGCCGCCACCGCGGCTGTCCAGCATCTGCATCTGGCCGTTGATGTCCACCACCACTTCCGTGGTGTAGCGATCCTGGCCATCCTGCCCCTGCCACTTGCGGGTCTGCAGCTTGCCTTCGATATAGACCTTGGACCCTTTGCGCAGGTACTGACCGGCCACTTCAGCGATCTTGCCGAACATGACCACACGGTGCCATTCGGTCTTGGGCACCATCTGACCGGTCTGGCGGTCCTTGTAGCTCTCGTCGGTTGCCAGGTTCAGGTTGGTCACCGCGTTTCCGTTGGGGGTGTAACGGGTTTCCGGATCGTTGCCCAGATTACCGATCAGGATGACCTTGTTTACGCCTCTTGCCATGCTCGACTCCCAATAATCTCTGTCGTGGCCAGCCCTCCATGGCTGGCCGTCTGAATTCAGTGTTTGCGTCAGGGCCTGACGAAGGTGAACTGCCCCAGATCGGCGGCATCGAACTGCTCTTTATCCACCTTGAGGTAGGCCGCGCCGGCATCGGCCAGGATCACCACATCCTCGACGCCGGCAATGCCTCTCAGCGCATGGTCCACCGCGGAAACGCCACGCCCGTCAATGTCGACCAACTGTACCACGAAACTGGAGGTATGGCTCGGCCTCTTCATGGTGATGGCCAGCCCCAGCCAGATCACCAGGACCGACACCATCAGACCGAACACACCGTTCACGCCGAAGTGCTGCAACAGCGTGCCGCCCAGCGCCCCACCGACAAAGGCGCCCAGAAATTGGGAGGTGGAATACGCCCCCATGGCTGTGCCCTTGGCCGCTGCCGGTGATTCCTTGCTGATCAGCGATGGCAGGCTCGCCTCGAGCAGGTTGAACGCCATGAAGAAGAAGAACAGGCAGATCCACATGACCGACAACGTGTGCGGCAATTCAGCCAGTGCCATGCACGAAACGGTCAGCGTGGCCACAGCGCCGCAGAGCACCTGTTTCATCATGCGTTTCTTCTCGCCGATGATGATAAACGGCACCATCGCAAAGAACGCCACCGCCATAACGGACAGGTAGACCCACCAGTGATGGGTCGGCGCCAGTCCGACCTGGTCCCGCAGCAGGACGGGAATCACGAGAAACGCGGACGTCAGCACTAGGTGCAGGGCCGCAATGCCAAAATCAAGCCGCAATAGACGACCGTCCGTCAGGACCTGCTTGAGCTTTTCGCGGGCCGGCTGGGTGTCCAGGTGCTGGGACTGGGATGCCGGTGACGGCACCACCCAATACACCAGGCCGATACCCACCAGCGCCAGCACGCCGGTGACGTAGAAAATTCCCGACAGCCCCGCCACCGAGCCCAGCAGCGGCCCGATAAACAGGGACGCAGAAAAGGCAATGCCGATGGACATGCCCACCAGGGCCATCGCCTTGGTGCGGTTCTCTTCACGGGTCAGGTCGCTGAGCAGCGCCATCAGGACACTGGCAATCGCCCCGCCGCCTTGCAATGCGCGCCCGGCAATCACACCGTAGACACTCTCGGAAGAGCCGGCGATGAAGCTGCCGGCCGCAAACAGGAGCAGGCCGAAAAAGATCAGCCGCTTGCGCCCCAGGCGATCGGACAGCATCCCGAAGGGAATTTGCAGCAGAGCCTGGCTCAAGCCGTAGGCGCCGATGGCCAGGCCCAGTAATGCCGGGGTGGCGCCGTCGAGCTTTTCGCCCAACAGCATGAATACCGGCAAGACCATGAACAGCCCCAGCATCCGCATCGCATACACGGAAGCCAGGGCGGCAATGGATCGTTTCTCAAGTGAATTCATGGAACAACGGTCACTCTGAACGGTAAAAATGGAAATTGTTGCATAATTGTACCAAACGCCCTTCCCGTGAAGGAGGCAACAGGCCACTCAGATCAATTACTGGTGTCCCGTCTGGTTAATTCGCTGATCTACTGAGCGCCTGAACGCTTTGAGAGCAAGGCGCGGCAGCGAAGGTTTGGGGCTCCAAATCGAGCTGACGCAACACCGCGATCAAAGCGCTCAGGCGCTCCCGAAGGGCGCACCGCTGACGCCTCTGGACCTGCGTTGCCAACCCTTGATGTGGAACCACCACACCGGCGGGCTGGCGCCTTGGCCAGAGACGTCAGCGGTACGCAGTAGGTCAGCGAATTAACCAGACGGGACACTAGATTGGCGCTCGCGACAACAGTCGATTACGTTAGATGACGGTCTCTGACAAAATTCCCCGACATTTGCACGCGGGAAACGTTCAGTCCGCCGGCAACTCCGCGTAATATAGCCAGCAATCGAGGCTCGTCGCCGCAGTCATGACGGGCCTACCGGCGACATCGCTCGTGCAGCACAATAAAGGGCGACGCCGGATCGTTACTCGACACTCAACTTCATAGGGACAGCTGTGGATTTCGCGACCCTCTTTGGCCTCGTCGGCGCCATGCTCGTTATTGGCTCTGCCATCGTCCTCGGCGCGTCGAGCGAAGTGTTTCTCAACATGCCGTCGGTACTGATCGTGATCGTCGGCAGTCTGTGCGTCGTCATGGCCAAATTCAGCTTCGGGCAGTTTCTGGGCGCCTTCAAGGCGGCCAGCCGCGCTTTCTCCTTCAAATTGCCGGACACCGAAGACCTCATCAACGAAGTCGTCGATATCGCCAATGTCGCGCGCAAACAGGGTGTCCTGGCGCTTGAGGAAAAAGAGGTCAGTTCTACGTTTCTGCGCCAGGGCACTCAGTACCTGCTGGAAAGCCAGCCGGCCGAAACCATCGAAAAACTGATGCAGAAAGAACGCCTGCTGACTCTCGACCGCAACCGGATGGGCGCCAAAGTGTTCAGGGCAATGGCCGACGTCGGCCCGGCTATGGGCATGATCGGTACCATTGTGGGCCTGGTGCAGATGCTTTCCAATATGGAGGATCCGAAATCCATCGGCCCCGCCATGGCCGTCGCCCTGCTGACCACGCTCTACGGGGCCGTTCTGGCCACCATGGTTGCCAGTCCGATCGCGGACAAGCTCGAGCTTCGCATGACCGAAGAGGCCCGCATGCAAGCGCTGATCACCGACGCCGTGATCGCTATTCAGGAGGGTCGCAATCCGCGGGTCATCGAGCAGATGCTGTCCAGCTACCTGCCGCCGGCCAAGCGCGAGCAAAGCGGCGAAGCGGAAACCGCGTCCTAGGAGTTGACGAGCGATGGACGAGTTGCCCGAAGAGGAACAGCCTGGCGTGCCGGCCTGGGTCGTGACGTTTGCCGATCTGATGTCGCTGCTCATGTGCTTTTTTGTGCTGTTGCTGTCGTTCTCTGAAATCGACGCCAACAAGTTCAAACAGATCGCCGACGAGCTGTCCAAGGCGTTTGGCGTTCAGCGCGACGTGCCTGCCATGGAAATCCCCAAGGGTACGACACCGGTCTTCGATCACTTTTCCGCGGGCAAACCCGAGCCCACCGTGCTCAATGAAGTTCGCCAGCAAACCACAACGGACCAGCCCGAGCTGGAAACCAACACCACCCAGTCGGAGGTTGAGGCAAAAATCGCCGAAGCCCGCGAACAGGCCGTGGACAACCAGTTCCAGCAACTTAAGAAAGTCCTGCGCGACGAGCTGCAGGAAGGTCGCCTGGATCTGAAAAAGGAAAATGAGCGCATCGTCATCCGGATTGAGGAAAAGGGTTCCTTTCCCTCCGGCTCGGCCCAGCTCACCTACTCCTTTGAAGACATGTTGTATCGCATGGCCGACGTTCTGAAAGGCACGCCGGGCGAACTGACCATCGAAGGTCATACCGACGATGTGCCGATCCACAGCACGCGCTACGACTCCAACTGGAACCTCTCGGCCGATCGCGCCGCGGCCGTGGCCAATGTGCTGATCAAAGGCGGCGGTATCGAGGCCAACCGGGTCACTGTCCAGGGCTTTGCAGACACCCGACCCCGCGTCCCCAACTCCAGCCCGATGAACCGCGCCCTCAACCGGCGCGTAGAGATTATCATCGACCTGTCGGAATCCCACGCCGAAACGCAGGTGCGCCTTCAGGATCTGGCCGAGCCTTCGCAAGACCGGGGAACCCCGGCAGAGACGACACCGGAAGACAACCTGAACTGGTAGATCCGCCATCCTCAGGCCCACACCGACACGTCGCATTCAAACACGTCGTCGCACCCGGTTTGACGCGGTATACTGGTGAATTTCCGGGCGACAAGCCGTACCCATTTCCTGTCCGAGGAGTGTCATGGATTCCATCCAGATCAGAGGCGCACGCACCCACAACCTGAAAAATTTCGATCTCGATATCCCCCGGGACAAGCTGATCGTGATCACCGGGCTGTCGGGCTCCGGCAAATCCTCACTGGCGTTCGACACGCTCTATGCCGAAGGCCAGCGCCGTTACGTGGAGTCCCTGTCGACCTACGCCCGTCAATTTCTGTCGATGATGGAAAAGCCGGACGTCGACCATATCGAAGGCCTGTCACCGGCCATTTCGATCGAGCAGAAGTCGACCTCCCACAACCCGCGCTCCACCGTCGGCACTATCACCGAGATCTACGACTACCTGCGTCTGTTGTTCGCGCGGGCCGGCGAGCCTCGCTGCCCCGATCACGGCCAACCGCTGGAAGCGCAAACCGTCAGCCAGATGGTGGACCAGGTCCTCGCTATGGAGGAAGGCAGCCGACTGATGATCCTGGCGCCGGTGATCCGGGACCGCAAAGGTGAGCACCTGCAGGTATTCGACAACGTCCGCGCCCAGGGCTTTATCCGGGCCCGGGTGGACGGGCGCGTCTACGACATTGACGACCTCCCCGATCTCGACAAGAAGCGCAAGCACACCATCGAAGTCGTGGTGGACCGCTTCAAGGTGAAGCCCGGTCTGGAGCAACGCCTGGCAGAAAGTTTTGAAACGGCCCTGGAGCTGGCCAGTGGCATCGCCCTGGTTGCGCCCATGGACAGCGAGGGTGAGGATCAAACGTTCTCTGCCCTCTATGCCTGCACCCAATGCGGCTACTCTCTCAGCGAGCTGGAGCCGCGACTGTTCTCCTTCAACAATCCAGCCGGCGCCTGCCCAACTTGCGATGGCCTGGGCGTCAAACAGTTTTTCGATCCGGACAAGATCGTCCAACACCCGGAGGCCACCCTCGCCGAAGGCGCCATCCGCGGCTGGGACCGCCGGGCCGTCTACTACTTCCAGTTGTTGAATAGCGTGGCCGAACACTACGGCGTGGATATGGACACGGCGTTCGTCGACCTGCCGGAGGACTTCCGCAATGTCGTGCTGCACGGCTCCGGCAAGGAAGAGATCACCTTCAAGTACGTCAACTCCCGGGGCCACATCATGGAAAAGGCCCACCCGTTCGAAGGGGTGTTGCCCAACCTGGAGCGTCGATACCGGGAGACGGAATCCCAGAGCATGCGCGAAGAGCTGGCCAAACACCTGAGCCAGCAACCGTGCAAGGACTGTGGCGGATCACGCCTGCGCCGTAGCGCCCGTCATGTGTTCATCGACGAGCACAACCTGCCGGACATTACCTATCTGCCGGTGGGCCAGGCGTACAACTATTTCGAAAACCTGGCGCTACCGGGACGCCGCGGCGAGATTGCCGAAAAAATCATGAAAGAGATTCGCCAGCGCCTGCAGTTCCTGGTGAATGTCGGCCTGGAATACCTCACCCTGGAACGCAGCGCCGACACCCTGTCCGGTGGGGAGGCCCAACGCATCCGACTGGCCAGCCAGATTGGTGCCGGCCTGGTGGGCGTCATGTACATTCTCGATGAGCCCTCGATTGGCCTGCATCAGCGGGACAACGACCGTCTGCTGGCCACCCTGACCCACCTGCGGGATCTCGGTAATACGGTTATCGTGGTCGAACACGACGAAGACGCCATCCGGGCCGCCGATCACGTGATCGACATCGGCCCCGGTGCCGGGGTGCATGGTGGCGAAATCATCGCCGAAGGCACGCCGGACGACATTATCGCGAGTCAGGCGTCGCTGACGGGGCAGTACCTGAGCGGAACGCGTGAGATTGCCGTACCGCAAACCCGGGAAAAGGGATCCGGCCAGTCGTTGCGCCTGTTGGGTGCCACCGGCAACAACCTCAAGTCCGCTAACCTGACCCTTCCTCTGGGCGTGATGACCTGCATCACCGGGGTTTCAGGCTCGGGCAAGTCGACCCTGATCAACGGCACGCTCTACCCGGTCGCGGCCAGCCGGCTCAACAAGGCCACCACGCTGTCCCACGGCCCCTACGAGAAACTGGAAGGGCTCGACCAGCTGGACAAGGTTATCGACATCGACCAGAGCCCGATCGGCCGCACGCCACGATCCAACCCGGCCACGTACACCGGCCTGTTTACGCCCATCCGGGAACTCTTCGCCGGCACCCAGGAAGCCCGCTCCCGGGGCTACAAACCGGGCCGTTTCTCCTTCAACGTGAAAGGAGGACGCTGCGAGGCGTGCCAGGGCGATGGGGTGATCAAAGTGGAGATGCACTTCCTGCCGGACATCTACGTGCCCTGCGATATCTGTAAGGGTAAGCGTTACAACCGGGAGACACTGGAGGTCCAGTACAAGGGCAAGAACATTCACGAAGTCCTGGAGATGACCGTCGAGGAAGCGCGGGACTTTTTCGATGCGGTCCCGTTCCTGGCGCGCAAGCTGCAAACCCTGATCGACGTGGGTCTCGCCTACGTTCGCCTGGGCCAGTCTGCCGTCACCCTGTCCGGCGGTGAAGCCCAGCGGGTCAAGCTCGCGCGGGAACTGTCCAAGCGCGATACCGGCAAGACGCTGTATATCCTGGACGAGCCTACTACCGGCCTCCACTTCTATGACATCCAGCAGCTGCTGAACGTACTGCAGCGCCTGCGGGGCCACGGCAACACCATCGTGGTCATCGAACACAACCTGGATGTCATCAAGACAGCGGACTGGATCGTCGATCTGGGTCCCGAAGGCGGCATTGGGGGTGGTGAGATCATTGCCGAAGGCACGCCGGAGGAGGTCGCAGACAATCCGCGCTCCCACACCGGCCGCTACCTCAAACCCATGCTGAAGAAGCCAAGCCCCCAGGGAACGACCAAACGCGAACCGGCTGAAACCGACTGAGGAAATCCAACCGGAGTGGAGCCTCGACAGAGGCTTTTCTCGGGCATAAAAAAACCGGAGCCTTGGCTCCGGTTTTTTTGGGCAAAACAATCGACCTTAGTCGTCGTCGCCCATCTCTTCTGCTTCGACGTCCAGCGGACGACCAACCAGCTCAACGAAAGCCATAGGCGCGTTATCGCCGGCACGGAAACCGCACTTCAGAATGCGCAGATATCCACCCGGGCGCTCGCTGTAACGCGGACCCAGTTCATTGAACAGTTTGGCAACAGCTGCATCGTCACGCAGGCGTGAGAACGCCAGACGACGGTTTGCAACTGAATCGTTTTTTGACAGTGTGATCAACGGCTCTGCCACGCGGCGAAGTTCTTTCGCCTTGGGCAGAGTGGTTTTGATCAACTCATGCTCAACCAGCGACGCGGTCATGTTACGGAACATGGCCTTGCGATGCGCGCTGGTCCTGCTGAACTTACGACCACTCTTACGATGACGCATTGCTCTGATTCCTTACCTTAAACTACCAATACGGCGATCAACCGCCCAGGACCCGGTCATCGCCACGAAGGCTAGCCGGCGGCCAGTTGTCCAGTCGCATACCCAGGGACAGGCCACGAGAGGCCAGTACGTCCTTGATTTCGGTGAGCGACTTTTTACCCAGGTTAGGCGTCTTCAGCAGCTCCACTTCGGTGCGCTGAATAAGATCGCCGATGTAGTAAATGTTTTCAGCTTTCAGGCAGTTCGCTGAACGCACAGTCAACTCCAGATCATCGACCGGACGCAGGAGGATCGGATCAACTTCTTCCTCTTCCTCAACACGCTCAGGCTCCTTCTCATGATCGAAGTCGACGAAGACAGCCAGCTGCTGCTGGAGAATGGTCGCGGCACGACGGATCGCCTCTTCAGGGTCGATCGTACCGTTGGTCTCCAGATCAATAACCAGCTTGTCCAGGTCAGTGCGCTGCTCGACACGCGCGTTCTCTACGGCGTAGGAAACGCGACGCACGGGGCTGTAAGTAGCGTCCAGCTGAAGGCGCCCGATCGCACGGGTCTCGTCATCTTCAAGACCGCGCTGATCAGCGGCTTCATAACCACGACCACGTGCCACTTTCAGGCGCATGTTCAGTTCACCCTTTTCACTCAGGTGACAGATCACGTGCTCCGGGTTGGCAATCTCGATATCGTGATCCAGCTGAATATCAGCTGCGGTTACAACACCAGGGCCCTTCTTGCTGACTGACAGCTCAGCTTCGTCGCGGCTACCCATCTTGACGGCAACGCCTTTGAGATTCAGCAGAATCCCGATAACGTCTTCCTGGACACCCTCAATTGCGCTGTACTCATGCAGCACACCGTCGATCTGCGCCTCAGTGATGGCGCAGCCCGGCATGGACGACAAGAGGATGCGGCGCAGTGCACTGCCCAGGGTGTGGCCGAAACCGCGCTCAAGCGGCTCCAGCGTGACCTTGGCGTGCGTCTTGCCCAATTCTTTTACGTCGATGGTACGAGGTGTCAATAACTCATGTACTGAACGCTGCATAGACGCCCCTATCTGCTCTCGTTGCTAACTCAGGCCTTACTTGGAGTAAAGCTCGACGATGAGGTTCTCGTTGATGTCGGCCGGCAGTTCAGTCCGCTCAGGCACTGAACTGTAAACGCCTGACATCTTGTTGGCGTCGACCTCTACCCAGCTCACAGGGGCGCGATTGCCCGCGAGATCCAGAGCGCCTTTAACACGCAGCTGGTTTTTAGCTTTCTCGCGAACGCTGACCACGTCACCCGGCTTGACCTGATAGGACGGAATGTTCACGACGCTATCATTCACCAGAATGGCCTTGTGCGACACAAGCTGACGGGCTTCAGCACGGGTCGAACCAAAACCCATGCGGTATACGACATTGTCCAGACGACCTTCCAGAAGCTGAAGCAGGTTCTCACCTGTTGCACCCTTGATGCGGGCGGCTTCCTTGTAGTAGTTCCGGAACTGTTTTTCCAGGACGCCGTAGATACGACGAACCTTTTGCTTTTCGCGGAGCTGCACGCCGTACTCGGACAGACGACCGCGGCGCGCACCGTGCATACCCGGAGGCGTTTCGATGTTGCACTTGGAATCCAGTGCGCGGACGCCGCTCTTCAGGAAAAGATCTGTCCCTTCACGACGAGACAGCTTACATTTTGGACCTATGTAACGTGCCATACTTCACTGTCTCCTGTCTTACACGCGGCGCTTTTTGGGCGGACGGCAGCCGTTATGCGGAATCGGCGTGACATCAGTGATGTTGGTAATCTTGTACCCGCAAGCATTCAGCGCGCGTACAGCGGATTCACGTCCGGGCCCAGGACCCTTAACCTCTACATCCAGGTTTTTAAGGCCGTATTCAGCAGCCGCATTACCGGCTCTTTCAGCTGCTACCTGCGCAGCAAAAGGTGTGCTCTTGCGTGAACCACGGAAACCAGAACCACCGGAGGTGGCCCAGGACAAAACATTGCCCTGACGGTCAGAGATGGTCACGATCGTGTTGTTGAAGGACGCGTGGATGTGCGCGACGCCATCAACAACCGTCTTTTTCACCTTTTTACGGGTACGTGTACCTGGCTTTGCCATGTTTGCCTACCTATTACTTACGAATCGGTTTGCGAGGACCTTTGCGGGTGCGAGCGTTGGTCTTCGTGCGCTGGCCACGGACCGGAAGGCCGTGACGATGACGCAGACCACGGAAGCAGCCCAGATCCTTCAAACGCTTGATGTTCATCTGAACTTCACGACGCAGATCACCTTCGACGCTCAGTTTGCCCACTTCGGTACGAAGTGATTCAACTTCATCGTCGCTCAGGTCTTTGACCTTGGCGTCCGGCTTGACGCCGGCTGCATCGCAAAGCTTCTGAGCTGTTGTCTTACCGACTCCAAAGATGTAAGTCAGTGAGATAACAGCATGTTTGTTGTCGGGTATATTGACACCGGCTATACGTGCCATCCAAATTACTCCGCGTTCAAAGCTTTGCTGTGTGAATTTTCCGCCACAAAAAGGGCGCGAAATGATAGCGCTTGATCAGAGAAAGATCAAGCACCACCATTTCGCCCCCTCGCGATTCAGATTGATATCGGGTTCGATATCAGCCTTGACGCTGCTTGTGACGAGGCTCCGTGCAAATGACTCGGACCGAGCCATTGCGACGAATGACTTTGCAGTTACGGCAAATTTTCTTTACCGAAGCGCGTACTTTCATTGTCGACTCCAGTGTTACCGGGGGGGCTGACCGAAATCAGCCCCGACCATAGCCCTTGAGATTGGACTTTTTCATCAGCGACTCATACTGATGGGACATCAGATGAGACTGAACCTGTGCCATGAAATCCATCACGACCACAACCACGATCAGCAGCGACGTTCCCCCCAGGTAGAACGGAACGTTACCGGCCACCATCAGGAACTGCGGGAACAGGGACACTGCCGTAATGTACAGCGCACCGAACAGGGTCAACCGGGTCAACACACCATCGATGTACTTCGCCGTCTGCTCACCCGGACGAATACCCGGGATGAAAGCGCCGGAGCGCTTCAGGTTGTCCGCTACTTCACGCGGGTTATACATCAACGCCGTGTAGAAGAAGCAGAAGAACATGACCGCTGCTGCGAACAGGATGATATAGAGCGGCTGACTCGGCGCCAGGGCCTGAGAAATGCTGCTCAACCACTCCATGCCTTCACCCTGACCAAACCACTGCCCCAGAGAGGCCGGGAACAGCAGAATGGAGGACGCGAAGATCGGCGGAATGACACCCGCCATGTTGACCTTCAGCGGCAAATGGCTGGATTGCTGGGCAAACACCCGGCGTCCCTGTTGGCGCTTGGCATAGTTGATCGTCAACCGGCGCTGGCCGCGCTCCATGAATACCACGAAGCCAATGACCGCAACCGCGAGGATCGCTATACCCAGAACCACCAGCAGACTCATTTCACCACTGCGCGCCTGTTCCAGGGTCTGGCCGATCGCCCCGGGGAGACCCGCGACGATACCGGAGAAGATCAGCAGGGAAATACCGTTGCCGATACCCCGCTCAGTGATCTGCTCACCCAGCCACATCATGAAAACGGCACCACACACGAACGACACAACCGCCACGAAGTGGAAGCTGAAGCTGTCATTGAACGTGACTCCCTGAGAAGCCAGTCCGACAGAAATACCAAGGCCCTGAACCAGGGCCAGAAGTACCGTGCCGTAGCGCGTGTACTGACTGATCTTGCGGCGTCCGGCTTCACCCTCTTTCTTCAACTGCTCGAGTTGAGGGCTCACAGCCGTCATCAGCTGCATGATGATCGAGGCCGAGATGTAAGGCATGATGCCCAGCGCGAAGATACTCATCCGCTCAAGGGCACCGCCGGAGAACATGTTGAACAGACCCAGGATCGTGCCCTGGTTCTGTTCGAACAGTGCTGCCAAGCGATCAGGATTAATACCCGGTACCGGAATGTGGGCACCGATGCGGTACACCAGTAGCGCCAGGAATACGAACCAGAGCCGCGAACGCAGCTCCGCCAGTCCCTTCCCGGCTCCCGCCGGCATTGATGCTGTCTTGGCCATTATGTCCCCGACTCGCCTTATTCTTCGATTTTACCGCCTGCAGCCGTGATGGCTTCACGCGCGCCTTTGGTGACCTTGAGACCCTTGACGGTGACCGGACGGGTCAGCTCGCCAGAGAGGATCACCTTCGCTACACGGATTTCCTCACGGATAATGTCCGCCTTTTTCAGCGCATCCAGGTCTGCGACATCGCCTTCAACCTTGGCCAGCTCATTCAGGCGGATCTCCGCCTCATAACGCTGCTGACGCGAGGTGAAACCGAACTTCGGCAGACGACGGGCCAACGGCTGCTGACCACCCTCGAAACCAGGCGCTACGCTGCCGCCGGAGCGGGACTTCAGACCCTTGTGACCGCGGCCGCCGGTTTTACCGAGGCCGCTACCGATACCGCGACCGACACGCTTGCCGTCCGGGCGAGAACCGGCTTCAGGACTAAGCTCGTTCAAACGCATCTTAGTTCTCCTCAACCCGTACCAGGTAATTAATACGGTTCACCATGCCGCGCGTGGACGCAGTGTCCTCAACCTCGACAGTGTGACCGATCTTACGCAGACCCAGGCCCTTGACGCACTCTTTGTGCTTGGGCTGACAGCCGATCGGGCTGCGGGTCAGAGTGACTTTCATTGTCTTGTTCGCCATGACTTCAACCCAGAATATCTTCCACGGTCTTGCCGCGCTTGGCTGCAACGTCTTCAGGCGACTTCATGGCCTGGAGACCCTTGATAGTGGAACGGACCACGTTGACCGGATTGGTCGAGCCGTAACACTTGGACAGGACGTTCTGAACACCTGCCACTTCCAGTACCGCACGCATCGCACCACCGGCGATGATACCGGTACCTTCTGAAGCCGGCTGCATGTACACCTTGGAACCACCGTGGGCCGCTTGGACCGGGTACTGCAGGGTGTTGCCCTTCAGCGGTACATCAACCATGTTCTTACGTGCTGCTTCCATAGCTTTCTGGATAGCGACCGGCACTTCACGCGCCTTGCCACGACCGAAGCCAACACGACCTTTACCATCACCCACCACAGTCAGCGCAGTGAAGGCGAAAATACGACCGCCCTTCACAACCTTCGCGACGCGGTTGACCTGAACCAGCTTTTCCTGGAGCTCAGGCGCTTTCTGTTCGTTCACGCTCATCTTCTCCACCTCTTAGAATTGCAGGCCAGCTTCACGTGCCGCATCGGCCAAAGCCTGGATGCGACCATGATAGCGATAGCCGGAACGGTCGAATGCAACCTGCTCAATACCGGCTGCCTTGGCACGCTCTGCAATGAGCTTGCCGACTTGCTTGGCAGCGTCAACGTTGCCGGTCGCACCCTGGCGCAATTCCTTGTCCAGTGTGGAGGCAGATGCCAGAACCTTACTACCATCAGCAGTCGTGACCTGGGCATACATGTGCCGCGGCGTACGATGTACGCAGAGACGGTTGGCGCCCAGTTCACGGATCTTCATACGCACTTTACGTGCGCGACGCAATCTTTCGTTATTCGCGCTCATAGTCCCGCCTTATTTCTTCTTGGCCTCTTTACGTCTGACCAGCTCATCCGCATAACGCACACCCTTACCTTTATAAGGCTCGGGCGGACGGTAGGCGCGGATTTCCGCTGCGACCTGACCAACCTGTTGCTTATCGATACCCCGAATCACGACTTCCGTATTCGACGGTGTTTCAGCCGTGATACCTTCGGGCAGCTCGTACTCAACCGGGTGAGAGAAACCCAGAGTCAGATTGAGCTTTTTCCCTTGTGCCTGGGCACGATAACCCACGCCCACCAGCTGCAGCTTGCGCTCAAAGCCGGTGCTGACGCCAGTCACCATGTTGTTAACCAGTGCACGGGTAGTACCGGCAAGGGCACGAGACTGTTTTGCGCCATCACGCGCAGCGAAACGCAGGACGTTTTCTTCCTGCTTCACTTCTACCGCGTCATGAATGGTGAATTGAAGCGCTCCCTTGGAGCCCTTCACGTTGATATCCTGTCCGCTCAGCTTAACCTCAACACCGGAAGGCAGCACGACAGGATTATTGGCAACCCTGGACATGTGTAACTCCTAAAATACGGTGCAGATGACTTCGCCACCAACGCCGGCTTGACGCGCGGCGCGATCGGTCATAACGCCCTTGGACGTTGACACGATGGCGATTCCCAGACCACCGGCTACCTTCGGCAGTTCCCCAGCGCCTTTGTACTGGCGCAGACTCGGACGGCTGACTCGCTTGATAGACTCGATAACCGGCTTGCCCTCGAAATAACGGAGGGTCACAGTCAGTTCCGGCTTGGCGTCAGCTGTAACGGAGAAGTCCTCGACATAGCCTTCGTCCTTCAGGACCTGGGCTACGGAGACCTTCATTTTTGATGACGGCATCGTCACATCAGCTTTGGATGCCATCTGAGCATTGCGGATGCGAGTAATCATATCCGCAAGCGTGTCTTGCATACTCATTGGTATGAGGCTCCTGATCTTTTCAGTTGTGCAGCGGCTTGCCGCACCGCTTACCAACAGGCACCGAAGTGCCTACCTTTACCAGCTCGACTTGGTCAGGCCCGGTACGTCACCACGCATGCCGGCTTCACGCAACTTGATGCGAGAAAGCTGGAATTTGCGCAGAACGCCGTGCGGACGACCAGTGACCTGGCAACGGTTACGAAGACGTGCCGGGCTGGCATTACGCGGGAGCTTCTGCAGTTTGATCTGCGCATCCCAGCGTTCTTCGTCGCTGGTATTCGGGTTCTTGATAATCGCCTTGAGCTCAGCGCGCTTGACTGCGTATTTCTCGACAGTCTTCTGGCGCTTCAGCTCGCGATTCTTCATCGATACCTTAGCCATTACGCTCGTTCCTTATTTCTTGAACGGAAAGCCGAAAGCTTTCAGCAGTTCACGGCCTTCTTCGTCGCTACCCGCACTGGTGGTGATGGTGATATCCAGCCCGCGAATCTTGTCGACCTTGTCGTACTCGATTTCCGGGAAGATGATCTGCTCACGCACACCCATGCTGTAGTTGCCGCGACCGTCAAAAGACTTCGGATTCAGGCCACGGAAGTCACGCACACGGGGAATCGCGATGTGAACCAGGCGATCGAAGAAGTCCCACATACGCTCACCGCGCAGCGTGACTTTACAACCGATCGGCCAACCTTCACGAATCTTGAAGCCCGCGACGGATTTACGCGCCTTGGTGACTACCGGCTTCTGACCAGACAGCTGCTCGAGATCTGCAAGCGCATTCTCGATCAGCTTCTTGTCGCCAACCGCTTCACCGACACCCATGTTCAGGGTGATTTTCTCAATACGCGGCACCTGCATCGGGTTCTTGTATTCGAACGCCTGTTGCAGCGCGGGTACCACGTCCTGTTTGTACATCTCTTTCATGTTAAGCATCGTAACCACCACCGCTTACTGGTTATCGACAGCTTCTTTCGTGGACTTGAAAATCCGCATTTTGCCGCCGTCTTCCTTGCTCTGGAAGCCGACGCGATCGGCTTTGCCGGTCTGCGGATTAAAAATAGCCACGTTGGAAGCCTGGATAGGTGCTTCTTTCTCGACGATGCCACCCGGCGTGCCGAGCATCGGGTTGGGCTTGGTGTGCTTCTTGATCATGTTGATCCCGGAAACAATCACCTTTCCGTCGGCCTGGACCTTCAGGACCTTGCCGCGCTTACCCTTATCTTTTCCCGTGGTGACGATGACTTCGTCATCTCGTTTGATCTTCTTCATAACCGGCCTCTAGTCCTTACAGTACTTCGGGTGCCAGTGAAATAATCTTCATGAACTTTTCGCTACGCAGCTCACGGGTCACCGGTCCAAAGATCCGGGTGCCGATCGGCGCGTCCTGGTTGTTCAGAAGTACAGCCGCGTTACCGTCGAAGCGAATCAACGAACCGTCCGGGCGACGAACGCCCTTGGCGGTACGCACTACGACAGCCTTGAGGACCTGGCCTTTGCGCACTTTCCCGCGGGGGATGGCTTCCTTAACGGTCACCTTGATGATATCTCCCACGCTGGCGTAACGCCGGTGTGAACCGCCCAGGACCTTGATGCACATCACCTGACGGGCACCACTGTTGTCCGCGACCTCAAGCATTGTTTGAGTCTGAATCATGGTTGTTCTCCAGCAGAAACCACTTTGCCGTTACGACAAGACTCACCGTCCGGGCGAGTTACACCTTCGAAGCGCGTTCGACGACATCAACCAGAGCCCAGCTCTTGGTCTTGGAGATCGGACGAGTTTCCTCGATCCGAACGGTGTCGCCGATGTTGCACTGGTTACTTTCGTCGTGAGCGTGAATCTTGGTTGAGCGCTTGATGTACTTACCGTACAGCGGGTGTTTCACCTGGCGCTCCACCAGAACCACGATGGACTTGTCCATCTTGTTGCTCACGACCTTGCCGCTCAGGGTTCTGGCAGTATTAGTAGCTTCAGTCATGTCACTGTCCTGCCTTTTCGTTCAATACTGTTTTCACGCGAGCAACGTCGCGCTTAACCTTGCTGAGGAGGTGAGACTGATTCAGCTGACCTGTCGCCTTGCGCATGCGCAGGTTGAACTGCTCCTTAAGGAGGTCGATCAGCTCTTTGTTCAGCTCCTCGACTGATTTTTCGCGCAGCTCTGTTGCTTTCATCACATCACCGTCCTCGTAACGAAGGTTGTCGAAACAGGCAGTTTGGCGGCGGCCAGAGTGAACGCTTCACGCGCCACTTCTTCAGCAACACCTTCCATTTCATACAGCATTTTGCCCGGCTGGATTTCAGCAACCCAGTACTCGACAGAACCCTTACCTTTACCCATCCGTACTTCCAGCGGCTTACCGGTGATCGGCTTGTCCGGGAAAACCCGGATCCAGATCTTACCACCCCGCTTGATACGACGGGTCATTGTCCGACGTGCCGCTTCGATCTGGCGCGCAGTTATACGGCCACGGCTAGTCGCTTTCAATCCGTACTCACCGAAGCTCACCTTGTTACCGCGCTGAGCGAGACCGGTGTTACGGCCTTTCATTACCTTGCGAAATTTCGTACGTTTTGGCTGCAGCATACGAGTGCCCCTTTACTTAGAACCTTTCTTGCGAGAGGCATCCTTCTCAGCACGGACTTGTTCCATGCCGCCAAGAATCTCGCCCTTGAAGATCCATACCTTGACGCCGATGATGCCGTAGGTGGTCTGCGCTTCGTAGGTTGCGTAGTCGATGTCTGCACGCAGTGTGTGCAGAGGCACCCGACCTTCGCGATACCATTCGGAACGCGCGATTTCCGCGCCACCCAGACGGCCGCCGACCTGGATCTTGATACCTTTTGCGCCCTGGCGCATGGCGTTCTGAACCGCGCGCTTCATGGCGCGACGGAACATCACACGACGCTCCAGCTGGCCAGCCACGTTCTGGGCAACCAGTTTGGCATCCAGATCCGGCTTACGGACCTCTTCGATGTTGATGTGCACAGGCACACCCATCATGCCGCTGACTTCGCGACGCAGACGGTCAACATCTTCACCCTTCTTACCGATAACAATACCGGGACGGGCAGTATGGATCGTGATACGGGCGTTCTGAGCAGGGCGCTCGATCACAATCTTGCTTACAGACGCCTTCACCAGACGCTTTTGCAGGAATTCACGCACCTGAATGTCGTTCAGGAGGTTTTTCGCGTATTCCCCTTTTTCGGCATACCAGACTGAGTTGTGCTCTTTAATCACACCCAGCCGAATACCGGTTGGATTTACTTTATGACCCATCTGAGCATCTCCTACTTGTCGGCGACCTTGACGGTGATATGACAGGTGCGCTTGAAAATACGATCAGCGCGCCCCTTAGCTCGAGCCTTGATTCGCTTGAGCGTCGGGCCTTCGTCCACCATGATGGTGGCTACCCGCAACTCGTCAACGTCCAGACCTTCGTTATGCTCAGCGTTGGCAATGGCAGATTCCAAGGCTTTCTTGATCACTACCGCCGCCTTTTTCGGGCTGAAAGTCAGAATATTCAGGGCTTCCTCTACTGCCTTGCCGCGGACCTGATCTGCGACAAGACGCGCTTTCTGAGCAGAGAGGCGAGCGCCTTTGTACTTAGCCGCTACTTCCATTTCTCTATACCCTCAATCAGCGTTTAGCTTTCTTGTCGGCAGCATGACCGCGGTAAGTACGCGTAGCAGCGAACTCACCCAGCTTGTGACCCACCATGTCTTCAGAGACATGGACCGGCACGTGTTGCTTGCCGTTATGGATTGCAATGGTCAGGCCTACCATCTCCGGGAAAACCGTCGACCGGCGCGACCAGGTCTTGATCGGTCGCTTGTCGTTGGATTCCAGAGCTGCCTCAACCTTCTTCAACAGATGCAGGTCAATAAAAGGACCTTTCTTCAAAGAACGTGGCACAGCAAATACCTCTATGTAGTCGTTTACTTGGCTGAACGACGACGTACTATCATTCGGTCAGTACGCTTGTTCTTACGAGTCTTATGCCCTTTGGTCGGAACACCCCACGGAGTAACCGGGTGACGCCCGCCAGAGGTACGCCCTTCACCACCACCATGCGGGTGGTCAACTGGGTTCATAGCAACACCACGTACTGTTGGGCGTTTGCCGCGCCAACGTGATGCACCCGCTTTACCAAGCTGCTTGAGGGTGTGCTCGCTGTTGGACACTTCGCCCAACGTTGCACGACACTCAACAAGCACCTTACGCATTTCACCTGAACGAAGACGCAGCGTTGCATACGCGCCTTCACGAGCAACCAGCTGTACGGATGCGCCCGCACTGCGAGCCAGCTGAGCACCCTTTCCAGGCTTGAGTTCGACGCAGTGGATGACGGAACCGACCGGAATATTCCGGAGCGGCAGCGTGCTACCCACCTTGATTGGCGCGTCGATGCCAGAGCGCACTTCCTGCCCTACTACGACACCCTTGGGAGCGATAATGTAGCGACGCTCGCCATCGGCGTACTTGAGCAGCGCAATGTGCGCAGAGCGGTTCGGATCGTATTCCAGACGTTCTACAACGGCCGGGATACCATCTTTGGTCCGCTTAAAGTCGATCAGACGGTAATGACGCTTGTGGCCACCACCGACATGACGCGTGGTGATCCGACCGAAATGGTTACGACCACCGGTGCGGCTCAGAGATTCAACCAACGGCTCGAAAGGCTTGCCTTTGTGCAGGTCAGGGTTGTAAGTCTTTACAACGTGACGGCGGCCGGGCGATGTTGGCTTGGTTTTGACGATCGGCATTTTACGACCCCTTTACCTTATTCCACATCCACAAAGTCGATTTCCTGACCTTCCGCAAGACGAACGTAAGCTTTGCGAAGATCATCGCGCTTACCGAAGCCACGTACCGTGCGCTTCAACTTACCCTTGCGGTTCAGGATCTGAACACCTTCGACTTTGACGTTGAACAGTTGCTCAACAGCGCGTTTAACCTCCGGCTTGGTAGCGTCAGCCGCGACTCGAAATACAACCTGGTTGTTTTCGGCGACCAAGGAGGCCTTCTCGGAAACATGCGGTCCCAGCAGGACCTTATAAATACGTTCCTGATTCATCCCAGCATCTCCTCAATCTTCTTCAGAGCCGGCACGGTAACCACAACGTTCTCGTGAGCAACCAGGCTCACCGGATCCAGACCGGCAACGTCACGCACGTCAACGTGCGGAATATTGCGCGAAGCCAGGTGCAGGTTCTGCTCGACGGTATCTGCCAGAATCAGCGCATTGGACACACCCAGATCCTTGAGCTTGGCGCTGAACGCCTTGGTCTTGGGCGAGTCAACAACCACGTCGTCAACCACGACCAGACGCTCCTGACGCACCAGCTCAGAGAAAATAGAGCGCAGTGCCGCACGGTACATCTTGCGGTTCACTTTCTGGGAGTGATCTTGCGGCTTGGCAGCAAACGTCACACCACCGCTACGCCAGATCGGGCTACGAATCGTACCCGCACGGGCGCGACCGGTACCCTTCTGGCGCCATGGCTTCTTACCACCGCCACTCACTTCAGAGCGGGTCTTCTGGGCACGAGTGCCCTGGCGACCGCCGGCCATATAAGCCGTCACGACCTGATGGACCAGCGACTCGTTGAAATCTTTCGCGAATGCGGCGTCAGATACGGAAACGCCTTCGCTGCTACCAGTAATTTTCAGTTCCATCGCATCGCTCCTCAGGCTTTAACTGCAGGCTTGATGACAACGTCGCCGCCAGTAGCGCCGGGAACGGCACCTTTGACGAGCAGCAGGTTGCGCTCAGCATCGACGCGGACCACTTCCAGGTTCTGAACGGTGACCCGCTCATTGCCCATCTGGCCAGCCATCTTCTTGCCTTTGAAAACTTTACCCGGAGTCTGGTTCTGACCAATTGAACCAGGCGCCCGATGCGACAGGGAGTTACCGTGAGTGGCGTCCTGCATGGAGAAATTCCAGCGCTTGACGGTACCGGCAAAGCCCTTACCCTTGGAGGTCGCCGTTGCATCAACGAACTGACCCGCTTCAAAGGTAGTAGCTACGATTTCGCCGCCGGCCTGAAGGTCTTCACCTTCGCCATCTGCCAGACGAAATTCCCATACGCCACGACCAGCTTCTACGCCCGCCTTGGCGAAATGTCCGGACTCACTCTTGGTTACACGGGAAGCGCGACGCTTACCAACAGTCACCTGGACTGCACGGTAGCCATCTGACTCGAGTGTCTTGAGTTGGGTGATACGGTTGGCTTCAACCTCAATCACCGTTACGGGCACTGCGCGCCCGTCATCCGTAAAAATACGGGTCATACCGGCCTTACGACCGACAACACCAATTGCCATGTTTCACCTCTTAAAGTGTACGGGGCTCTCACCCTCTATGGCCTTACGACAGTTACACAAACCAACGCGTTGCGCGTTAGCCGAGGCTGATCTGAACGTCTACACCGGCAGCCAGATCAAGCTTCATCAATGCATCTACTGTCTTTTCCGTCGGCTCAACAATGTCGAGCAGACGCTTATGCGTACGAATTTCATACTGATCGCGCGCGTCTTTGTTGACGTGCGGAGAGATCAATACCGTGTACTTTTCCTTGCGCGTCGGCAGAGGAATCGGACCACGCACCTGAGCGCCGGTCCGCTTCGCGGTATCGACGATCTCCTGCGTGGACTGGTCGATCAGGCGATAATCAAACGCCTTCAACCGAATTCTGATCTTTTGGCTTTGCATGTTGCACCAAACTCCACTCGTAGCAGCTACTGTTAGCCGACCTTAAAAAAAGGAGCCGCATTGTATGCAGAACGCACAACCCTGTCAAGCAGGCGTGCGACACCATCTCCCTCTACAGTCGGATAATTACCTATCTTCATAGAAAAAGGGGCTGCACAAAGCAGCCCCTTTTCCCGAAGACCGATCGATTACTCGATGATCTTGGCGACAACACCCGCGCCAACGGTACGGCCACCCTCGCGGATCGCGAAGCGCAGACCTTCTTCCATGGCGATCGGGGCAATCAGAGTGGCAACCAGCTTGACGTTGTCACCCGGCATAACCATCTCGACACCTTCCGGCAGCTCACACGCACCCGTTACGTCGGTGGTACGGAAGTAGAACTGCGGACGGTAGCCCTTGAAGAACGGCGTATGACGACCACCTTCTTCCTTGCTCAGCACGTAAACTTCGGACTCGAACTTGGTGTGCGGGGTAATGGAACCCGGCACCGCCAGGACCTGACCACGCTCAACGTCGTCACGCTTGGTACCACGCAGCAGAACACCCACATTCTCACCCGCGCGACCTTCGTCCAGCAGCTTACGGAACATCTCAACACCGGTACAGGTGGTCTTGGTGGTGTCGCGAATGCCCACGATTTCCACTTCGTCACCCACCTTGATGATGCCACGCTCAACACGACCGGTCACAACGGTACCACGACCGGAGATGGAGAAGACGTCCTCGATCGGCATCAGGAACGGCTGATCGATCGCACGCTCCGGCTCAGGGATGTACTCGTCCAGGGCTTCAACCAGCTTCTTGACAGCGGTTGTACCCATTTCGTTGTCATCCTTGCCTTCCAGCGCCATCAGTGCAGAACCGGTGATGATCGGCGTGTCGTCGCCCGGGAAGTCGTACTGGCTCAGCAGGTCACGCACTTCCATCTCAACCAGTTCCAGCAGCTCTTCGTCATCGACCATGTCCGCTTTGTTCAGGAACACAACGATGAACGGAACGCCGACCTGGCGGGACAGCAGGATGTGCTCACGCGTCTGCGGCATCGGGCCGTCAGCTGCGGAGCAAACCAGGATCGCGCCGTCCATCTGCGCCGCACCCGTGATCATGTTCTTCACGTAGTCGGCGTGGCCCGGGCAGTCAACGTGTGCGTAGTGACGCGTCGGGGAATCGTACTCAACGTGAGACGTCGCGATGGTGATACCACGCGCCTTCTCTTCCGGTGCGTTATCGATCTGGTCGAAAGCACTTGCAGTACCCGTACCCCAAACCTCGTGACACACACGAGTCAGGGCGGCTGTCAGCGTGGTTTTACCATGGTCAACGTGGCCAATCGTGCCCACGTTCACGTGCGGTTTATTACGCTCAAATTTTTCTTTAGACACGGTTACACCTCTTCCTGTTTCTTAGATCCGGGTATCAACCCTTTTTAATGATCGCTTCGGCAATGTTCGAAGGAGCTTCTGAGTAACCAGCGAACTCCATCGCGTAGGACGCACGACCTTGCGTTGCAGAACGCAGATCGGTGGCGTAACCGAACATCTCCGACAACGGAACCTCGGCACGGATGATTTTGCCCGCAGGGCTATCTTCCATACCCTGAACGAGACCACGACGACGGTTCAGGTCACCTACAACGTCACCCATGTAGTCTTCCGGGGTAACGACTTCGACCTTCATCATCGGCTCGAGAAGCGCCGGACTCGCCTGCTCGGCGGCTTTCTTCAGCGCCATGGAGCCAGCGATCTTGAACGCCATCTCGTTCGAGTCAACATCGTGATAGGAACCATCGTGCAGCGTCGCCTTGATACCCAGCAGCGGGTAGCCCGCCAGGATACCGTTCTGCATCTGCTCTTCGATGCCCTGGGAAACCGCCGGGATGTATTCCTTGGGAACCACACCACCCACGATTTCATTCACGAAGATGAAGTTTTCAGCATCTTCGTCATCCAGCGGAATCGGCTCGAACTTCACGTGAACGTGACCGTACTGACCACGACCACCGGACTGACGAACGAACTTGCCTTCGACATCAACCGCTTTACGGATGCACTCACGATAAGCCACCTGAGGCTTACCGATGTTCGCTTCCACCTTGAACTCGCGACGCATACGGTCAACGATGATATCCAGGTGAAGCTCACCCATACCGGAGATGATGGTCTGGCCGGACTCTTCATCGGTGCGGACACGGAAAGACGGATCTTCCTGCGCCAGCTTGCCGAGAGCCACGCCCATTTTCTCCTGGTCAGCCTTGGATTTCGGCTCAACCGCAACGGAGATAACCGGCTCCGGGAATTCCATGCGCTCAAGAACGATCTTGGCGCTTTCGTCACACAGAGTATCACCGGTGGTGACGCTCTTCAGACCGATAGCCGCTGCGATGTCACCCGCCAGAACCTCTTTGATTTCCTGACGCTCTTTGGAGTGCATCTGGACCATACGGCCGACACGCTCTTTCTTGAGCTTGACCGAGTTGTAGACGGACTGACCGGATTCCAGCTTACCGGAGTACACGCGGAAGAAGGTCAGCGTGCCCACGAACGGGTCGGTGGCGATCTTGAACGCCAGAGCCGCGAACGGAGCATTGTCATCAACCGGACGGGTTTCTTCAGTGCCTTCATCATCGACTTCACCACGGATTGCCTTGACTTCGTCAGGCGCCGGCAGGAATTCGATAACGGAGTCCAGAACCGCCTGGACACCCTTGTTCTTGAAGGCAGAGCCACAAGTTGCGACAACGATTTCGTTAGCGATGGTACGCAGACGCAGGCCTTTTTTGATGTCCTCGATCGACAGCTCGCCTTCCTCGAGGTACTTCTCCATCAGCTCTTCGTTGGCTTCGGCAGCGGCCTCAACCATCTGCTCGCGGTACATCGCCACTTCGTCCGCCATATCTTCCGGCACGTCGCGCTGGTCGTAGGTCGCGCCAGCGTCATCTTCGTTCCAGTAGATGGCCTTGTTACGGATCAGGTCGATAACACCTGCAAAGTCTTCCTCAGCGCCGATCGGCAGCTGAATCGGCACCGGCGTGGCGCCCAGACGGCTCTTGATCTGATCAACGACGCGCAGGAAGTTAGCACCGGCACGGTCCATCTTGTTCACGAAGACCATGCGCGGCACTTCGTATTTGTTGGCCTGGCGCCATACTGTTTCGGACTGGGGCTCAACACCGGAAGAACCACAGAAAACAACAACAGCACCATCCAGAACCCGCAGGGAACGCTCTACCTCGATGGTAAAGTCAACGTGTCCCGGGGTATCGATGATGTTGATACGGTGCTCATCGTACTGCTGGTCCATGCCACTCCAGAAACAGGTGGTGGCAGCAGAGGTGATGGTGATACCACGCTCCTGCTCCTGCTCCATCCAGTCCATGGTCGCCGCACCGTCGTGTACCTCACCAATCTTGTGAGAGATACCCGTATAGAACAGAACGCGCTCGGTGGTCGTGGTTTTGCCCGCATCAACGTGCGCACAAATCCCGATATTGCGATAGCGCTTAATTGGGGTCTTGCGTGCCACAGTAAAAACCTCGGCTTATCAGAAACGGAAGTGAGAGAAAGCCTTGTTGGCTTCGGCCATGCGATGAACGTCTTCGCGCTTCTTGACTGCCGCACCCTTGCTGTCGGCAGCATCCAGAATTTCGCCGGCCAGACGCTGGGCCATGGACTTTTCACCACGCTTGCGTGAGAACTCAACCAACCAGCGCATAGCCAGTGCGTTCTGACGAGAAGGACGCACCTCAACCGGCACCTGGTAGGTCGCACCACCAACACGACGGGACTTAACCTCAACCATCGGCTGGATGTTCTCCAGAGCCTTTTCGAACATCTCGATCGGCTCTTCTTTGGACTTGTCAGCCACGATATCGAGCGCGCCGTAAACAATGCGCTCGGCTACGGCTTTCTTGCCGCTTTCCATAACGTGGTTGATGAATTTGGCCAGACGCTGGCTGCCAAATTTAGGATCCGGGATGATTTCCCGTTTTGCTGCAACTCTTCTTCTAGGCATCGATAAGCCCTCTGTAAAAAAGGTCTTCAGGAACCCCTGAGATAGTCATTCGACTACTCAGCCTTACTCTTATCGTCGTTTGGCAACGATAAAAGACCCGCTTAGGGAAATTAGGACTTGGGTCGTTTAGTACCGTACTTGGAACGGCCCTGCTTACGGTTCTGAACACCCTGGGTATCCAAAGTACCGCGAACAGTGTGATAGCGAACACCCGGCAAGTCTTTTACTCGACCGCCGCGGATCAGCACAACACTGTGCTCCTGCAGGTTGTGGCCTTCACCACCAATGTAGGAAGACACCTCGTAACCGTTGGTCAGACGAACACGGCACACTTTACGCAGTGCTGAGTTCGGCTTCTTCGGCGTGGTGGTGTATACACGAGTACATACACCCCGACGTTGCGGACAGCTCTGAAGCGCCGGGACGTCGCTTTTCGCCATCTTGCGTTTACGAGGCTTACGTACCAACTGATTAATCGTTGCCATGTAAGCAAACTCCAAAATACTGGATCATTGATATCGCCCCGAGGGGCAAAATTAAGGGACGCAAGTTTAAGCCTGCGTCCCTGGTCAGTCAAGAAGACTGCTTCCTTTTTGACCAACCGCCGGTCCGTAGTTTCCGGGACTAGCGGTTAAGCTCCGCACTCAGCGCTTCGACCACGTCTTCAGCCGTTACGCCCTGGCTGTCGACGGTGTCACGCTTGCGACGGCGTTCATTGTGGTAAGCCAGACCGGTACCTGCCGGAATCAGGCGGCCCACAACAACGTTCTCTTTCAGGCCACGCAGGTAATCCCGCTTGCCGGTGACGGCGCCTTCGGTCAATACGCGCGTCGTTTCCTGGAACGATGCGGCAGAGATGAAGGAGTCGGTCGCCAGCGAGGCCTTGGTGATACCCAGCAGCAAACGCTCGAACTTGGCCGGTTCTTTGTCTTCGGCGTCCATCTTCTCGTTTGCTTCCACCACCAGGTGATACTCGACGTTATCACCGGAGATGAAGCCGGTATCGCCCGGATCCGTGATCTCGACCTTACGCAGCATCTGGCGAACAATCACCTCGATGTGTTTGTCGTTGATCACAACACCCTGCAGACGGTAAACGTCCTGGATCTCGTTGGTGATGTACTTGGCCAGCTCCACCACACCCAGCAGGCGAAGGATATCGTGCGGGTTGGACGGACCATCCGCGATAACCTCACCCTTTTCAACGGTTTCGCCTTCGAACACGTTGAGCTGGCGATACTTCGGAATCAGCACCTCATACGGATCACCGTCTTTCGGCGTAATCACAAGACGCTTCTTGCCTTTGGTTTCCTTACCGAAAGACACGGTGCCGGAAATTTCCGCCAGGATAGACGGCTCTTTCGGACGACGCGCCTCAAACAGGTCGGCAACCCGCGGCAGACCACCGGTGATGTCCCGGGTCTTCGAGCTTTCCTGCGGGATACGGGCGACCACGTCACCGATTTCGACCTTGCCACCGTTGCTCAACGTCACCAGAGCATTGGCCGGCAGGAAATACTGCGCCGGACTACCGCCGGGCAGCTCGATTTCCTCACCCTTGTCGTCAACGACCTGGACCATCGGACGGATATCTTTACCCGCGGCAGGACGCTCTTTCGGGTCGATCACCTGAACGGTGGACAGACCGGTCATTTCATCCGTCTGCGTGCGAACGGTGATGCCCTGGTCCATACCCACGAACTTGGCGGTACCATTGCCTTCCGCGATGATCGGGTGCGTATGCGGATCCCACTTGGCCACAACGGCGCCGGCTTCGACCACATCACCCTGCTTCACGGACAACATCGCACCGTAAGGCAGCTTGTACCACTCACGCTCACGACCCTGCTCGTCGGCAATCGCCAGAGCGGAGGAGCGGGAGACAACCACCAGCGTACCGTCAGCTTTCTCGATGGACTTCAGGTTGTGCAGGCGGACCGTGCCACCGTGCTTGACCTGGATGTTGTCCACCGCAGACGCCCGACTGGCCGCACCACCGATGTGGAACGTCCGCATGGTGAGCTGGGTACCCGGCTCACCGATGGACTGGGCCGCGATAACACCGACGGCCTCACCCACGTTGACCTGATGACCACGGGCCAGATCGCGGCCGTAACACATCGAGCACACGCCGTGCTTGGTGTCACAGGTGATGGCTGAACGCACCCAGATTTCATCGACACCGGCCTTCTCGACCATCTCGATGGTTTTCTCGTCCAGCAGCGTACCTTCCGGAACCACCGCGTTTTCCTTGTCGGTCGGCGTGAACACGTCACGCGCCGTCACACGACCCAGGACACGATCGCCCAGCGGTACCACCACGTCGCCACCTTCGATGTGCGGCGTCATCAGCAGACCTTCATCGGTACCGCAATCGTTCTCGGTCACGACCAGGTCCTGAGACACGTCGACCAGACGACGGGTCAGGTAACCGGAGTTCGCGGTTTTCAGAGCCGTATCCGCCAGACCCTTACGAGCACCGTGGGTCGAGATGAAGTACTGCAGTACGTTCAGACCTTCACGGAAGTTCGCGGTGATCGGCGTCTCGATGATGGAGCCATCCGGCTTGGCCATCAGGCCCCGCATACCGGCCAACTGGCGGATCTGGGCGGCGGAACCCCGCGCACCGGAGTCTGCCATCATATAGACCGAGTTAAAGGATTCCTGATACTCCGGCTCACCGTCTTCGCCCATGACCTGCTTGCCTTCGGCGTCGAACACCTCCTCTTTGGAGAGGCGCTCCATCATCGCCTTGGACACCTTGTCGTTGGCACGGGACCAGATATCGATGACCTTGTTGTACTTCTCGCCCTGCGTCAGCAGACCGGAGGCGTACTGGGATTCAATCTCCAGAACCTCGTCTTCGGCCGCACTGATCATCTCGTACTTTTCGGGCGGAATTTCAAAGTCGTTTACACCAATCGAGGTGCCGGACACCGTCGCGTAATGGAAACCGGTGTACATCAGCTGATCGGCGAAGATGACAGACTCCTTCAGACCCACGGTGCGGTAGCACACGTTGATCAGGTTGGAGATCGCCTTCTTGACCATCGGCTTGTTGACGATTTCAAACGGCATGCCGTCCGGCACGATGTCAAACAGCAGCGCACGACCGACCGTGGTATCAACGATGTTGTAGCTCTCGTTCAGCTCACCACTCTCTTCGTCGCGGACCACTTCCTTGACCCGAACCTTGATCTTGGCTTGCAGGTCGACCTTGCCGGCACCGTAAGCACGATGCACTTCTTTGGTATCGGCAAACGTGCGGCCTTCGCCCAGAGCGGTCTTACGCTCACGGGTCATGTAATAAAGACCCAGTACAACGTCCTGCGACGGCACGATGATCGGCTCGCCGTTGGCCGGCGACAGCACGTTGTTGGTGGACATCATCAGCGCACGGGCTTCGAGCTGGGCTTCCAGGGTCAGCGGTACGTGGACCGCCATCTGGTCACCGTCGAAGTCGGCGTTGTAGGCCGCACACACCAGCGGGTGCAGCTGGATGGCCTTGCCTTCGATCAGGACCGGCTCGAACGCCTGAATACCCAGACGGTGCAGGGTCGGCGCCCGGTTCAGCAGGATCGGATGCTCGCGAATCACCTCGTCCAGGATGTCCCAGACGACCGCTTCTTCGCGCTCGACCATCTTCTTGGCGGCCTTGATGGTGGTCGCCAGTCCACGGTGCTCGAGCTTCGCAAAGATAAACGGCTTGAACAGTTCCAGGCCCATCTTCTTCGGCAGACCGCACTGATGCAGACGCAGGTACGGACCAACCACGATGACGGAACGACCGGAGTAGTCGACCCGCTTACCCAGCAGGTTCTGACGGAAACGGCCCTGCTTACCCTTGATCATGTCAGCCAGGGACTTCAGCGGGCGCTTGTTGGTGCCGGTAATGGCACGGCCGCGACGGCCGTTGTCCAGCAGCGCATCCACCGCCTCCTGCAGCATCCGCTTCTCGTTACGCACGATGATGTCCGGTGCGTTGAGCTCCAGCAGGCGCTTGAGACGGTTGTTCCGGTTGATGACGCGACGATACAGATCGTTCAGATCGGAGGTTGCGAAACGGCCACCATCCAGCGGCACCAGCGGACGCAGGTCCGGCGGCAGGACCGGCAGAACGGTCATGATCATGTCGCCCGGACGGTTGCCGGAATACAGGAACGCTTCGAGCAGCTTCAGGCGCTTGCTCAGCTTCTTGATCTTGGTTTCGGAATTGGTCTGCGGAATTTCTTCACGCAGCTGATCCACTTCCGCCTGCAGGTCGATGTCTTCCAGCAGGGCCTTGACCGCTTCGGCACCCATGCGGGCGTCGAATTCGTCGCCGAACTCTTCCAGGGCTTCGTAGTACTGCTCGTCGTTCAGCAGTTGACCGCGCTCCAGCGTGGTCATGCCCGGATCGATCACGATAAAGGACTCAAAATACAGTACGCGCTCGATGTCGCGCAGCGTCATATCCATCATCAGGCCGATGCGGGACGGCAGCGACTTGAGGAACCAGATATGGGCGACCGGGCTGGCCAGCTCGATGTGGCCCATGCGCTCACGGCGCACGTTGGCCAGTGCGACTTCAACACCGCACTTCTCACAGATAACGCCGCGGTGCTTCAGGCGCTTGTATTTACCGCACAGACACTCGTAATCCTTGATCGGACCGAAGATCTTGGCGCAGAAAAGACCGTCACGCTCAGGCTTGAACGTACGGTAGTTGATGGTCTCCGGCTTCTTGACCTCGCCGAAGGACCACGAGCGAATCATGTCAGGCGACGCCAGACCAATGCGGATGGCGTCAAATTCCTGCTTCTGGTTCTGGCTCTTGAGAAGATTCAGCAAATCTTTCATCAGTAACAGCTCCGGATGGCGTTAATCTCGGGCGGGCACGTCACCGTGCCCGCTCACGCTGCCAAAAAACAATTCGGCTCAGTCGGATTCCAGCTCGATGTCGATACCCAGCGAGCGGATTTCCTTGACAAGAACGTTGAAGGATTCGGGCATACCCGGTTCCATACGATGGTCGCCATCGACAATGTTCTTGTACATCTTCGTCCGACCGTTCACGTCGTCAGACTTGACGGTGAGCATTTCCTGCAGCGTGTAAGCTGCGCCGTAGGCCTCAAGGGCCCAGACTTCCATCTCACCGAAGCGCTGACCACCGAACTGCGCCTTACCGCCCAGCGGCTGCTGGGTTACAAGGCTGTACGAACCGGTGGAACGGGCGTGCATCTTGTCGTCGATCAGGTGGTTGAGCTTCAGCATGTACATGTAGCCCACGGTCACCGGACGATCAAACTCATCACCTGTACGGCCGTCGTAAAGCGTGACCTGGCCGCTGGTGTCCATATCGGCCAGCTCCAGCATGCGCTTCACTTCAGCTTCCTTGGCACCGTCGAAGACGGCAGTCGCCATCGGAACCCCTTCGCGCAGGTTACGCGCCAACTCCATGATCTCGTCGTCAGACAGAGAATCGAGCGGGACCGCAAAGGTCTTGTCGCTGTGGTTGTAGATCGCGTCCAGCAGTTCGCGAATCTCAGCCACTTTCTTCTGCTGCTCGATCATGGCGTTGATCTTGTGGCCCAGCCCTTTGGCGGCCGCACCCAGGTGCGTCTCCAGGACCTGACCGACGTTCATCCGCGACGGAACACCCAGCGGGTTCAGAACCACATCGACCGGATTGCCCTGCTCGTCATACGGCATGTCTTCCACCGGCATAACGGCGGAGATAACACCTTTGTTACCGTGACGGCCGGCCATCTTGTCACCCGGCTGAATCCGGCGCTTGATCGCCAGGTACACCTTGACGATCTTCAGAACGCCCGGCGCCAGATCATCGCCCTGCTGCAGCTTGCGCTTCTTGTCTTCAAAACGCTCTTCGTGCACCTTGCGACGATCTTCCAGACCCTGCTCGGATTTCTCGAGCAGCTCGTTCAGAGCCTCGTCCTTCATGCGCAGCTTGAACCAGTCGTCCTTCGGCAGCTCGGCCAGGAATGCCTGATCCAGCTTGGCACCCTTCTTCAGACCCGGACCGCTGATTACTTCCTGATCCTTGAGTGCATTGGTCAGACGCTCGTAGGTTGCGCCTTCAACAATGCGGTACTCGTCTTTCAGATCCTTGCGGAACTGGTCCAGCTGATCTTTCTCGATGGACAGGGCACGCTGGTCTTTCTCGATACCGTCGCGTGTGAAGACCTGCACGTCAATGACCGTCCCGCGTGTGCCGGTCGGCACGCGTGAGGACGTGTCTTTCACGTCAGACGCCTTCTCACCGAAGATGGCACGCAGCAGCTTTTCCTCTGGTGTCAGCTGGGTTTCGCCTTTCGGCGTCACCTTGCCCACCAGGATATCGCCGGCACCCACCTCAGCACCGATGTAGACGATACCGGACTCGTCCAGCTTGGACAGAGCGCTCTCGCCGACGTTCGGGATATCCGCAGTGATTTCCTCGCTGCCCAGCTTCGTGTCACGGGCCACACAGGTCAGTTCCTGGATGTGGATCGTGGTGAAGCGATCGTCCTGAACAACTTTCTCGGACACCAGGATGGAGTCCTCGAAGTTGTAGCCGTTCCAGGGCATGAACGCGATACGCATGTTCTGACCCAGAGCCAGCTCACCCAGATCGACGGACGGACCGTCGGCCAGGACATCGCCGCGGGCAATCATTTCGCCCTGCTTGACGATGGAGCGCTGGTTGATACACGTGTTCTGGTTGGAGCGCGTGTATTTGGTCAGGTTGTAGATGTCCACACCGGCATCACCGGCTTCGGTCTCGTCGTCGTTGACCCGGATAACGATACGGGCCGCATCGACGCTTTCGACCAGGCCACCGCGACGCGCGGTTACGCAGACACCGGAATCCTGCGCCACGATGCGCTCGATACCGGTACCCACCAGCGGCTTGTCCGCACGCAGGGTCGGCACCGCCTGACGCTGCATGTTCGCCCCCATCAGGGCCCGGTTCGCGTCATCGTGCTCCAGGAACGGGATCAGCGATGCCGCCACGGACACAACCTGGCGCGGAGACACATCCATAAAGCGGACATTTTCCGGCGGCGTCACAGTGAATTCGTTCTGGTGGCGCACGGTCACGAGCTCGTCGACCAGCTTGCCGTTCTCATCGGTTGCCGCACTGGCCTGAGCGATAACGTAGTTGCTCTCCTCGATCGCGGACAGATACTGGATCTCGTCCGTGACCACGCCATCGACCACCTTCCGGTACGGAGACTCCAGGAAACCGTAGGAGTTGGTGCGGGCGTAGGTGGCCAGCGAGTTGATCAGACCGATGTTCGGGCCTTCCGGAGTTTCGATCGGGCAGACACGACCGTAGTGGGTCGGGTGCACGTCCCGCACTTCGAAGCCGGCACGTTCACGGGTCAGACCACCAGGCCCCAAAGCCGAAACACGACGCTTGTGCGTGACTTCGGACAGCGGGTTGTTCTGGTCCATGAACTGGGAAAGCTGACTGGAACCGAAGAACTCCTTAACGGCAGCCGCGACCGGCTTGGCGTTAATCAGATCCTGCGGCATCAGGCCTTCGCTTTCAGCCAGGCTCAGACGCTCGCGTACCGCGCGCTCGACCCGGACCAGCCCCACACGGAACTGGTTCTCGGCCATCTCACCGACGGAACGGATACGACGGTTCCCCAGGTTATCGATGTCATCGACATTGCCCTGGCCGTTACGAATGGCAATCAGGGTCTTCAGAACGTCGATGATGTCGTCGTTCGTCAGGGTTCCCGGACCCGTGGATTCTTCGCGACCCAGACGACGGTTCAGCTTCATGCGGCCGACCGCAGACAGGTCATAACGCTCTTCCGAGAAGAAGAGGTTGTTGAACAGGTTTTCAGCCGACTCTTTGGTGGGCGGCTCACCCGGGCGCATCATGCGATAGATCTCGACCAGCGCTTCCAGCGGGTTGCGGGTCGGATCGTTGCGCAGGGTGTCGGACATGAACGGACCGCAGTCCAGATCATTGGTGTAGAGCGTCTCAAGTTCCTTGATGCCGGCCTTGAGCAGCTTCTCTACGGATTCCTCGGTCAGCTCGGAGTTACACTCCAGAATCAGCTCACCGGTGGATTCATCAACCATGTCACGGGCGGTGACGCGGCCGTAAAGATATTCAGTCGGAACTTCCAGCTCGCTGATACCCGCCTTTTCCAGCTGACGGATATGACGTGCGGTGACACGGCGGCCTTCCTCGACGATGACCGTGCCGTCCGGATCCTTGATGTCGAACGTCGCGATATCGCCACGCAGGCGGCTCGGCACCAGCTCCAGCATGCAGAACTCTTCACCCAGACGGAACTTGCTGGTGTCGAAGAACATTTCCAGCATCTGCTCGGAGGTGAAATTCAGGGCACGCAACAGAATCGTGGCCGGCAGTTTACGACGACGGTCGATACGGACAAAGACGCTGTCTTTGGGATCGAACTCGAAGTCCAGCCAGGAACCACGGTAAGGAATCACCCGGGCTGAGTACAACAGCTTACCGGAAGAATGGGTCTTACCCTTGTCGTGATCGAAGAAGACACCCGGTGAACGGTGCAGCTGGGATACGATTACCCGCTCGGTACCGTTAACAACAAAGGTACCGTTCTCCGTCATCAGGGGCATTTCGCCCATGTAGACTTCCTGTTCCTTGATGTCCTTGATCGCCTTATTGGACGACTCTTTGTCGTAAATAATAAGACGAACCTTCACCCGCAGCGGTGCAGCATAGGTCACGCCCCGCAGCTGACATTCCTTGACATCAAATACCGGCTCGCCAATGCGGTAGCTCACGTATTCGAGCGCCGCGTTGCCCGAGTAACTGACAATCGGGAATACGGATTTGAAGGCGGCGTGCAAACCAGTTTCCTGGCGCGCATCCGAAGCCGCTTCCATTTGAAGGAAGTCCCTGTAAGAATCGAGCTGAATAGACAGCAAATAGGGGACATCCATCACGGAAGGCAATTTACTAAAATCTTTGCGGATCCGCTTTTTCTCAGTGTAGGAGTAAGTCATCTGCATTCCCCAGCTTTAGACCTGATACCTGGTATCAAGAAGCAACCATTTACCTGCTTCGGGGCCGAATTGCTCGGCTAACTGCGCCGTCTTGAACAAGACTCGGGCTGTAGGTTATAGCATATACAACAGAAAAAGGCCGGTGGCTCTTGCCACCAGCCATTTTCATGCCTAAGGCACGTATGCGGTCAACAGCCAGCCCTTACTTGAGCTCAACTGAAGCGCCTGCTTCCTCAAGCTTCTTCTTGGCTTCTTCAGCGTCGTCCTTGGAAGCAGCTTCCTTAACGGTGGACGGAGCACTGTCGACCATTTCTTTCGCTTCTTTCAGGCCCAGGCCTGTCAGTTCACGAACGGCCTTGATGACGTTAACTTTCTTCTCACCGGCACCGGTCAGAACAACGTCAAATTCAGTCTGCTCTTCAGCAGCGGCAGCTTCGCCACCAGCAGCAGCCGGCGCAGCGGCAACAGCAGCAGCGGCAGAAACGCCGAACTTCTCTTCCATCGCTTCAACCAGCGCAACAACATCCATTACGCTCATTTCGGCGATTGCATTCAAAATGTCTTCGTTAGACAGAGCCATGACTTTCTCCCAATGTTAAAAAAATCGTATTCAACAGAATCAAGCAGCGTCTTGCTTCTGGTCGCGAACTGCCGCAACAGCACGGGTAACCTTCGACGGGAATTCGTTGAGGGTCCGTGCCAGTTTGGTGATCGGTGCCTGAGTAACGGCGGCCAGCATGGACAGCGCTTCGTGACGCGTCGGCAGCTTGGCCAGGCGATCGATCTGGTCTGCGCCCATCAGCTCACCGCCGACGGCCAAACCTTTAATCTCGAACACCTCTTTCTCTTTGGCAAAATCCTTCAGCAGCCGCGCGGCCGCACCCGGATCTTCCATGGAGAATGCCAGAATGGTCGGACCAACCAGAGCTTCCCGGATGCACTCGAACTCGGTACCTTCAATCGCACGCTTCGCCAGGTTGTTACGAACAACCTTCAGGCGAACCTGCTCGGCACGAGCCTTGGCACGCAGGGCCGTCATATCACCAGAGGTGATACCACGGTAGTCAGCCAGGACCACAGACAGAGCACCACCGGCAGTCTCGTTGACTTCAGCGACGATCGCCTTCTTGTCTTCGAGTCGAATTGCCACTGGTTTTCTCCTTGATTTCGCTGGCAAACGCCAGCAAACCCATCTCAGCCCCTAGAGACACCGAACGTTGAAGAAAGGCCTTCTCAATCCGGTGCCATTCAGGGCGCCATACGGTGTTTGGGTTCAGAGAACGTCTTCACACCGTCTGCGCAGGCGTTGCTTTAACCCTTTCCACCTCGCGGCGGTCGGGGGCCTGCGGTCTTTGACAGCCTTGGCTTCCGCCTAGACTACAAAGTGTCTACCGATCAGATATTCAGAGCGCTCTGATCGATAGTCAGGCCCGGCCCCATGGTGGAGGACAGTGTGACCTTCTTCAGGTACACGCCCTTCGCCGATGAAGGCTTGGCCTTTTTCAGATCTGCCAGCAGCGCCTCAAGGTTTTCCTTGATGGATGCAGCAGAGAACTCAACATTACCCAGCGGAGCGTGGATAATGCCGTTCTTGTCAGTACGGTAGCGCACCTGACCGGCCTTGGCGTTTTTGACCGCAGTCTCAACGTCAGGCGTTACGGTGCCTACTTTCGGGTTCGGCATCAGGCCGCGCGGCCCCAGGATCTGACCCAGCTGACCGACGACGCGCATGGCGTCCGGCGTTGCGATGACAACGTCGAAATCCATGTTGCCTTTTTTGACCTCTTCCGCCAGATCGTCCATGCCCACGATGTCGGCACCCGCCGCGGTTGCCTTCTCGGCATTGGCACCCTGGGTGAACACAGCGACACGAACCGACTTGCCGGTGCCGTGCGGTAGAACCGTCGAGCTACGAACCACCTGGTCGGATTTACGTGCATCAACGCCCAGGTTGATGGACACGTCGATCGATTCCTTGAACTTGACGGAACCGCCCAGCTCAACCAGCAGGGATACAGCGTCATCCACGGAATAAGCGCGCGTGGACTCGACCTTTTCACGAATCAGCTTTTGACGTTTGCTCAGCTTCGCCATATCACAGGCCCTCCACGTTCAGACCCATGCTACGCGCAGTACCCGCAATGGTGCGGACCGCAGCGTCCATGTCGGCAGCCGTCAGATCCGGCTCCTTGGTCTTTGCAATTTCCTCGAGCTGCTCACGGGTCACGGTACCGACTTTGTCGGTGTTCGGACGAGCGGAGCCACTCTTCAGACCAGCAGCCTTCTTCAGCAGAACAGAAGCCGGCGGAGTCTTGGTGATAAAGGTAAAGCTGCGATCACTGTATACAGTAATAACAACCGGCGTCGGCAGGCCCGGCTCGATACCTTGGGTCTGTGCGTTGAACGCCTTACAGAACTCCATGATATTGACACCGTGCTGACCCAGCGCGGGGCCGACGGGGGGACTCGGGTTGGCCTGACCGGCAGCAACCTGAAGCTTGATATACGCTTCAATCTTCTTTGCCATGATTTACTCCTAATGGGTCCAAACGCCTTTCGGCTCCCCTTTCTCAGACACAAAAAGCCCGCGTCACTGTTGTGCGCGAGCTTTCCGCTAAATTCTGCGAGTTAGTCTTTTTCGACCTGACCAAACTCCAACTCGACCGGCGTCGAGCGACCAAAAATAAGGACGGCGACTTTAACACGACTCTTGTCGTAGTCAACCTCTTCAACAACACCATTGAAGTCGGCAAACGGCCCTTCAATGACGCGCACAATCTCGCCCGGCTCAAACAGCGTCTTCGGCTTCGGCTTATCGACGCCACTCTCGACGCGCCGCAAGATCGCCTCGGCCTCTTTTTCGGTAATTGGCGCGGGTTTATCCTTGGTGCCACCGATAAAGCCAAGAACGCGAGGCGTATTTTTCACCATATGCCACGTCTCATCATCCATTTCCATCTGGACAAGTACGTAGCCCGGGTAAAACTTACGCTCACTCTTGCGTTTCTTGCCATCCCGCATTTCGACCACTTCCTCGGTCGGAACCAGGATCTCACCAAATTTCTCTTCCAGGCCATTCAGGGCAACACGCTCAAGGAGAGTGCGCATTACGTGCTTCTCAAAGCCTGAGTAAGCGTGCACGACGTACCAGCGCTTAGCCATTGCCTCTCTCCTGTTACCCAATTACCCCGGAGACCAGCCAACTGATCAACGAGTCCATAATCCACAAAAGGAGCGCGACCACCAGAACAAACGCCACCACGATAAACGTGGTCTGCACCAGCTCGGGGCGTGTCGGCCATACGACCTTACGGATCTCGACGCGCGCTTCTTTCAGAAGCATCGCAAAGCGACGACCACGCTCAGTCTGCAGCGCAACGAAGGCAGCAACCAGCGCCAAGGCCACAAGACCCAGAACGCGATACAGGAGCGACTCCGCTCCAAAATACAGGTTGCCAACAACACCGGCGGCAATTAAGGCAAAAACAACCAGCCACTTCAGTACATCGAAGCGGCTAGTTGCTTGCTGTGCTTTAGACTCCATAGGAATCAGCTTTTGTATCCCAAGGATTGAAAATGGCAGGCCAGGAGGGAATCGAACCCCCAACCTGCGGTTTTGGAGACCGCTGCTCTGCCAATTGAGCTACTGGCCTGCACCGAAACTTGCCTGGTGCTTATTCAATAATCTTGGCTACAACACCCGCGCCAACGGTACGGCCACCTTCGCGAATCGCGAAGCGCAGACCTTCTTCCATGGCGATCGGGGCAATCAGAGTGGCAACCAGCTTGACGTTGTCACCCGGCATAACCATCTCGACACCTTCCGGCAGCTCACACGCACCCGTTACGTCGGTGGTACGGAAGTAGAACTGCGGACGGTAGCCCTTGAAGAACGGCGTATGACGACCACCTTCTTCCTTGCTCAGCACGTAAACTTCGGACTCGAACTTGGTGTGCGGGGTAATGGAACCCGGCACCGCCAGGACCTGACCACGCTCAACGTCGTCACGCTTGGTACCACGCAGCAGAACACCCACATTCTCACCCGCGCGACCTTCGTCCAGCAGCTTACGGAACATCTCAACACCGGTACAGGTGGTCTTGGTGGTGTCGCGAATGCCCACGATTTCCACTTCGTCACCCACCTTGATGATGCCACGCTCAACACGACCGGTCACAACGGTACCACGACCGGAGATGGAGAAGACGTCCTCGATCGGCATCAGGAACGGCTGATCGATCGCACGCTCCGGCTCAGGGATGTACTCGTCCAGGGCTTCAACCAGCTTCTTGACAGCGGTTGTACCCATTTCGTTGTCATCCTTGCCTTCCAGCGCCATCAGTGCAGAACCGGTGATGATCGGCGTGTCGTCGCCCGGGAAGTCGTACTGGCTCAGCAGGTCACGCACTTCCATCTCAACCAGTTCCAGCAGCTCTTCGTCATCGACCATGTCCGCTTTGTTCAGGAACACAACGATGAACGGAACGCCGACCTGGCGGGACAGCAGGATGTGCTCACGCGTCTGCGGCATCGGGCCGTCAGCTGCGGAGCAAACCAGGATCGCGCCGTCCATCTGCGCCGCACCCGTGATCATGTTCTTCACGTAGTCGGCGTGGCCCGGGCAGTCAACGTGTGCGTAGTGACGCGTCGGGGAATCGTACTCAACGTGAGACGTCGCGATGGTGATACCACGCGCCTTCTCTTCCGGTGCGTTATCGATCTGGTCGAAAGCACTTGCAGTACCCGTACCCCAAACCTCGTGACACACACGAGTCAGGGCGGCTGTCAGCGTGGTTTTACCATGGTCAACGTGGCCAATCGTGCCCACGTTCACGTGCGGTTTATTACGCTCAAATTTTTCTTTAGACATTCGACCAATCTCCCTAATCAACTCTTCGCTAGCAACGTTGACCGGACAAATAATGGAGCTCATGACCGGAATTGAACCGGTGACCTCATCCTTACCAAGGATGTGCTCTACCGACTGAGCTACATGAGCACACAACTTAACTTGCCAAATCTGGAGCGGGCAGCGGGAATCGAACCCGCGTCATCAGCTTGGAAGGCTGAGGTAATAGCCACTATACGATGCCCGCGAGCAATTAAGTGGTGGAGGGGGCAGGATTCGAACCTGCGAAGCTTTCGCGTCAGATTTACAGTCTGATCCCTTTGGCCACTCGGGAACCCCTCCAGATCTGTGCTTGCCCGCACAGACTGAAAACTTAAAAGTGGAGCTGGCGGACGGAATCGAACCCCCGACCTGCTGATTACAAGTCAGCTGCTCTACCAACTGAGCTACGCCAGCCCACATTCGCCTCATCAGCGAGGCCGGTATACTACGGATTTTTATCGGGTGATGCAACACCTTCACAGGCAGCTTTTTCAACCGACGGCAAATCACCGGGCACCCGCTTTGCGTCGTTCAAAAACCGATCAAAATCAGCCTTTGAGGCGACCGCAAAAACGAGGGCGTAGCTTATCTGATTCCGGTCGGTGTTGACCAGTACGGTTTCAATATTTCTTGATTGGAAACGAGCATTTAGGTCCTCGGCAAGCTTTTGCGACTCAAACAGGCCGAGGGAGATGGCGTTGCGGTAGGCCCCTTCCGTCACCAGGAAGCTGTCGACACCTGCACGCTGCAACTCTTCAAGCCGCTTCAGGGCGCCTTCGCGTGAGGGGAAAGGCGGAATCAGGACCCAGTGATAAGGAGGACGCTCGTCTTCGACTTTCTCGATAGCGACCGTTTGCAACGTGACGCCGATGGATCGCAGGAGATGCTCAGCCGCCGCCCGCGACTGGAATCCCGTCATCCGGCCACAGATCCGTTTCTGGGAACCGCGCGGCGGCGCCGGGTCATTATGCTCGTTGGCCAGGGGGCGTTCCGGGGACGCCGAAGAGGCAGGCTCAGACTCGCGGGGTTTCGGGGCAACATTTAACTTGAGGTCTGCCACCCGCGGAAGTCGCCCCTCGCCACCCGCCGGAGCCTGCTTGCCCGGCGGCGACCAATTGATGGCCGCAATACCCAGCACTATATTGAGCACGACCAACAACGTTACCGCCCACTTCATACGGAGGCCTCGGAATCGGCCACGATCTCGAGTCCATCCAGCACGAGGGACGGCCGCCACTGGCCCTTCAGCCCCAACCGGATCAAATCCTCACCGTCGCCTCCCGTGACGAAGGTGTCTTCGAAGCGATAGGGGCCCCGCATAGCCTCAATCCGGTCGATGACTGACGACCAGAGCCAGCTTAAGCCGTTGCGAACGCAGGCATCCGTACTCTGCCCCGGGGCGGTGTCGAGGGAGAGAGACTGGCCGAAAAACACCCTTGCGGTTTTGTCTTCGAGGGATTCCCGCATTAGCCGGTGACCCGGGAGAATATAGCCCCCGAGGTGATACCCATGGGCATCGAGCAGATCAAGCGTCAGCGCACTACCCGCGTCGACGACCAGCAAGGGCTTGCGCGAGTGCGCCCAGGCACCGATCAACGCATGCCAGCGATCAGCACCCATGGTTTGCGGGCGCTCATAGGCACAACGCACCCCGCACTGCTCCGCATGAGTCCAATAGAAATCCGGAGCCACACCAAATCGCGCCAGCAACTCTTGTTGAAGCGTCTGGCGGGCACTTTCCGAGATGACGGTCGATACCGAAACCCGCTCGACCGCGCCGGGACCGATCCCCGTGAAGAGATCCCGATCCCCGAGCGTGCCGACGCCCTCGACAGCAGCGCTGCCGGACTGCGTGGCTCGCCATTTGAGTCGAGTGTTACCGGCATCGATCAACAGATGAGTCATACCTGGCGCCGTATACTGATTTCGCCGGCGCGCAGTGTCTTCTCGCCGTCGCCGGTAGCCAGTCGATAGGCGCCGGTGTGATCGATACCTGCGCCGATACCTTCATCGCCATCCGGCTCTGTCCGCAGCGCCTGCCCATAAAGCGCATCCAGCGACTGCCACTGATCCCGTAACGCATCAAAGCCATTCCGTTCAAATACATCAAGCACGGAAAGGGTTTCGTTAATCACCTCGGCAATCACCTCGTTGCGAACCCAGGCTACCCGGGGTTCAGCACGATCCAGGGAAATCCAGGGCTGATCCACCACCCGCTCGCTGTCGCTCATATGGACGTTGATGCCAATACCGATAATGACCCGGGCGGCGCCTTCCAGCTCACCCTGGAGCTCAATCAGGATACCGGCCAGTTTGCGGGCATCGACCAGGACGTCGTTCGGCCACTTCAGGCGAGCCCGGCCCAGCCCTAACTTGTCCAGCGCTCGCACGACCGCAACCCCGACCACCAGACTCAAGCCTTCCAGCGCGGCAAAGCCACCCTGCAGCCGCAACGCCAGGCTCAAATAGACGTTCTCTCCCGGCGGACTCGACCAGGCCCGGCCGCGGCGCCCCCGTCCCTGCTCCTGGCGGTCGGCCACACAGGCACGAACCGTTTTATCAGGCCGCTCCTGCCCCTGCATCAGGTAAGCATTGGTGGAATCGATCGTATCAAACACGTCGAGATGAAGGGTGTCCCGGACGGTTGTCGCCAAACGGCTGGCAATCACGTCACCGTCCAGCAGGTCGATGGTATCGGTCAATCGGTATCCCTTGCCACGCAGCCGCTCAACGGAGACACCGTCGTCCATCAGCCGATTGAGCTGCTTCCAGACGGCCGTCCGACTGACTCCCAGGGTCTGGGCCAGATCCTCGCCTGAATGCCACTCCCCGTCAGAGAGGATCGACAACAGTGCTTTCTCTTTTCTCATGGGAGTACAACTCGCGTGCCGGGAGACTGGGTATGGCCCGGATTAAACAACAGCTGGGCGAAAAAGACAAAACGGGCGACCGAACGTCACCCGCCAGTTTACTGGATGGGCGTTGCGGTGAGGTTGGCCTTGATGTCCATATTCTGCAGTTTGACACCGTAAATGGCGGTTGCCGCACCGCCGGTGGGATGTACAAGGTCGATATTGTTGACGGAGAGTTCCTTGAAGCGGGAATGGGCCTGTACCGCAAAACCGAGCGGGCGATCGGCCTTTTCCGTCTCCGTTGGCGAAGCAACATAGCGATAGCCGGCTGCCGTTGAATCATCCATGATTTTCTCGTCACCCCGATTGCCGACCACGCCATTCGCATCGGAACCATCGCCCTTTTTAACCACCTTGGTGCGATAGATATCCACGGACAGGTCCGTTTGAATGCCAAAGGTGTTATCTTCAACACCGTCACCATCCAGGTCTTCGCCGTCGCTGGTGTAGATATCATTGAGCACCAGTTGGGTCCCGGTTCCATTTTCAGGACCATCGGCACCCTGATGACGGCGGGTCTCCCAGATAAACGCGTTGCGCTTGGTGTCGCTCACGGCGCGGGCGAAAACCTGCTTCAGGCCGACAGTGACGCCTTCATCACCGCGCATCTCCCACATTCCTCCCGACGCCGCGCAGCTGCTGGCATCGGCTCCGGAGCCACCCACACAGACATTACCAGCACCGCCCGGGCTGATGGTCATGCTGCTGCCTTTCTCGTAATTCTGGACCACAAAGCGCCCAAAGCTGCCACCGTCGGTCTTATCCCCAACCCGCAGATTGCCGATGTCCATGGTGCCCCAGGCTTCGCCCTTGATGATGGCCAAACCGTCATCAGTGACATCCACTGTCATGTCACGCACATGGCTGTCGTAGTTCAGTTCGGTGGCCCACAATCCCTTCTGAGACACTTCGCCGCTGCCTTCGTCATAGGGGGCCGCGACCAGCGCGGCACGACCGTTGGTGATCTGGATGTCCGAGTTAATGGTCAGCCCTTCACCCGAAGCCCCGCCGGCGCCCAGCGTGATCTGGCCATCAATCTCGAAATCGTAGGACGGGAACACGCCCAGGGCGAGCAGCAGTTCAGTCCCCCCCTGCAGCGGCGCATCGTCGTCGCCAACCCGTAGGCCGTTGATCCGATAACCGCCCTTGACGCTTTCAAAACCAATCCGCAGACCATCGTAGAACTGGGTTCCGTTCCGCACCTCGTTGCGGGTCACGTCGACGGTGAGGTCACCCTGCCCCCAGGACTGGAGCCCACTGAAAACCACGCGGTTGCCATCTTCGGTGTACGCCATGTTGGCGTTGGCCAGACTCCATTGCGCCGCCAGTCTCAGCCCCTGGTTGCCGGCGTCGGCATTGCCTCCACCCTGCAGATACACCGCGTTAGTGTAAGCCTGGCCATTAATAGTCTGGTCTGCGAACAGGTAATCCAGGTTGATCTGCCCCAGGTTCTTACCGTTACCACCCAACTGAACCTGCTGGATATCCAGATTGCCGCTGATGCTGTCGACGGTCAGCGCGAGGGATTGCCGTCCCTGCCAATCCGGGGCGACATCGAGGCGCAAGTTATTAATGGTGCTGGCGCCGGTCATGCCCAGCAGTGCGATCGAATTGCCATCGTCACTGTAGATAAAGTTGGCACTGTTGATAGTCGTGCTGCCGTCAATCCGGATCCCTTCATCACCAAATCGGCCGCCGGCCGTTATACGGGTCTCGCTGGACAGATCAAAGTCGCCACTGAGGGAACCATAGCTGGGCAGGAGCTCACCACTGGTGACGTCGCGGCTGACACCATGATTGAGAGAATTATTACTGTAGCGGATGGCATCGACGCGGTATGAACCGGTCACCGAGGGTGAAGCAAGCACCAGCGTTGATCTATCGACATCCAGCGTCATGCCCGGCGCGCTCACGTCCATGCTGATGCCGTCGAGAAACACTTCATTGCCGTTGGTCCGATAACCCAAACGACCGTTGGTCATCTGGTAGTTCACATCATAGGTATAGCCTGCGCTACTGAGTGCACCGCCCGGTGATAATCTCAGATTGCCATCAAGATCATGATCAAAGAAGACGCCTCCCATACTGGCGGAAGGGTTGTCGTCCAGATGGACATCCGTGAATTCGATGCGACGGTCCTGGACCAGAAAGTCCAGGTTCAGGCTGGCGTCGGCAAGGATATCGATCTTGTAGATCTGATGCGCCCGGGCATTGGGGTCGGAGGCCGCACCGATACGGAAACCGTCCAGGTGGATACCGCTACCGTCATCGAAATAGGAAATGCTGTTTGCGGTGGCCGCCAGATCCAGCTCCATGGTGATCCCTGACTGCCCGCTGATTCCGGCCATGTCGGAATCATCCAGGCTTTGCAGATCAGCCTGGACCAAGGGGCTCAACGGCACCAGCAGGGCGAGTAGCGGCCCTTTGACCAAGAAGCTGGAGGACGATGTCATAACGGCCCTCATCACGGATTACCAGTGGGGAAGACGAGCAGGTTTCCTTCCAGGACCACGTCCCCCTGCATCTCAACTGAAAAGATGTCGGTCTGCTGAAAGCCCGGGTCTGTTGGGCGCGCCGTACTGCTGGTCGCCAGCTTGAAGGTCACGGAATCATAGCGAACGATATTGGGCAGACCGATTTCCAACACATCCCGATTGAACAGCGCGCCATCACCGCCAAAGCCGGAGTCGATCTTGCGCACCCGCAGCGTCAGGCCTTCGAATGAAAACTTGCCGCGGATGTCATCCAGGACCATCCAGCCGCCGCCCTCTTTCAGCTGATAGGCCAGTCGAGCGCCGCAACGCTTACTCGCGTCTGAGCAGCTTCCAAAATAGGTATTCTGGATCGGGCCACCGTCTTCATTAATGCTGATGTCGCCAGACAGGTAGATCCCGCCCTGCCCGGAGATATCGGACAACGTGCTGTCATCGAGCCGATTCAGATCCGCACGCGCCGGAGAAACCAGACTGATCAGCACTCCCATCAGGGCCAATGAGGCCATACGCGACTGACGGTTCATTCGATACATACTCATTGGGCCAGGTCCTTGGTCTCAATCCTGAGGTGCTGGATCAGCATCCCCTCGATGCGGCCAGACCCGAAGTCACGGTCCCCCACCGACAGATTGCCGATGGTGAGGTTGCTCCGGTAATCCGGGTTCGTATAGTAGTCCTCGTAGAAATCCCAGGTCGCGGCATCACTGCTGTCCCGCAGACCGTCGTTGCCAATGGTGCCAGCACCGGGCTGCTGGATAGCCGCCACTTCCAACACGAAATTGCCGGTGCCATCCACGTCGAAATACACGGGCTGAAGGGAATTGCCCAACGCCAGCTCCAGGGCGAAGTTCTGCATCACGATGCGGGAGCCACACACCGCCGTCTCCTGATCGCAGGCGTTGATCGACAGTTCCGGTGTGTAGAAGTTGAGCTTGAACTGCCCCACCATTTGCTTGCGCTCGTTGTCACCCCACAGGCGGATGTAGCTGCCGTCGATGACCGCACTTTGCGCGTGAATATTGATATTGGCGGTGTCCTGGTCGCCCACGGTGAGGTTGAGCTGAAGGCCAATGTCCGGGCGCTCGCCCTGCGGCAGGTCCGCGCTCGCCGGGCGGCTGGCACAAGTCCCTGACCCGGCCGTTGCCGACGCGCTCATGCAGTCATACCCCTGGGAGGCGTCCACCATATGCGGCGCGGCGAATTGTAGAACGGCCTTGTCCTGCACGCCGATATCGTTGCCGTCGACCACATCGATGGAATAAGGATTGACCAGACGTCCCAGATTGACCGGCGTCAGGGTCTCGCCGTAGTTGCTGCCAGCGCCGGAAATGTAAAGCTTGTTGACGACGATCTCCACATCCTCGCCCTGGGAATTCTTGATGCCACCGATACGAAATATCTGACCATTTTCGACGTCAGTGCCATGAGCAAACTTGAAATCTTCCAGAACCAGACCTATGCCGGCGCCGTTCACTTTGGACAGCTCGCTTTCAGACAGGCTCTGCATTTCTGCACAGGCCAGCCCCGGCATCGAGACAGCCAGCAGTGCAGCGAGTTTTGTCATCAGCCATTTACGGTTCAAGCGATTCTCTCCATGGCCGGGTGGACTAGAACAACCCGACACCCCGGTCTATGTATTCCCGGCGCTGACCTTCAATCCCCGACAACGCCTCTTCCAGGTTTACGGTGACGGCACCATTCGGGATATTGAAAAAAGCGCCCGCCGTCGCCTTGATAAAGTCCTCCGGCGAAGGATCCGATTTGGCCACATCCGCCAGATATTCGAGATCTTTAGTCTGGAACGAGATAAAGGCACCATCGGAAGGACCGGTGATGGTCCGCTCGCCGTTGACCTCCTCAATCTCGCCGACCGGCATACTGTTGTAGATTCCCAGATCGAAGCAGGCCTGGATGCCGAGCACCTCACATTGCTGGGCAACCACCACCACGTCACACCCTCCAAACAACGAACAGTTCTCGGTATACAGTTCGGAGCTCAGCGTGGGCGAAATAATGTCGATCAGTCCGGCAACCAGATAGTTCACGTCCTCGAGGACAAACTTTTCCCCGTTCGGGACGCCGATGTATTCAGACCGTATCGGATCCAGGGCACCGTAATTGTCTCGATCCGGGTCACCCTGAACCAGCTTGGCTTTTGTCTTCAGAGGGCTGCTGCCCGCCAGGACCGGTGTCAGGAAACCCACCATCTGATCAAACAGGTTGCCGTTGGAGTCGGCCGCACTCAGACCCTCGCCACGATCCAGAATGTCGATATTGATATTGCCGGTCAGCTGCTGGATAGCGCCAGACAAGATGCCCTGTGACTTACCAAAACCAAACCGAAAGCCGACGATCTCTTCGCTGGATTCATCGTAGGCAAACTCAAGGTAGGGATTGGAAATCTTGAAAGGCACGATTTCACCATCCTGGTAAGCACTACCATCATCCTTGAGCTCACGTGCGGCATCCGGGTTCCGCTCGTAGTAGGAGGAATCATAGATGTAGCCGAGCGAGAAATTATTGATCAGGACGTCTGACGATCCTTCTACTTCTCCTGCTCGTTCGTATCGCCCCAGCTCGAACGTATCGGCATTGGTCTGGATTTCGATATCCATACCAAGATTGACTCGCGTATAGGACGTGTCGTTGTCGACTGACGGGTTTTGTTGCCGGTCAACAGAGATAAAGGCCTGACCGGTGACCTCGGACATGGCTTCATCGCTAATCGGCTTCAACTCCGCATGTACCGTAACCGCACTCATTAAAAGGAGCGGCACGGCCCAGATCTGCTTGTACATACTGACATCTCATCCCTCGGCGTCTTGTTATTGTCAGGCGCCGGAAAAATCGTGTGATAAGCATGAGTGTCTCTGAATCGTCTTATTATTTTTTGACTAGTTCTTGAGCAATGGTAGTGGGAATTAGAAGGAGCCACTGTGCGCGGCGTCATAGAATGGGAATTTCAGGGGATTGTCTGACAATGGTTTTCGGGAGCTGGATGAGGGATGACTGGCGGATGTTGAGTGCTTTCGAGATTCGTTGCTAGCCGGGGCGGTTTTTGGTTCGGCAGGTGCGAGACCCCGGCGGGGCCTGGTAAGGGGGCCGGTAGTGGCCGCCCTCAGGCCGGCGCCGCAGGTCACTTTTGTATGGCCAATAAAAAACCCCAACACGTTGCCGTGCTGGGGTTTCGGATTTAGGAGCCTGACGATGACCTACTCTCGCATGGGCAGATGCCACACTACCATCGGCGCTGGTTCGTTTCACTACTGAGTTCGGGATGGGATCAGGTGGTTCCGAACCG
>NZ_RHGZ01000064.1:0-727 GCF_003789045.1 Marinobacter sp. R17 | reverse complement strand
CACAGCTTGTTTGCCAGCTCCCCGAGCCTTATCGCAGGCTTCCACGTCTTTCATCGCCTCTGACTGCCAAGGCATCCACCGTATGCGCTTAGTTGCTTGACTATATAACCCCAAACCAACTGTTTAACCGCTCTGTCGGCCGAAGCCTCCAGGTTGGTTCCACAGTGTCAGCAACCTTTTGTCCTGCTGACGCTTGATCCAAGATTAAGCAACCCAACGATTAACACCGGATAACGCTTGAAATCGCTATCATTGGATTCTTCGTTTCGGAGATAAAGAAACGAATCATCCGCTTTGCAATCTTGTCCGCATTGTTAAAGAGCATGTCTGACCCAGTGATCAGAAAGAAGGGCTTCGAAGTTGATCGTTCATCAATCCGAAACACTTGTTTCTGCACACTGACCGTAGTCAGGTATCCGTATAGTTGGTGGAGCCAGGCAGGATCGAAGTCGTTCGCGACCCCGGACCGACCTCCTGCGTGCAAGGCAGGCGCTGCCATCCTATCAACTCATCCACCATACAGCTTGAATTGGTGGAGCTGAGCGGGATCGAACCGCTGACCTCCTGCGTGCAAGGCAGGCGCTCTCCCAGCTGAGCTACAGCCCCAGTAAAGCTGCCAGGAATTGGGCAGATCGAGGCGTGTTTGGACGCCGCATAGCCTGCTATGCAAGTCCGAACACAACGATGAGCTGCGCAATTCTGGTGGGTCTGGGTGGACTTGAACCAC
>NZ_RHGZ01000063.1:0-766 GCF_003789045.1 Marinobacter sp. R17 | reverse complement strand
CACAGCTTGTTTGCCAGCTCCCCGAGCCTTATCGCAGGCTTCCACGTCTTTCATCGCCTCTGACTGCCAAGGCATCCACCGTATGCGCTTAGTTGCTTGACTATATAACCCCAAACCAACTGTTTAATCGGCGTCTGAAGTCGTCATGCAGCGTTGCAGTCTTCGTTCAGTCAGTTACATACCAATGTATGCGCCTTCCTTCACTCAGCCTGCGCCTTGCCTGACGCCTTCAGCCTTGATTAAACCTGCCAGCAGCCTTTTGTCCTGCCAGCGGTTGATCCAAGATTAAGCAACCCAACGATTAACACCGGATAACGCTTGAAATCGCTATCATTTGGATTCTTCGTTTCGGAGATAAAGAAACGAATCCTCCGCTTTGCAATCTTGTCCGCATTGTTAAAGAGCATGTCTGACCCAGTGATCAGAAAGAAGGATTTCGAAGTTGATCTGTCATCAATCCGAAATACTTGTTTCTGCACACTGACCGTAGTCAGGTATCCGTAAGTTGGTGGAGCCAGGCAGGATCGAAGTCGTTCGCGACCCCGGACCGACCTCCTGCGTGCAAGGCAGGCGCTGCCATCCTATCAACTCATCCACCATACAGCTTGAATTGGTGGAGCTGAGCGGGATCGAACCGCTGACCTCCTGCGTGCAAGGCAGGCGCTCTCCCAGCTGAGCTACAGCCCCAGTAAAGCTGTCAAGAATTGGGCAGATCGAGGCGTGTTTGGACGCCGCATAGCCTGCTATGCAAGTCCGAACACAACGA
>NZ_RHGZ01000062.1:0-948 GCF_003789045.1 Marinobacter sp. R17 | reverse complement strand
GGGACTGTCCTTTTCTGAATGGACTCACCGTTTTCAATTGTTTTTCCGTCAAGGAGCAGACTATGCCAACCCCATGTTATATCAGCATCGAAGGCCAGACCCAGGGCAACATCACCGCCGGTGCCTTCACCGCCGATTCCGTCGGTAACATCTACGTCGAAGGCCACGAAGACGAAGTGCTGGTCCAGCAGTTCGACCACACCGTCACCGTCCCGACCGACCCGCAGTCCGGCCAGCCCTCCGGCCAGCGCGTGCACAAGCCGTTCAAGTTCACCGCCGCCCTGAACAAGGCCACCCCGCTGATGTACAACGCCCTGGCCTCCGGCGAGATGCTGCCCAAGGTCGAGCTGAAGTGGTACCGCACCTCCGTGGAAGGCAAGCAGGAGCATTTCTTCTCCACCATCCTGGAAGACGCCACCATCATCAACATCGACTGCACCATGCCTCACTGCCAGGACGCGACCAAGACCGAGTTCACCCAGCTGGTCGAAGTCTCCCTGGCCTACCGCAAGGTCACCTGGGAACACGGCATTGCCGGCACCTCCGGCTCTGACGACTGGCGTTCCCCGGTCGAGGCGTAAGCCCCGATCGTCGACACCCGGGCCGCTATTGAGGTCCGGGTTGTCCGATGTCACTGACGGATTCCGGCAACGATCGCTTACACACCCGCTTGGCCGGATCGGTTACACTCGGGCGACCCACTTGCAGGAGGCAAGTGGCCGTCCAGCGGACACTGTGACGGGAAGTTGAGCTCGTTTCTGAGGGCGCGAAGGGCAAGGCGCACGGCACGCAGCGACTGAAGCTGACCGTTTGGGGTCGCTGAGGGAGCGAGTACCGCGCAACGCCGCCATTCGTGTCCTCAGAAGCGAGATCGCGGTTTTCCAGTTTCAAGGATGAGACCATGCCCCTACCTACCGGCCTGCAGTTCACGGCCCGCCTCGGCACCCT
>NZ_RHGZ01000061.1:0-1237 GCF_003789045.1 Marinobacter sp. R17 | reverse complement strand
GGTAGATTCAACCGGTCAGTGCAACATAATGCACGCTGGTAACTATCGGGGCTTTCAGAATGCCGCAGCAAGTATCAAAGACCAGAGGGCTGACCTACCAGCAGAAGCAGGAGCTATGGGCTCGATGGAAGAAAGGTCAGTCGCTTAGCGAGATTGGCAGAGCCCTTGGAAAGCATGCTGGATCGATTACTGGAATGCTCGCCATACATGGCGGCATTGCCCCTCTGGGACGCTCCAGGTCGGCGAGAGTGCTTAGTAGCTCTGAGCGCGAAGAGATTTCAAGAGGCATCTCGGCGGGACTGACATTGACTCAGATTGCCGATTCGATGGGACGGTCTGCCTCAACCATCAGTCGAGAGGTCAGTCGTAACGGGGGAAGAAGTCGGTACAGGGCGAACGTGGCAGATCGGCGTGCCTGGACCCAATCAAAACGTCCGAAAAAATGCCTTCTTGCATTGAATGAGCCCCTCCGTGCAGCCGTTGCCGAAAAGCTGAGCCTTGACTGGTCTCCAGAGCAAGTAGCAGGCTGGTTAAAACGCCAGTTCCCGGACGACAAGTCGATGCATGTGTCCCATGAAACGATTTACCGAAGTCTCTTTATCCAAGCCCGAGGTGTTTTGAAGAAGGAACTTGTCAAACACCTCCGATCAAGACGCGGTATGCGTCGATCACGGCACAGAAGCTCTGAAGAGGCAGAATCCCGCACCAGCATCACAGATTTAGTTTCTATCCGTGCTCGGCCAAAAGAGGTTGAAGACAGGGCTGTTCCTGGCCATTGGGAGGGAGACCTGATATCCGGATCCAAGAACTCACATATTGCGACGCTTGTAGAGCGGCAGTCTAGATTTACGATGCTCGTTCATGTCGGCGGCAAAGATACGGAAAGTGTTGTTTCGGCGCTTTGTCGGGAAGTCGGCCAGCTCCCCGAGGAGTTGAAGAGAACCCTGACCTGGGATCGAGGGGGTGAGCTGGGTAACCACAGGAAATTTACGCTTGCGACCGACATGCAGGTTTATTTCTGTGACCCGCAGAGCCCCTGGCAAAGAGGCAGCAACGAGAACACCAATCGTCTGTTGCGCCAGTACTTCCCGAAGAAGACCGATTTATCGGGCTATTCCCAGAAGCAGTTAAATGAATTTGCAAGGAAGCTGAATGAACGACCGAGGAAAACACTCGACTACCTGACACCTGTGGAGAAGCTGCAAAGCATATTTGCGTTGACCGGTTGAACTCACCA
>NZ_RHGZ01000060.1:0-1271 GCF_003789045.1 Marinobacter sp. R17 | reverse complement strand
GTGAGGTGGACCCCATCAGTTGGACAGCTTGAAGGTGCGGTTAAGCTCTGATCCAGTTTTATTCCCGGTTCAAGCTGCCAGGGTCATGGGTTGTTGGTAGTACACCTCATCCGGTGTTTGGTAATCAAGGGTCTGATGGTACCGGGTCTGATTGTAATGCCGGAAGTACCGGTGGAGCGCCTGCTTTAAGTGGTGTCCATCCTCGAAGGCTGTGAGGTAGACGCACTCGTGTTTGACGCTGCGCCAGAGCCGTTCCACGAAGATGTTGTCATGGTAGCAGCCCTTGCCGTCCATGCTGATCCGGATGCCATGCTCTTTGAGAACGCTTGTGAAGGCCTCACTGGTGAACTGGACACCCTGATCGGTGTTGAAGATCTCCGGCGTTCCATGGCGCTGTAAGGCCTCCTCCAGGGCATCAATACAGAAGTCTGTGTCCATGGTATTGGAGACCCGCCAGGACAACACTTTGCGGCTGTACCAGTCGATGATGGCGACCAGGTACATGAAGCCCCGAGCCAGCGGAATATAGCTGATATCTGTTGCCCACACCTGGTTGGCGCGGTCGATTTTCAGCCCTTTGAGCAGGTACGGATACACCTTGTGCCCGTCGCCCGGAATGCTGGTTCTGGGGCGTGGATACACCGCCTGAATGCCCATGGTGCGCATCAGGCGCTGAACCCGCTTGCGGTTTATCCGGTGGCCTTTACGTTCCAGGTGGACACGCATCTTACGAGAGCCATAGTACGGCGTTTCCAAATGCTGCTGGTCAATCAGGTACATCAGATCCAGATCCTCCTGACACTGTTCACGAGGGACGTAGTACACCGACGAGCGGCTCAGTTTGAGCAGCTCGCACTGGCGCACAATGCTGACTTGGGGATGGCCATGCTCGATCATCGCCAACCGGCGTTGACGGCTTACTGATCGAGCTTGCGCGACAAAAAATCGCGTTCCACCGTCAGTCGACCGATCTCGCGGTAAAGCTCGTCAGAACTGGGCTCGTTGGACTGATTGCCGGACCTTTTTTTGCCTTCGAAGAGGTCCGGGGCATTCTCCAGCAGCTCGCGTTTCCAGGTGCTGACCATGGTCGGATGGATCTGAAACCGGGCAGCAATTTCAGATGTGGTCTGGTCACCCTTGAGGGCGGCCAGGGCGACTTTGGATTTGAATGATGCGCTGTATTGCTTGCGTTTCTTGCTCATGATTCTCCTCCTTGTGGAGATGATGAATCAGAGCTTAGGCACCTGTCCAAATTTCGGGGTCCACTTCAC
>NZ_RHGZ01000006.1:0-180176 GCF_003789045.1 Marinobacter sp. R17 | reverse complement strand
CGTCTCTCGTAAACCTCAACTTCTCGAACCGCCCGGTGCGGACCCGCTTGCCGGGTGGTGTGGGAGGGGCGGAGCCAGAAGGCTCCCCCCTATCCCGATGTGGGTGCCGGGGTATCCCGGAGGCTGTCGATAAAGCAGGGCAGCTCTGCGAGCTGCTCCGAAGCTGAAGAGGGTGTTGTAAAAGCTACTGCGCTTAGCCATACGGCGTTGAAAATCGCCTCGTGCGCGAGTCCGATCAAGATGCTCATTTACAACCCGTAAACTGCGCTCTTTCGTTGATTTTCGCCTTGTTTGGCTATCGCTCGCGACGCTTTTGCAACACCCTCTAAAGCGTCGGCTACATTTGCCTTAACTCGGGCATCGTAGGTTGGGCTGACGCAGGAAGCCCAACAGGCCGGGTTTGCCGCCAATCTCATTCCCTTCCGTGGTCGCCACGCCGGTTTTTTTGAGAAACCATGCTCCAAGCGTGTCTGCGATAATGGGGACGTTCCGTGCCCGCCTGTTGTTGGGCTTCCTGCGTCAGCCCAACCTACGATACTGAGGCGCCGCCAGGTGCTCGACGGTTGGAACGACTACCGCTCCACCGTTTCCACCCCGTTCTGCGTCCCGAGCAAAAGGATATCTGCCGGACGATGCGCAAACAGGCCATTGGTCACCACGCCCACGATCTGGTTCAGATCCCGCTCCAGTTCGATGGCGTTGTTGATGGTCAGGTTGTGAACGTCGAGGATCACGTTGCCGTTGTCGGTCACCACACCTTCCCGATAGACCGGGTCGCCGCCCAGTTTGACGATCTGCCGAGCCACATGGCTGCGGGCCATGGGAATGACTTCCACCGGCAGCGGGAAGGCGCCCAGCAGGTCGACCCGCTTGGATTCGTCAGCGATGCAGATGAAAGTCTTGGCGACCGCTGCCACGATCTTCTCCCGGGTCAGGGCCGCGCCGCCGCCCTTGATCAGCTCCAGGTGATCGTTGGCTTCGTCGGCGCCGTCGATATAGAACTCAAGGCTGGTGACCGAGTTGAGGTCGTAGACCGGGATGCCGTGCTGTTTCAGGCGATCGGCGGTGGCTTCCGAACTGGCGACGGCGCCATCAAAGCGTGATTTCAGCTCGGCCAACTGATCGATGAAATAGTTCGCGGTGCTGCCGGTGCCTACCCCGATCACGCTGTCTTTGGCCAGCTTGGGAGTGATGATGTCGATGGCGGCCCGGGCGACGGCCTGTTTCAGTTCGTCCTGGGTCATAGCGTCCTCGCCAGATGGAAATGGGAATTGTCGAAGGGCCACCAGTATACCGGGCCGGCCAACGGGCATACAGGAAAAGCTGACCTGCGTCGCGAACGCGCGCCAATAGTGCTGGACGCCCCGGCCGCTAAGTCCTTAGACTTGAGGGTTTTCACCCACCATTCACTCACGAGTCCATCAGGACTCACAAACCCGAAAACCCAGAGAAGGGAATTGCTCCATGCCACAGCGCTACATCAAGAAAATACTCGATGCCCGAGTCTACGATGTGGCGATTGAATCGCCGCTGACTCATGCCCGTAACCTGTCCAAGCGGTTCAACAATCACATTATTATCAAGCGGGAGGACCTGCAGCCGGTTTTCTCGTTCAAGTGCCGTGGCGCCTACAACGCAATTGCCCATCTCACCGAGGAACAGCGGGAAAAGGGGGTGATCTGTGCTTCCGCCGGTAACCACGCCCAGGGTGTGGCCATGGCGGCCCAGGAGCTGGGCATCAAGGCGGTGATCGTGATGCCCCAGACCACGCCGGAGATCAAGGTCAAGTCGGTCCGCGATCGCGGTGCGAAGGTTGTGCTCAAGGGCGATGCCTTTGACGAAGCCGCCGCTCATGCCGCCGAGCTGATGGAAAAGCAGGGGCTGACGTATATCCCGCCTTACGACCACCCGGATGTGATTGCCGGCCAGGGCACCGTGGCCATGGAACTGCTGTGGCAGTTCACCAAGCCGCTGCATGCCGTGTTTGTTCCGGTCGGTGGCGGTGGTCTGATCGCCGGGATGGCGGCCTACATCAAATACCTGCGTCCGGAGACCCGCGTCATCGGGGTGGAGCCGGAAGACTCCAACTGCCTGCAGGCCGCCCTGGCGGCCGGCGAGCGTGTGGTGCTCGATGAAGTGGGCATCTTTGCCGACGGTGTAGCGGTCAAACAGATCGGCAAAAACACCTGGGACGTCTGCAAGGAGTGTGTGGACGAGGTGATCACCGTGTCCACGGACGAGATCTGCGCCGCCATCAAGGACGTGTTCGACGACACCCGCTCCATCTGCGAGCCGGCCGGCGCGCTCTCGGTTGCCGGTATCAAGAAATATGTGCAGCGCGAAGGCATCGTGGGCCAGAACCTCGCGGGTGTCCTGAGTGGCGCGAACATGAACTTCGACCGGTTGCGCTACATTTCGGAGCGAACCGAGATCGGTGAGCAGCGCGAGGCGATCCTGGCGGTCACCATCCCGGAGCGGCCGGGCGCTTTCAAGTCGTTCATCAACGCACTGCACAAGCGCAACATCACCGAGTTCAACTACCGGTTCTCCGACGGAGACGAGGCGCGCATCTTTGTGGGCATCCAGATCCAGTCCGGTGGCCTCGGCCGGGACGAACTGGTGCAGGATCTGCGCGACGGTGGCTATCCGGTGATCGACCTGACCGACAGCGATATCGCCAAGCAGCACATCCGTCACATGGTGGGCGGCCATGCGCCGCATATCCACAACGAAAAGGTCTTCCAGTTCGAGTTCCCGGAACGCCCGGGCGCGCTGTTGAAGTTCCTGATGTCGCTGGGCACCCGCTGGAACATCTCCATGTTCCATTACCGCAATCATGGTGCGGCCTACAGTCGCGTGTTGATGGGCGCGCAGGTCGAGGATCATGAGACCGGCGCCTTCACCAAGATGCTCGACAAGGTCGGTTTCCGCTATGAGGACGTGACCGACAACGAGGCCTATCGGCTGTTCCTGGGGAACGGCAACGGGCGCTAGGAACTTACCGGGACAACCTCAGTCTCACTCCAGGCCGGCCGGAATCCGCGTTAAATGGCGGATTCCGGCCGGTTTTTTACGGGCCTACGAACGCTTTCAAAAAATGAACCTTCTGTAACCTGTAAAAAATTGTAATACCGCAGTTAGCTGATACTATTTAGAGCAATTCTCTGAATAAAAAATAAACACCTGATTGATGTAAGGTTTTGAAGTCCGGGATTCATGACGGGCTCGTCATACTTTCAGTCCGGTCGGGTGTCCAGGCTGCGCACATTAAAAACAGAGATAGAAAACGGCCAATTAGCCGTTCGCATTGGGGGATGCAAAACCATGGAACGAAAGCCTGACGTCATACGGGCGCTCGTTTTTCTTTTCGTCATTGGTCTGGCGGTGACCGGATTGACCTCGTTGCAGGCGTCCGAACCGAAATCCAGGGCGGTCAGCATGGCCGACTCGTCGGATTCACCGCTGCTGCAATTGCTGGAAGACTGACAAGCTTTTCGAGCGTAAAGAAAAGTCCCGGCACTTTGTCGGGCTTTTCCTCTCAATTCCGGGTGCGGCGCCGCAGTCGTCCCTGTCGTTTCTCGCCCAGCCGATAATGGCCGATGAACAACCGGCCCGCTTCCTGTCGCTCCTGCACACCACCTGTATCACAGGCCACCTGCCGTGCGGGCGTAATCACCGCGTTCATGGGCACGTCCCAGGACTGGATCGGTAGTCGTTCCACCTGCTGGCTGTCGTGGGCCAGTCCGATCAGCACCGGAGGTCGAGCGGCTTCCAGATGTTTGAAGGCGAACGTACGATCGTAAAAGCCGCCTCCCATACCGAGTCTTCCACCCTCCCGGTCAAAGCCCACCAGCGGCATCAGAACCGCATCCAGCGCCCAGGGCGCCCGACGCGGAGCATTCCGGCAGGCCGGCTCGGGGATTCCGAAGCGGTTTGGTTTCAGTCGGGTAGTGGGGTCCAGTCGATAGAACCAGAGACGGTTGCCGAGAATCGGGTGCAGGACCGGCAGATAGACCGTCTGACGTCGGCGACGCGCTTCAACGATAAACGCCCGGGGGTCGATCTCACCGTCGTTGGGGAGATACAACCCGATATGACGTGCACGGGACTGGCCAAAGTAGCGCATCAACTGGCGCACCAGGGCTCGTGAGGCCTTGCGCTGGGCGGCTGGAGATAATGAGCGGCGGCGCTGGCGCAACTGGCGGCGGAGGCGTTTGCGATCCGGGCTGGCTGGAAGGGGAGGCAAGAAGGCAGTCACGTGCGGTCCGTTGTCCTGAAGCAGTGAGGGCGGGCGCAAGAGAGAAAGAAAGCTTCCCGGGATGCCGTTATCGGATGTGGCCCTTGAACCCTAAAGTTCAAGGTGGTGGCCGCTGTGACACATTAGGCTTTCCCCTGCGTGGGGGACATGCTCACAATGCCCTGAAGTAGCCACCTGGGTATTGCGCATCGGCTCGAGGACGTATCCGACCAGCGAACACCCCAGGAAGTGAAGTCATTATACGGGCTAGACCGGGTGCGATTGCAAACCCGTTTCGGAAATCCCCATCATTGGAAATGACAATGAGGTCACGGCATCAGTTGCCGGACTCGCCCAGGGCTTCATCCAGCCGGCTGTTCATCCGATCGAGCACTTTGGAAGCGCCTTCGGACACGTCGTTCTGGAGCAATTCGTGGGTGATGTTTAGGGCGGCCATGACGGCGATTCGCTCGGTGCCGAAGACCTTGCCACTGGCGCGGATTTCCCGCATCTGTGAGTCCAGGTGGCGGGCAGCCTGTTGCAGCTCGCTGCGGGCTTCGTCCGGGCAGGCAACCAGGTAGGACTTGTCGAGGATGTTGACTTCGACCGTGGTGGGTTTGTCGGGCATCGGGAACCTCTGATTAAGTCGGGTGGCGATTCTGGCGTCCCTTGAAAGCCGGAATCAGTGTTGCTCCAGTGCTCTGAGGCGGCCAATCATCGCTTCGATCTTGTTTCGGGCGAGATCGTTTTTCTGCATAAGCTGGGCGCGTTCGCGGTTCCAGTCATCCTGCATCTGACGCATGGAAGCGTTTTCCTGCTCCAGTTTCTGACAACGAGCAATCAGGCGATCCACCTTGTCGGCGAGGGCCTGCAGTTCGGACTGATCCATGGCGTTCTACTTCCTGGGCGAAGAGTCTGGAAGAGGAATTCTCCGTAAGTTACCCGATCAACTATAAATGCGGCCCGTTAGGGGGTCAATTTGCGGACCTTGCCGTCCCGTCATGTTGGCCGGATCTGCGACGCCGTCCACGTCACAGGGCAGATTGGCGACGTTGTGGGCAGCGGTTGCAGAAAAGTTGCGCCCGGTCAGGAAGAACGCCGGTTCCGGCGGGCGTGCCCGATGCCTTTGCCGGCTGCGGGTGCTACGATAGTGACCCATTCAAAGTAGCCAACGTAAGTCGAGTAATGACCGAGAACGAATCCACAACACCGTCCCTGGGTGACTTCGAATCCTGGGCCAATCTGTTCGCCTCCTACAAGGCGTTCAGCCACCCCGCCGAACTGCACGGTGGTCTCTGTGGCCGGCTGGCCGCGGGCGGTCGCCTGAAGACGGACGAATGGCGCGCCCTGGCCTGCGAGAACATGGGCGTGGCGCCGGAGGCGGTTGAGAGCAGTGAAGAACTGCAGACCTTCCTGGACACCGCCTACGAGGTCACCCTGGCCTCGCTGCAATCGTCCGACCTGAGCTTTGCCCCGCTGCTGCCGGACGACGACTATGCCCTCGATCAGCGTCTGCAGGCCTTGTCCGCCTGGGTTCGGGGATTCCTGGAAGGCATGGCCGTCATGGCCAGCCGCCAATTAGGCGAAGCCACTGGCGAGGTCCGCGAGCTGGTGGAAGACCTGGTTGCCATCAGCCAGGTCGCCGAAGGCGAGGGCGACAGCGAGGAAGGCGAACAGCAGTTCAACGAGATTACCGAGTACGTGCGGGTGGGCGCGCTCACGGTGTTTACCGAATTCAATGCCCCGGAACCGCCCGCTGATAAAACGCTTCACTGAGAGAGGCCCCTTTTATGTCCATGCCGATCAAAGAATTTGCCGCCCGTCGCAAGGCCCTGAGTGAACTCATGGCGCCGGACAGCATTGCCATCGTTCCGGCGGCGCCCGAGCGGGTGCGCAATCGTGACGTGCTGCATCCGTACCGGCAGGACAGCGATTTCTACTATTTGACCGGTTTCGAGGAGCCGGATGCGGTGCTGGCGCTGATCCCCGGCCGGGAGCACGGCGAGGCGGTCCTGTTCTGCAAGGAGCGCAACCCCGAGAAGGAGTTGTGGGACGGTTTCCTGATGGGCCCGGAAGGCGCCATCGAAAAACTCGGCTTCGACGACGCGTTTCCCATTGCCGATATCGACGACATCCTGCCGGGGATGATCGAGGGCCGCAGTCGGGTCTACTATCCGTTGGGCAAGGACAAGGCGTTCGACAACCAGGTGATGGACTGGGTCAAGACGATCCGTTCCAAGGTGCGGACCGGGGCCCATCCCCCGGGTGAATTCGTGGCCCTCGAACACAGCCTGCACGACCTGCGCCTCTACAAGAGCGCGGCGGAAATCAAGGTGATGGCCAAGGCCGGCAAGATCAGCGCCGAGGCCCATTGCAATGCCATGAAACGGGCGCGCCAGGGCGGTCATGAATACAACCTGGAAGCCGAGCTGCTGCATACGTTCATGTCCCACGGTGCCCGCTCCACGGCGTACCCGTCGATTGTCGGCAGTGGCGCCAACGGCTGTATCCTGCATTACATCGAGAACCGCGCGCCGCTGAAAGACGGCGACCTCGTCCTGATCGACGCCGGTTGCGAGCTGGACAACTATGCCTCCGACATCACCCGGACCTTCCCGGTCAGTGGCCGGTTTACCGATCCCCAGCGGGCGGTCTACGAGATCGTGCTGGCGGCCCAGGATGCGGCCATCGAGGCGGTCAAGCCGGGCAATCACTGGAACCATCCGCACGAGGCGGCTCTCAATGTGTTGACCCAGGGGCTGATCGATCTGGGCATCCTCAAGGGCATGACGCTGGAGGAAGCCCTGGAGCAGGAAGCCTTCCGGCCGTTCTTCATGCACCGCACGGGACATTGGCTGGGCCTCGATGTGCACGACGTGGGCGATTACCGGGTCGGTGGCGCCTGGCGGGTGCTGGAGCCCGGCATGGTGCTCACGGTGGAGCCCGGCCTGTACATCGCGCCGGACAATATGGATGTGGATGAGCAGTGGCGGGGCATCGGCATCCGCATCGAGGACGATGTGGTGGTCACCAAAGAGGGCTGCCGCGTGCTGAGCGAGGGCGCGCCGAAAACCATCGCCGACATCGAAGCCCTGATGGCCGACTGAGGACTGCACGACCCGTGAGCGAGCCGCATTCTCCTGCGTTCGATACCGATATCCTGATTGCCGGTGGCGGCCTGGCCGGCGCCACCCTGGCGCTGGCGCTGGCCCACCGGCTGCCGCAGTTGCGGGTGACCGTGGTGGAAGCCTTTCCCCTGTCGCCGGACGCCCGTCCCGAGGACTACCAGCCCAGCTACGACGCCCGTTCCACGGCGTTGGCCTGGGGCTCGCGGCTGATCTACGACGACCTGGGGTTGTGGTCTTCGTTGAGCCCCCATGCCACGCCGATCCGGCGCATCCATGTGTCGGACCGGGGCCGTTTCGGCGCGACCCGGCTGTCCGCCGAGGAGCACGGTCAGGATGCCCTGGGTTACGTGGTGGACAACCGGCTGCTCGGGCTGGCGTTGATGCGGGCGCTGGGGGAACAGCCTTCGGTCAGCTGGAAGGCCCCGGCAAAAGTGGTCGGTGTCGAGCCGCTCAGTGAAGGGGTTACGGCGCGACTGGAACAGGATGACGAGTCATCGTCCCTCACGGCTCGCTGCCTGGTGGTGGCCGACGGCGGTCGCTCCGGCCTGCGCGAGCAACTGGGCTTCAACGTCGAGACCAGCGAGTATGGCCAGAACGCCCTGATTGCCAACGTCACGTTCAGCCATCCCCATGATTTTGTGGCCTACGAACGGTTTACCGACGCCGGACCGCTGGCGCTGCTTCCGCGGGGCAAGCCCGGTCGGGCCGGGCGAGAGGCGGCCCTGGTATGGACGCTGGCCGATGCGGCCCTGGAAGAAACCCTGGCCCTGGACGAGGGCGAGCGGCTGGCGCGATTGCAGGCCCGCTTCGGCTGGCGCCTGGGCCGTTTTGTGAAGATGGGCGAGTGCGCCCATTACCCGTTGACCCTCACCACCGTGCAGGAGGCCGTGCGCCCCGGCATCGTGCTGGTCGGCAACGCTGCCCACACGCTGCATCCGGTGGCGGGGCAGGGCTTTAACCTGGCGTTGCGGGGGTTGATGACGCTGGTGGAGGCGTTCGAGCAGGCCACCGCCTCTGCCCGCCCACTGGGTGACATGGGTGTGTTGCAGGGCTATCAGGCCCGTCACCGGCAGGATCAGCGGGACACCGTCCGTTTTTCCGATTCGCTCATCCAGATTTTTGGTCACCACTCCCGGGCGCTGTCCGCGGCCCGGGACGCCGGGTTGGTGGGGATGGACCTGGTTCCCGGCGCCCGGCGCTGGTTTGCCCGCCGAGCCATGGGGCTGGGCCCCAACGCGGCCGGCCGTTCTGCAGGAAAACGCTCATGAGTGACGTCCAACGCTTCGATATCCTGGTGGTGGGCGGTGGCATGACCGGCGCCGCCGCCGCACTGGGTCTTTGTCAGCAAGGCTGGCGTGTGGGTCTGGTGGAAGCGGCGACGCTGGAAGAAACCCTGCGCCCGCTGGAGCCCGCTGCGACAGTGGATGACTTCGAGCCGCGGGTCAGCGCCCTGTCGCTGGCCAGTCAGGCGCTGCTGCATGCCCTCGGCGTCTGGAGTGACGTGACGGCCGAACGGCATTGCCCCTACGCGGATATGACCGTCTGGGACGCGGACGGCACCGGGCGCATCCACTTTGAGGCCCCGGCCATGGGCGTGTCGTCGCTGGGCACCATTGTCGAAAACCGGATCCTGGTGCGCGCCCTGATGGCCGCTGTATCCGATACTTCTCTGGACCTGTTCGCCGGGGTGTCGGTGAGCGGCTGGACGGAAGAGGCCGCCGGGAGCCATCGCATTCAACTCGAAGACGGTCGTCGTCTGGAAGCCGATCTGGTGGTGGCCGCGGACGGTCCGCAATCCCGGGTGCGCCAGTGGGCCGGCCTGCCGACGCGGGAATGGGACTACGACCAGCAGGGCATCGTCTGCACGGTGGAAACCGTCCAGCCGCATCAGGCGACGGCCTGGCAGCGTTTCTCGCCCACCGGCCCGCTGGCGTTCCTGCCGCTGGCCAACGAAGCCGGCAGTCGCCACTTCTGTTCCATCGTCTGGTCGCAGGACACGGCCGAAGCGCGGCGGTTGATGGCGCTGGACGACACGGCGTTCACCGCGGAACTGGAAGCGGCCATTGAACGCCAGCTGGGTGCGGTGAAGGCCGTCTCCCGTCGCTTTGCCTTCCCGCTGCGCCAGCGCCACGCCAAGGACTACGTCAAACCGGGCCTGGCCCTCATCGGCGACGCCGCCCACACCATCCACCCCTTGGCGGGCCAGGGCGTGAACCTGGGCTATGGCGATGTGCGGGTGTTGCTGGAAGAAATGGCGCGTCTGCGTGACAGTGGATTACCCGCGGGTGAGCCGTCGACCCTGGCCCGTTACCAGCGCCGCCGCAAGGGCGAAAACCTCGCCATGATGGCGGCGATGGAAGGCTTCAAGCAGCTGTTTGCGCGGGACGAACTGCCCCTGCGCTGGATCCGCAATGCCGGCATGCGCTGGCTGGACGGTCAGGGCGGCATCAAGAACCGGCTGGCGGCTCAGGCGATGGGTATCGACGCCGTCTGAAGGCTCAGAATTCGCAGGCGTCGAACAGGCGACTCACCAGCACCGGCACCGCCGTTTCCACCCGTAAAATGCGTGAACCCAGGTGGACGGCCCGCGCGCCGGCTTCCACCAGTTTATCCACCTCGTAGGGAATAAAACCGCCTTCCGGACCGATGCACAGGGTCGCCGGGGTGTTGGTGTGCGCGGGGCAGGGCACGTCGGTGCCGGGATGGGCGACCAGGCCGGGGCGTTCCCGCATCAGGCCGGGCAGCTCGTCCTCCACGAACGGCTTGAAGCGCTGGCGGATGTGCACCTCGGGCATCTGCGTGTCTTTCGATTGTTCCAGCCCCAGCGTCAGGTTGTCACGCAGGTGCGCGTCGGAGAGCCAGGGCGTCTGCCAGAAGCTTTTTTCCACCTTGTAGGCGTTGATCAGCCAGATGTCCTTTACGCCCAGGGCCGCGCAGGTCTGCAGGACGCGTCGGAACATCTTGGGGCGCGGCATGGCCAGTACCAGGGTCAGCGGTAAGGGCGCCGGCGGCGGCGTGTCGAGGGTGACCGAGAGGCGGGCTTCGCGGGCGTCCAGGAAATCGACGGTGCCGTAACCCATCGCGCCGTTGACGCGGCCCAGCGGCACGCGATCGCCAACGTCGACCTTCAGGACCTCTTCCAGGTGCTTGCGGCGTCGGTCCCGCAAGATCACCCGGTTGTCGTCCACGAAATCCTCGTCGAACAGCAGGCCGAGGTTCATGGCGCCTCGTCGGCGGGTGCGTCTTCCGTGCGCCGGCGGGCCAGCCGGCCAAACAGGATGCCCAGCTCGAACAGCACCCACATGGGCACGGCCAGCAGGGTCTGGGAGATGATGTCCGGCGGGGTCAGCAGCATGCCGATGATGAAGCAGCCCACGACCACGTAGGGGCGTTTGGCGGCCAGATCTTCCGGCGTGGTGATGCCGGCCAGGATCATCAGGATGACGGCAATGGGAATCTCGAACGCCACCCCGAAGGCAAAGAACATCTTCAGCACGAAGGTCAGGTAGCTGCTGATGTCGGGCATCTCGGAAATGCCTTCCGGCCCGACCGTCGTGAAGAAGCCGAACACCAGCGGAAAGACGACGAAGTAGGCAAACACGGCGCCCAGGTAGAAGAGCACGACCGATGAGAACAGCAGCGGGAAAGCCAGCTTCTTCTCATGGCGATACAGGCCGGGCGCTACAAAGCTCCACAGCTGGTAGAGGATGTAGGGGATGGCCACGAACACCGACAGCACCAGCGCCAGCTTTAACGGTGCGAAGAACGGTGAGGTGACGTCCGTGGCGATCATCACCTGGCCTTCTGGCAGCAGGTCGCGCAGGGGCTGGGAGATCCACAGGTAGATCTTGTTGGCGAACGGGTAGATCCCGGCAAAGCAGATCAGGGTCGCCAGCACCATCTTGAGCAGCCGGTTGCGCAACTCCAGCAAGTGGTCGATCAGCGACATTTCCTGATGAAGTTCCTCCTCGTCAGGACCGTCGTTGGCGGGCGGTGGCGTCTTGAGCTTTTCCTCGTCGGTGGAGGACACGGCATCTCCAGAGGGGCGCGACGTCATGTTCGGTTTTCCGGTGTGGCCTGTTTGTCCTGCGGGGCATCGGAATCGGAGGCGCGCTGTTCAGCGGCGGCGGCCGCGTCCTGCTCGGCGTAGTAGCCGGCTTCTTCCAGGGCTTCCTCACGGGCGGGCGGTGCAGGGCGATCGCTGCGTTTGTCCTCGTCGGACACCAGCAGGTGCTCGTAGTCACGGGCCTTGCTCAGGCCGTCGCGGACGTTTTTCTCGACGCCATCCAGGTCGATCCCGCCTTCCTTGCGGAGCTGTTCCTTGAGCTCTTCGGCCTTGATCTGCCGATCCAGCTCACTGGTGAACTGCCGCACCAGCCGGCGCGTGCGTCCGACCCAGCGGCCCGCACTGCGGGCGGCACCGGGCAAACGCTCGGGGCCCAGCACCAGCAGGGCGATGATGCCGCAGATCAGCAGCTCCATGAAGCCAATGTCGAACATCGGGCGTCGGCTCAGCTGTGGGTTTTCTTGTCAGCGGATTCAGTGCGGGCGGCTTCGTAAACGTTGCCGTCCTCGCTCTGGTCCAGTGACTCCTTTTTCTGGTTCTGGTCTTCGTCGGCCATGGATTTCTTGAAGCCGCGGACCGCTCCGCCCAGGTCGGTACCGATATTGCGCAATTTCTTGGTGCCGAACAGGAGGACCACAATGCCGAGAACGATCAGTAGTTGCCAGATGCTGATACCCATGTCAGAGCCCTCACGATAGGTGTTGTGTCTTTGATTGTACGCTACCTGCAACGGGGTTGGTAAAGCCGCAGATGACGGAGCGATTACCAGACGGCACAGTAGTCGTTGTTTGTTACTGTTTTATTGCGGCTTTCGGGCCGCCTTCTCGTCCAGGCCGGACAGGTCGAAGCGTCGCGCCAGTTCCTGCAGGACGTCATCCGGTCCCAGGCCCAGGTGAGACAGGGCGACCAGGCTGTGGAACCACAGGTCCGCCGTCTCGTAGATGAGCTCGTCTTTCTCGCCCGTCTGCTGCGCGTCTTTGGCGGCCAGCAGCATCTCGGTGCATTCCTCGCCGACCTTTTCCAGGATCTTGTTCAGGCCCTTGTGGTGCAGGCTGGCGACGTAGGAACTGTCGGGACTCGCGGCCTTGCGCGCTTCCAGAACCTTGGCCAGCTCGCCCAATACATCGTTCCGAGTATCACTCATGCGGACGGATCTCCCTTGTGACCGTATATGGCGTCCGGATCTTTCAGCACCGGCTCGACGCTGACCCACTGGCCGTCTTCGAGGCGCCGGTAAAAACAGCTGCGCCGTCCGGTGTGGCAGGCAATGCCGCCCAGTTGCTCGACTTTCAGGACGATCACGTCGGCATCGCAGTCCAGGCGGATTTCGGACACCTGCTGCACGTGGCCGGAGGACTCGCCCTTGCGCCAGAGCTTGCCGCGCGAGCGCGACCAGTAGATGGCGCGATTTTCCGCGGCGGTCAGCTCCAGGGCTTCGCGATTCATCCAGGCCATCATCAGGATATCGCCGCTGGCGGCGTCCTGGGCGATGGCGGGCACCAGGCCCTGGTCGTCCCACTTGATCTCATCCAGCCAGTCGGTGGGGATGGCAGTCGTGTCTTGCATGGTTCTCCGGTCCGGTTGTGTCTCGTTCAGGTGCGCCGGCCAATCAATAGCCAGCCGGCGGCGGCAATCAGGATCCAGCCCTGGGTGGGAATGGTCGAGATCGCGGCCCAACTGACCGGTTGTGTGGTCAGCCAGGCGCCGGCCAGGCAGGCCACGCCCAGAAGCGTGCGCCGGAAACTGCGGCGGCGGCCTTCCTCGGCGTCCTGTAAGGCCTTCAGTGTAGCCTGATCGGCCGCCGGGGCGCGATCCAGGTCGCGTACCCGCAACAGCGCGTCGTGCACCAGTTGCGGCATTTCCGGCGACTGTTCCAGCCAGGCGGGCAGGTGTTCCTTAAGGGTCTTGAACATGCCCGGCGGGCCGATGCGACGGCGCATCCAGGTTTCCAGGAAGGGCTGGGCGGTGCTCCACAGATCCAGTTCGGGATAAAGCTGGCGACCCAGGCCTTCGACGTTAAGCAGGGTTTTCTGCAGCAGGACCAGCTGTGGCTGGACCTCCATCTCGAAGCGCCGGGCGGTCTGGAACAGGCGCAGCAGGAAGTGACCGAAGGAAATCTCGCTCAGCGGGCGTTCGAAAATCGGCTCGCACACGGTGCGGATGGCGGCCTCGAATTCGTTGACCCGGGTGTGGGCCGGAATCCAGCCGGACTGGATGTGCAGTTCGGCCACCTGCCGGTAGTCCCGGCGGAAGAAGGCGAGCAGGTTGCGGGCCAGGTAACTCTGGTCTTCCGGCGCCAGGGTGCCGACGATGCCGAAATCGATGGCGATGTAGCGCGGATCCTGCGGGTTGCTGGCGTCCACGAAGATATTGCCCGGGTGCATATCCGCGTGGAAGAAACTGTCCCGGAACACCTGGGTGAAGAAGATTTCCACGCCTTTCTCGGCCAGCACCTTCATGTTCACGCCGGCGGCATTCAGGGCCTGGGTGTCGGCGACGGGAATGCCCTGGACGCGTTCCATCACCAGCACCTTGCGGGCGGTGTAGTCCCAGAACACTTCCGGGATGTAAATCAGCGTGGAGCCCTCGAAATTGCGACGCAACTGGGAGGCGTTGGCGGCCTCGCGCTGCATATCCAGTTCGTCGTGGATGGTCTGCTCGTAATCGCGCACCACCTCGACCGGACGCAGGCGCCGGCCTTCCGACCAGTACCGCTCCAGCGCCGCAGCCATCATCAGCATCAGTGCAATGTCCTGGCGGATGACCCGGTCAATGCCGGGGCGGATGACCTTGACCACCACGGACTGTCCGGAATGCAGGGTCGCCTCGTGGACCTGGGCTACCGAGGCGGACGCCATAGGGTTGCTGTCGAAGGTCTTGAACAGCTGACCGACGGACTGGCCGAGGGAGTCTTCCACAATGGCCTGGGCCTCGCTGCCGGGAAACGGCGGCACCCGGTCCTGGAGTTGTTGCAGGGCGTTGGCCATGTCGTCCGGCAACAGGTCGCGGCGGGTGGACAGGATCTGGCCGAACTTGACGAAGATCGGGCCCAGTTCCTCCAGGGCCAGGCGCAGTCGTTCACCCCGGCTGGCGCGATAGGTCGGGAACAGGTGCCAGGGAGCGAACAGCAGCAGGAACCGCAGTGGCCAGGGCAGGTCGGCCAGGGGGAGGAATTCGTCCAGTCGGTACTTGCTGAAAACCCAGGCAATGCGGAAAAGGCGTTGAATGCGCGTCACGACGACTCCGTCGACGGGGATGAATCGGCATCGAGCTGCTGTTGCAGGCGGTTCAGGCGGGCGGACAGACGGTCGGTCTGCAGGGCCAGTTGGTCGATGTCTTCAAAGGTGGCGGCCAGTTCGTTGCGCCCGGGCAGGGACCGGCTTTCTTCGTGGATGTACTCTTCCAGGTTGGCGTTCAGCGAGGCGAACGCCTGCTTCTGCCAGCGCAGGGCGCCGCGCACGCGCTGACCGATGAAATGCGCCGGCACATCACCGGTGTAGCGGGCCAGCGCGGCCTCCCAGTCGGGTTGGAGCCGCGCCAGCGCGCGCTGCAGCGCATGGGCCCGGCTGACATCGCCCTGCACCTGCAGCCGCTCGTCGCTGAAGACCCGATCGTCGCCCTGGGCGAGCGCTGCAAACGCCATGGGGCGCCCGCTGACGATCAACACGGCGTCCTCCGGCGGCGTGCTGCCCACCTGCACCTGTTCGCCCACCGTCCGCAGGGACAGGCAGAGCCCGAGACCGCTGAAATCGAACTGCACCGGCGCCGCCACGGCGTCCAGCAGGGATTGGCGTCCCGCCGGATCCAGGGCCAGCGCCCGGTTGAGGGCCTGTTCGACGACCTGGGTGACCGCCGCCTGCAGGGTCGGGCCTGGAAACATCAGGGCTTGATCCCGGCGTGCAGGGCGACGATGCCGCCGGTCATGTTGTGGTAGCGGGTCTGTACGAAGCCGGCCGCGTCCATCATGCCCTTGAGGGTGTCTTGATCCGGGTGCATACGGATGGATTCCGCCAGGTACTGATAGCTGCTGCTGTCGCCGGCGATGAGCTGGCCCATCAGCGGCAGGGCGTTGAAGGAATACAGGTCATACGCCTTGTTCAGCAGCGGGTTGGTGGGCTTGGAGAATTCCAGCACCAGCAGTTTGCCACCAGGCTTCAGCACCCGGCACATGTCGCGCAGGGCCTGGTCCTTGTCGGTGACGTTGCGCAGGCCGAAAGCGATGCTAACGGCGTTGAAGCTGTTGTCCGGGAAGGGCAGGTGCTCGGCGTCTGCCTGGACGTACTCGATGTTGCCCACGTAGCCGCGGTCGGTAAGGCGGCTACGGCCCACCTGCAGCATCGACGCGTTGATGTCGGCCAGCACCACCTGCCCGTCACGGCCCACCAGGTCGGAGAACTTCATGGTCAGGTCGCCGGTGCCGCCGGCAATGTCCAGTACGCGGTGGCCGGGACGCACGCCGCTCAGCTCGATGGTGAACCGTTTCCACAGCCGGTGGATGCCCATCGACATCAGGTCGTTCATGATGTCGTACTTGCCGGCCACGGAATGGAAGACCTCTGCCACCTGGCCAGCCTTTTCTGAACGCCGCACCTGGCGATAGCCGAAGTCGGTGCTTTCGTCCGGTGACGACTGGGTCTCGGCGTGTTTGGTCTGCGGGTCAGTCATGAGCAGTGGTCCCCTCGGGAAATGAAGGCGCGGGCTGAACATTCAGCCGTCCTCGCCGGGCAATCCTGTATTCTAACGGGAAGACGGCAGGCTACAAGCGGGAAGCGTTGTCAGGCACCCGGTTGCGCCCGTATGGGAAAGCCTTAAACTGCCGGGTAAACCATTTAAAGGCCCTCCCAGAAGGCGCCCGAATCAACCTTTCCATCATTTACCGGGGTAAGCATGTCCACCATTGATATCAACCGTCACCACTCCCTCGATCACGACCACGCCCGCCAGGCCGCCGAATCCCTGGCCCAGGATCTGTCCAAACAGTTCGATGTGGATTACCAGTGGGAAGGCGACACCCTGCGTTTCAAGCGCAGCGGCGTGAAAGGGCATCTCAACGTGACGCCGGAAGAATTGCAGGTGCACCTGGAGCTGGGTCTGATGCTGCGACCGTTCAAGTCGCGGTTCGAATCTGAAATTCAGTCCCAGTTGGACAAGCTGGTCGACGGGGCCTGATTTAGGCTTCTCATTTCAATCTTGCGTAACCACCGGGCTTGACTGGCTGCGAATGAATGCCCTTGCCGGAGGAGGGACAGGGACGTTCCGGTCGGAATTGCGGCCAGGGACGGCCGTCAATTCCAGCGGAGGCAAGGGTGTTCATTCGCGGCCTCGCTTGAGCTTGCTGTCCGCTCGCTGAGATTCGCTTCGCGAAATCCCGTGCTTTCAGGCCAACCCGGAAGATGCTGGGGGCAAGGTCTCAAGCGACGGAATCCACTCCTTGCTGTCCAGCGTGATGAAGTGGCTGGGCGCTTCGGTTTCAATGATGCGCATGGTGGTCGGGCTCTGGCGGGCGCTGTTGAGCATGGCGCCGCGATCGAGGATGCGATCCACCTGCGGAATCAGGAAAGTGCCGTGGCGGATGTCGTTGTAGACGTCCGTCGGGGTGCGCTCCATCCACGCCATGATGTTCTCGATGTTGCGCACGATGGTCAGGTGATCCCGGGTCGCGGAGAACAGGTGACTCAGCAGCTGTTTCTTGCGCGGGTTCATCTTGCCGAAGAAGGTCTGGCCGTAGGCCGATGACGGCGCGGTGTTGATCAGACGGATCAGCCAGGGCCACATGCCGTGGCTCACCGGTTCCAGCAGGGTGGTCACCAGCGCGTGCAGCCTGGCCTGGGGCAGCACCGGCGCTTCCAGCACCACTTCCACGTTCTCGTACAGCTCCGGACGCTGGCGGACGCCTTCCAGAATGACCGCGCCGCCGCGGGAGTGGCCGTGCAGCCGGACCCGTTCGGTGGTCGGCAGGTTGGCCAGCGCCTGGTTCAGGATACAGGCGTCGTATTCGATGGTGGCTTCCAGGTGCTTGATCGGCACTTCCCAGTCCGGCGTCTCCGGCGTCACGCCGTTGACCGGAATGTGGTAGTTGCTGCAGGTCAGCAGGATCAGCTCGGTGGTGGGGGACTCGTAGGCCTGGGTGAAGTAACAATGGTTTTCCAGGAAGCCGTGAACACCAATCACCGTCTGTTCCGCTTCACCGCTGTGGTTGCGCACGGACACCGCGCCCTTGCCCACGCGATAGACGCGGCCTGAGAACATCTCCGAATAGGCGCTGTCGATCGGCTTGATCAGCTTGCGAACGTGACTTGCTTTCATGTCGGCCTCCCGTATCCGGGTTATGGTGCCCTGCCTGGTTATACGTCAGAAATGAACGGCACGGCTTATTGTTTTGTGAGGTTCACCCGGTCAGTGCTGGTGTCCCTGAGTGGACACTAACCCATTATTCCAGACCTTTATTGGCGCGGATTACCCCTTTTTCGCTGCCATTTGGGTCACCCCAAGTTATAGCACGAAGAATCAGGGGGTTAGGGTGGTCGTTAGACCATGGTCTTAATACTGCATTGGCCCGGGATGACAAGTTAGGGTGCAATCTTTTCCTTACCCCGAGTATAAGGATGTCCGCCCGGGTGCGGGTTATTTTTTGTAATATCGCGTTGTTACGGGTTTTTCAGTTTGTGGCAGGCGATATGGAGCGGGTCCTGCATGTCTGGCACAATGCTTTGCCTGTCATGGGAATGTCACCGGTACCAATAACAACCGCCGGGGCGTTGTTCAGCTACCGCATCAGTTAGGGTCAGACGTTGAGTCACATGGAATCCAGCTTATTGTCCCCGGTCGATGCCGCCTGGCTTTCCATGGAGTCTCCCGCCAACCCCATGACCATCACCGTCCTGTTGCGGGTGGACGGTCTGACGGCCCCCGTCTTTCGGCATTTCCTCGAGAACCACTGGCTGCGCATTGCCCGTTTCCGCTGCCGGCCGGTTCGCAAGGGCGCGGCCTGGGTCTGGGAAGAGGACGACCTGTTCCGCCTGCGCCACCACGTCCACGTTGAACCCGAACCCATGGACGAAGCGCGCCTGCAGACCTGGCTGTCGGCCCGCCTCAACCAGCCGATGCCGGACTACCGTCCGCGCTGGGGCTTCTGGTTGATTCCCCGGGCCCAGGGTGGGGCGGCGCTGCTATTGCGCATGCACCATTGCTACGCCGATGGCCTGTCCCTGATTGAACTGTTCAACGCGCTGACCACCACCGCACCCGACGCCATGCCGCCGGACCTGGCCGGCGGCGATCGGATCACCGGCGCCAATCGCTGGCTGGATGCGGGCTGGGATTGGCTGCAGTCGCAGGTCACCCTGGCGGATGAGGGCCACGTGGAAGATGTCGAGGCCTCGGACGAGCCGGCCGACGCTCTGTCGAAACGTCGGCGGCAACTGGAAAAGGCCGCCTGGACCGGGCTCAAACTGGTCAACGAACTCAGCGAATACGTGCTGGAGCCGGAAGACACGCCGACGCGCCTCAAACCGGGTCTGCTGGGCCGACGCCAGTGTCGCTGGTCGGCGCCGATTCCGCTGGCGGCGTTCCGTCACATCGCCAACACCACACACTGCAAAATCAACGATGTGTTGCTGGCCTGTGTGGCCCAGGCCCTGCGGAAGCAGCTGGAAAACGACGAGCTGGATCTGGAAGAGGTATTGCTCCACGCTGCGGTACCGGTGGATATCCGCGGCCTGCTGCCGGACTCGGTGAAGCCCGAACCCGGCGAACTGGGCAACCTGTTCGGCACCGTCTTCGTGCCGTTGCCGGTGGATGCCCACAGCCCGCTGGAGTGCCTGTACCGGGTGAAGCATGAGACCCGCCGCCTCAAGCGCTCCTGGCAACCGGGGATTTCCTGGGGGCTGATGTGTTCGGCCGGACTCTTGCCCCGGGGCTGGCAGCAATCGGTGGCGGACCTGTTCTGCCGTAAGGCCAGCGCGGTGGTTTCCAACGTCCCGGGCACGCCGGAGCCGCGCTATCTGGCCGGTTGCAGGGTGCGCGAACAGATGTTCTGGGTGCCCCAGTCCGGCGACATCGGACTGGGGGTGAGCATTGTCAGCTACGCCGGCTGCGTACAGTTTGGCGTGGTGGCGGACGAAGCCGTCATGGCGGATCCCAAACCCTTCCTCGATGATTGCGTCAAAGCTCTCCAGAACTGGCAGTAACTCTCCGGTATAGCACCATCGGCCGGTACGGTCGTAAGGCTAAAGTCGCTTCTGCGTTACCTCCCAAAAGACCGCCAAATCAGCGCTCTTGGCGCATATCTCCCCCACAGCCCTTAACCGACCATGGGCCTGTGCATCCCGACGGATGCCTGCCAGGGCGACCGGTCCCGCTGTCCGGCGACCCTGATGATCGAACAACAACATCTGGGGGCTATGATGAACAACAAGAAGCTTCTCGCGCTCGCGATTGCCGCGGGTGTGGCCGCGCAGGCCAATGCGGCCGTCGAGCTCTATAACGAGGACGGAACGACTTTCTCTGCGGACGGCTATTTCAACGCGTTCTACGTGAACCGGGACGACAACATCGCCGACGTGCGCCAGTCCCGGGTCAAGATGGGTTTCCTGCCCAATACCATCGGCTTCAACTTCAGCAAGGAGATGGGCGACCTGACCCTGGGCGGCCGGTCCTCCTTCTGGACCAGCATCAACGACAGCCTGGATTCACCCACCGATACCTCGATCGACGTGCGCCAGTTCTACGCCACGGTGGACGGCAGCTTCGGTCAGGTGCTGATCGGTAAGGACTTTGGCCTGTATTCCCGCAACAACATCTTCCTGGATGAGATCCTGATGGGCTTCGGATCGCCGGGCGCGCCGGGTGGCGTATCGTTCGGCAACATCCGCACCGGTTACGCCTATCCGACGCCGACCGCCCAGATCACCTACCGGTCTCCGGATATGGGTGGCCTGAACATCGCGGCCGGTATTCTGGATCCGGCCTCGACTGCCGGTTCCGACGCCTATGAGGAAGCGCCCCGCTTCGAATCCGAGATCACCTACAACATGGATCTCAACGGCGTGGCCCTGACCGCCTGGGTGAACGGCCGCTACCAGACCTCGAAGAGCGACACCACCGATACCGAGGTGAATTCATCCGCTGTGGGCTACGGCCTGAAAGCCAGCGTGGCCGGCCTGACCCTGGCCGCCTCCGGCTTCAACTCGGATGGCGATCCGCCCGTGCTGATCACCAACCAGGCCGCCGCATTGCCGGAAGACAACGCCGACGGTTTCCTGGTGCAGGGCGCCTACCAGCTGGGTTCCAACAAATTGGTGCTGTCCTACGGTGAAACGGACTCCGATATCGGTGATTTCGAAACCGAGAACACGTCCATCGGCCTGTTCCACGACATCAACAGTAACTTCAAGCTGGTCGCCGAATACAACATGTTCGAGCAGACCACCAAGTCCACCGGCGCCGATGCCGCCGATGCGGACACCATCGCCCTGGGTGCCATCGTGCTGTTCTGACCCGGCAGGCGAAGCAGGCGGCCGGTGAATCGGGCCGGCCGCCTACTACCAAAGTGTCGTTTTGCCGGCCAGGTGCGGCTGTAAGGGTGTTGATGGGCGTTTTCAGAGCTTGAGAATCAATGGCCTACGTTCGAATGCGTCGTGCCCGCAGCGGCACTGAAGTTGAATTGGACGCGTGGCTGGAGCGCGTAGAATCGGAGTGGAAACATTCTGGTTGCGAGCCCAAAGCCATGCTACCCGTTACCTCCGTTGCACCGGTCCGCGTGGCCAGCTCCGATGCCCGCGACCCACAGCTGGCTGCCACCAGTCTGGCCAGCCAGCTCTACCATCCCGATCTGGCCTGTGTGCTGTTTTTCTGTTCCGCCGAGTACGACCTGGCCAGGCTGGGTATTGCCCTGGAACACGTCTTTCCGGAGATCCAGGTCACCGGCTGCACCTCCGCCGGGGAAATCACGCCGAAAGGTTACGGGCGCGGCTGCATCACGGCCATCGGTTTTGACCGTCGCTATTTTTCCGTGGACTGCGCGCTGATCGGTGAGTTGGAACAATTCAGCCTGCAGGACGCCCAGAGTCTTGTGGACAATCTGCTGGCCACGTTCCGCGAAGCGTCGCTGGCGCCGGTTAAGGGGCACACCTTCGCCATCACCTTGCTGGATGGCCTCTCGAGCCGGGAGGAACTGGTCCTGACAACGCTCAATGCAGCACTGGGCAGCATTCCCCATTTTGGCGGGTCCGCCGGTGACGACGAGCGCCTGGCCAACACCCATGTCTATTTTCAGGGTGCCTTCCACACCAACGCCGCCATCGTCCTGATGGTGAACACCTCACTCGATTTCCGGGTCTTCTCGACCCACCACATGCTGGAAGGGGACGACAAACTGGTCGTGACCCGGGCCGACAGTGAGCAACGCACCGTCTACGAACTCAATGCCGAGCCGGCGGCGGAAGCCTATGCCCGAGCGGCCGGCGTCACCGTCGCCGAACTGGATCGCAAGGTGTTTGCCCTGCGGCCCATGGCGGTGCGTATTGGCGATCAGTATTTCGTCCGGTCTGTCCAGCGGGTCAATGACGACGGCAGCCTGACCTTCTACTGCGCGGTGGAAACCGGCATCGTGCTGACCGCCATGCGCCCCGGGCCACTATTGGCCAACCTGCGCGAACAGCTGGCGCTGGCCGAAGAGGAGGTCGGTCCGCCGCTCCTGACCATTGGTTGCGACTGCTTTCTGCGCCGGCTGGAAGCCGAGTATTCCGGCTTCGTGCAGGAGACGTCCGATTTCCTGGTGGAGCACCGGGTCGTTGGCTTCAACACCTACGGCGAACAGTTCGATGGCATGCACATCAACCAGACCTTTACCGGAGTGGTCATTGGCCAGCCCCCTGCCGATCGCGAATGAGCCGGATGCGCGGGATCAGCGCATCGCCGAGCTGGAGGCGGAAAACGCCCGCCTACGGACCATCCGGGACGCCCTGATTACCCGGGTGGAGTCCAGCGGTGCCCACAAGCCGGCGCCCTATGCTGCCTTCGAGCATTCCGTCGTGCTGGCCGAGCAGGTACGGGAGCGCACCGAAGCCCTGAACCTGGCGATGACCGAACTCAAGTCGAGCAACCGCGCCCTGATCGCCGCCCGGGAAGACGCCGAAACCGCCAGTCAGCGTCTGATCGACGCGATTGAGAGCATCGCTGACGGCTTTGTCCTGTTCGATCACCGGCACCGCGTGGTGCTCACCAACAGCCGCTTCCGCAGCTACTGGGCGGACAACGGCGAGGCCATCCAGCCCGGCGTGGCCATCGCCGACATGAAGCGCCTGGCCGTGGAAACCGGCCTGGTGGTGGAAGAGCAGCGGGACAGCCAGTCCGGCGGCGTGGTCTATCGCCTGGCCAACGGGCGCTGGGTGCAGGTCAGTGAACGCCCCACCCGGGAAGGCGGGTTGGTAATCCTGTACTCCGACATCACCGACGTGAAGAACACCGAGGACGAACGTCGGGAGCGGGCGCTGGCGGAGAAGTCCCGTCTGCTGCAATCGACGGTGGATAACCTGTCCCAGGGCGTGGTGCTGGTGAACGAGGAAGGCAAGCCGGAAATCTGGAACGACCGCTTCGTTACCCTGACCGGACTGTTGCCAAGCCAGGTGAGCCAGGACACCCGCGTCGATGCCTTGATGGCCCTGTCCGACACGCCGCTGCTGACGCCGGCCAGCGTGGATGCGCAGGGCCAGCCCTGCCACGCGCTGGAACACCGGGCGCGGGACGGCCGGGTGCTGGAAATCCGCACCCACCCCATGACAGACGGGCGTTACGTCAACACCTACACCGACATTACCGAGCGCTACCGCTACGCCGAAACCCTGCGCGAAAGCGAGCGCTGGATCCGCGTCGTCACCGACCACGTGCCCGCATTGATCGCCTATGTCGGCGCGGACCTGACCGTGCAGTTCTGCAACAAGGTCTATGAGGCCTGGTACGGCGACGGCAGCCAGTCGCTTTTGGGACGTCACCTGGAAGATGTGCACACGCCGGAGCTCTACGCCCGGTTGATGCCGCACGTCGAGGACGCGCTGGCGGGCAACAACGTCACCTTCGAATTCGAGGAGAGCAACGCCCGCGGCCAGCAGCGCTACATGCTGCGTTCTTACGTGCCCAACCGGGGCAGTGACGGTCGTGTCATCGGCTTCTTCGTCCTGATCCGCGACATCACCGACCGCCGCCGCACCGCGCTGGCCCTGCAACAGGCTTACGACAACCTGGAGCAGCGGGTGAAGGAACGCACCGCCGCGCTCACCGGCCTCAACAACAAGCTGCGCCAGGAGATCAGCGAACGGGCGGTGATCGAGGCGCGGTTGCGTGACGCCAAGATGGAAGCGGAGCGGGCCAACCTGTCCAAGACCAAATTCCTGGCGGCCGTCAGCCACGACCTGCTGCAGCCGCTCAACGCCGCACGCCTGTTCACCAGCGCCCTGATGGAGCAGTCCTTCGGCCCGCGTGCTGAAGGTCTGGTGCGCTCGGTCAGCACCTCCCTCGACGATGTGGAGAACCTGCTGGGCACGCTGGTGGACATCTCCAAACTGGATGCGGGCGTGATCAAGCCCGACATCAACGCCTTCGACCTGCGTGACCTGCTCAACAACATCGCCCGGGAGTTCCGCCAGATGGCGACGGCCGAGGGCATCGACCTGCACTTCGTGCCGTGCTCGGCCGTGGTGGAGTCGGACTCCCAGCTGCTGGCCCGCATCCTGCGCAATTTCCTCACCAACGCCATACGCTACACGGGCGAGGGCCGCATCCTGCTGGGTTGCCGCCGCAAGCGCCACAGCGTGGTGCTGGAGGTCTGGGACACCGGACCGGGCATTCCTGCCGACAAGCTCACCGAGATCTTCCAGGAGTTCAAGCGCATCCGCCCCGCCGGCGCGCCGCAGGACAAGGGATTGGGTCTTGGGCTGGCCATTGTGGACAAGATTGCCCGGATGCTGGATCACCGGATTACCGTACATTCGGTGGAAGGTCAGGGGTCGATGTTTGCCGTGGAAGTCCCACTCGGGCAGTTGCGGCCGGACCAGCAACCGACCGACGCGTCCGTGCCGGTCCATCCGCAGTCTCTCGATGGCAGCCGGGTCTGGGTGATCGACAACGACCGGTCCATCTGCGATGGCATGCGCACCCTGCTGGAAGGGTGGGGGTGTGAGGTCGTGACGGCGGTGTCCGTGGACGATCTGGACGAGCAGCTGGATATTTCGGGCACGCCGGTGGATCTGATCCTCGCCGACTACCACCTGGATAACGACGAGAATGGCGTCGATGCCGTCGCCGCCATCCATGCCCGGCGTGATGACGCGGTGCCGGTGGTGATGATCACCGCCAATTACACCAACGAACTCAAGCAGCACATTCGTGGCCTCGGGTATCACCTGATCAACAAGCCGGTGAAGCCGCTGAAGCTACGGAGTGTGCTGCATCATCTCTTGTTGGGGTAGGTGATCGTGCCCCGGGGCGGGGAGCGACGGGTAGGTTGGGCTGACGCAGGAAGCCCAACGTTCTTTGGAACGATCGTGAGGTTTCGTCGCGGGAATCGCCAGCCTGCCTTTTCCCGGGGAATGGCATGAGGGAGACAGACGATGACATGTTGGGCTTCCTGCGTCAGCCCAACCTACCCGCATGGTTAGCCCCGTTTAACGCTTCAAATATTGATTAAAATCGATATCACTCGCCGACAGGATCGCCTGCACCCGATTGTGCACCCCCAGCTTGCGCAGGATGGCCGACACGTGGGCTTTCACCGTGGTTTCGGCGATGTTGAGGTTGTAGGCAATCTGCTTGTTCGACTCGCCCTTGGACATCCGCTCCAACACCAGCAGTTGGCGGCGGGTCAGGGAGTTGAGCAGCTCCGGTGAGATGTTGTTCTCGTCGTGGCGATGGCGCCGGGTGCTTTCCTTGCCGGTGCGGATGATGTCCGACGGCAGGTACACATTCCCCGCGAGGATCTGCTCGATGGCCTGGGTCATCTGCGCCCGGGGCGAGGATTTGGTGATGAAGCCCACCGCCCCGTAGGTGATCGCCTGCAGCACCACCTGTTTGTCTTCCTCGGCGGAAACAATCACCACCGGAATCGTCGGGGCCTCGTTGCGCAGGGCAATCAGCCCGTTGAGCCCGTGCATCCCCGGCATGTTGAGATCCAGCAGGATCAGGTCGAAGTCATCCTGTTCCCGGGTCAGCTCCAGGGCGGTGTCCAGGTCGTCCGTTTCCACCACTTCGCTGCCGCCAAATCCGGCTTCGATCACACTGGTAATGGCTTCACGAAACAGCGGGTGGTCGTCGGCGATCAGTATCTTGTAGGCAGGTTCCATGCAGTCGGGTGCTCGGGTTTCGTCAATCTCGGGTTTCTCAGGCGTAGCATAGCCCAAGTTGTCGTCCAGGGTATCGGTGAAGGCAAGCGGAGAAGTCATAGCCCCGTCCTCATGAATGCGTGGGTTTGACCGGATCGGCGATCCGGGTCGGCAGTCCTGCGCCCATCCAGCTGTCGATACCATCCTTGTACCAGTAGACGTGACTGTAGCCCGCTTCGGTAATGCGCTTGACCGCATTCCAGGACAGCCAGCAGTCGGATTTACAGAACACCACCACCGGCTGGTCCGGGCGATCGCCCGTCAGCCGCGCCAGATTGTCCAGCAGGTAGTTTTTCCACAGGGCGTCGATCTGGCCCTTGCCGGTGTTCGGCAGCCAGTGCGCCTTTGGAATGGTGTGGTGCGGTTCATCCTGCAAAAAACGATCGTGCCGGTATTCGGCATTGATCACGTCGATCAGGACCAGATCGGGACGCTCGGCCAGCATCGCCTGCAGTCCGGGCGTGTCGATGGTCGTCGCGCCGGGGGCGGCTTCGGGTGTGGGGCTGCGATAGCGATCCTGGCGAAAGCCGTCGCTTGAAAACAGCGCTGGGTTATCGGCGAGAGCCCTACTGGCGGTATCTGGTATCGATTCAGCCAGGGCCGGGACGGCCAGGCTGACCAGCAACGCCAGGTTCAGCATGCTTCTGAACATGGCCAGACCTCTTGTTTATTCATGACAGGCTGGCGGCGGATCGCCGGGCCAGCTGTCCTCTATTGTTTGATCCCATTACACGCCATAAGGCGTGTGGCTTGAATGCGACCATCGCACCAAAAAACAGGCACTAAAGTACTATTCTGGCGCCCTGGTGGGGTTAGTATCGTGAGTACATGAACCTGAGACCGCTATTCCGGACCCCGCTGAAACCAGCCCTGATGCTGGCCGGCTGGTTGCTGTCAACCACCTTGGCCGCTCAACCGGCGCTGCGGGTCAGCGTGTTGCAATTTGGTACGGCGCACTGGGAACTGGTCGCCATGCAGGAGGCCGGGCTGGACCGGGCCAACGGCTTTGAGTTGCAGGTCCAGCCGGTTGCCAACCTGGCCGGATCGCACCTGGCGGTCACCAGTGGCTCCGCCGACTCGGCGGTGGCGGACCTGGTCTGGGTGCAGGCCCAGCATGAACGCGGGATGGACTACCGCTACCTCCCGTTCTCCGCGTCCATCGGTGACATCGTGGTCCCCGCGGATTCGTCGGTGCAATCGGTCGCTGACCTGGCCGGACTGCGTCTGGGCGTCGCCGGCGGGCCGGACAGCAAGGGCTGGATGCTGCTTAAGACCGTGGCCACGCGACAGGGACTGGACCTGCCCCGTTCCGCCCGGATTCAGTACGCGGCACCGCCCCTGTTGAGTGAAGCCCTGCGCCGGGGCCAACTGGACGCGATCGTGACCTACTGGCACTTCGCCGCGCGCTTGCGCGCCGAGGGCCGGTTCCGCAGTGCCTTCGCCATGCGCGACCTGTTGACGGCCCTGGAGCTGGATCCCGACCTGCCGGTGCTGGGCTACGTCTTCCGCGACGATTGGGCCGACGCCCATGCGGAAATCCTGGCGGGGTTTGCGACGGCCCTGGAACAGACCCAGAGACGCCTGTCGACTGAGCCGGACGCCTGGCAGGCCCTGCGCCCCATGATGCAGGTGACCGACGAGGCCACCTTTGCGCTGCTCCGGGACGGCTTTCTGAGCGGGGCGCCATCGCCTCTTACCGCATCCCGGGTGGACGATCTGCAACGGCTGCTGACACTGCTGGGAACCGGTGAGGCGGCCCTGATGCCGGCCCGCCTGTTCTACGCGCCGCCCTCCTGAGCGAGTTGACCATGTCCCGCAGTCTCGTCACCACGGCTTCCTCGCTACCGGTCCGTTTCTGGACGCGCTGGATCGCCCTGCCGGCGCTGCTGGCCATCTGGGCGCTTCTGGCTCACGGACTGGCGACGCCGCTCTTGCCGACGCCGGTGGACGTGGCGCAGGCCGCCTGGCGGGAAACCGCCTCCGGTGAATTGGTCCATCACCTGGGCGTCACCCTGTGGCGGGTGGCGATCAGCTTTGTGCTGGCCATGGCGCTGGGCACCGGCCTGGGCGTCTTCATGGGGCGGCACAGGAGCGCCAATGCGGTACTCGACCCGCTACTGGTGTTTTTTCTCAACCTGCCGGCTCTGGTCACCATCATCCTGTTGTATGTCTGGTTCGGGCTGGTGGAGACGGCGGCCATCCTGGCCGTGGTGATCAACAAGGTTCCCAATGTCACGGTGACCCTGCGCGAAGGCGCCCGCAGCCTGGATGGCCGGCTGGAGCAGATGGCGGACGTGTACGGTTTCACCTTCGGCCAGCGGGTGCGTGAGGTCTGGCTGCCGCAGCTGTTCCCGTATCTGATGGCGGCCACCCGTGGCGGCCTGGCGCTGATCTGGAAAATCGTGCTGGTGGTGGAGTTGCTGGGGCGTTCTGACGGCATCGGCTTCAAACTCCATATGGCCTTTCAGGTGTTCGATGTGGCCACCATCCTGGCCTACAGCCTCGTGTTCATCGCGGTGGTCCAGTTGGTGGAAATTGTTCTGTTGCAGCCGCTGGAGCGCCGGGCTTCGGCATGGCGCCACATTGGAGGCGCACATGCTTGAACTGCGGATCGATCGCCTCGCTTATGACAAAGTCGTCGTGGAGAACATCCGCACCCGAGTGATGCCGGGCGATCACGTCTGTTTGCTGGGGCCCTCGGGGATCGGCAAGACCACGCTGCTCAATGCGGTTGCCGGTCTGGTACCGCGACTTCCGGAAAACGCGGTGGTTGGGCGGGATCGGATCCGGTTGGCTTACCTGTTTCAGGAACACCGCCTGCTGCCGTGGCGGACGGTGCGCCAGAATATCCGGTTGGTGGGGGCATCGGACGAGACGATCGATCGATTGCTGGCGGACGTGGGGCTGTCGGCCCATGCCGACTCGCTGCCCGATCAGCTGTCACTGGGCATGGCCCGGCGGGCCGCGTTGGCCCGGTGCCTGGCGATCGAGCCGGACCTGTTGCTGATGGACGAGCCCTTTGCCTCACTGGATGCCGAGCGGGCAACGGAACTGCGCTATCTGATCCGTACGCTGCTGACGCGCCGTCCCGGGATGGCGATGATCTGCGTGACGCACGATCCGGCGGATGCCACCGAGTTGGCCAATCGGTTGTGGTATCTGGATGGAACGCCGGCGACGTTGCGGTGGGATGAGCGGATCAATGGAACGGATGAGGTAGGGACGTTAATGGATTGCCTGAGAGGGGGGGTATTGGCTTGAAGGCGGGCGCCTGTTGGCGCCTCAGAAGCTGAAGCATCTGCTACATACTCGAGTGAGCTTTGACATGTAGCCGACGCTTCAGCTTCGGAGCAGCCCGCTGGGCTGCCCCTTGAGTCGGCCATCTATTTCTTGACCCACTTCCCATCCTGCTTGACGTACTGCCCGGACGGCGTTTTTTCGATGGCCTTCTGGCCGGCCACGGATTCCACCTTGGTCACCGCGATGCCGTGCTTTTCGGCGATGCGGGCGTACTCGGCGCGGCGGGCTTCGTTGATGGCCTCGACGATGTCTGCAGCGTCGCCCTGGGGTTTCACCACTTCCAGGTACCCGGTCGGGGTTTCGCCCACCAGTCCCTGGGTCTTGGCGGTTTCGAGTTTGCCCTTGGCGGTGTTCAGGTCCATCGCCAGGGCCGGCAGGCTGAGGCAGAGCGCGATCAACAGGGCGCCGATGCGTGCGGATACAGTCATGTCAGTTTCTCCTCCAGTGCGATGACGATCAGAACAGGCCTTCGTCTTCAAACAGTGCTTCCACGTCCTTGTCCACCTTCACGTAGATCTCGTGCTGGATCTTCACGTTCAGGTTGACGGTGATGGGCTCCTTGGGCGCCTCCATCTTCACCGTCGGCGTGCAGGCCGCCGCCATCAACCCCAGTGCCACGGCAGCCAGCGCCGCCCGGGACCGGGTTCCGGTTATCGTCATGGTTACTGCTCCTTCGTGTTGTCGTTCTGCCGTTGCTCGATCAGCTTTTTGACCCGCTCGGTCACCGTATCGTTCACCCGGCCGCTCAGCTGCAGGCTGGTCAGCAGGGCGGGAATGTCCTCTTCCAGGTTCACGTTGAGCACCACCGGCTGGCCGCCGTGGACATCCGGGTTCCTGCCCTCGATGTGCAAACCCAGTTGCAGGGTGCCGTCCCGATCATAGTCTATGGTGCTGTCGAGCACCGAATAGTGAAAGTTTTTCATAGCCTCGGCGACAATGCCCATTGCCATATTGTCACCTGCCAGGTCTTGCAGCCGGCTGCCCGGCAGCACCAGGCGGCCACCAGGCGAGAGCGCCCTCACGTCACCGTGTTCCACCGCCACGCCGTCCCGGCCGATGCGGACCGGTACGGTGCCACTGAGTTGACCGGAGCCGTCCAGATCCTCGCTGGGGTAAAGCTTCATGACCTGTTCCAGATCCAGTTTCTCGACGATCAACGGTATCCGGATCGGCAGGCGGGCCAGGTTCCACTGATGCGGTTCGACGTGGACCTGGCCACCCACCAGATCTGCCCGTGCCGTTTGCAGGTTCAATGTGCCGTTGAGGAACTGGCTACGGGTCGCTGCGTAGTCAGCGGCGAACTGGATGGGCCCGATGGGCACACCGGGATTGACCGTCTGGATCGACAGGTCCGGCATCCGGGCCGTGAGCCGGTCGCCCTGCAGGGACACTGAAACGGAACCGGTCATGCCGCTCCAGGCGGTCCGGTTGAAGGTGCCGCCGACGTTCTGGAGCCCGGCGTTGCTGTCCAGTTGCCATGGACCGGACGCGGGTCGGGTCAGCGTGGTGTCGACGTCCACCGTCCCCGCCGTGACATCGAGCAGCTTTGGCCAGCCTGCCCAGGTGGCCGCCCAGGCTTTACTGTCCTTCGGCGCCTGCAGGTGGCTGGTGATCTGGGCATTCAGGTCACCACCAAACGGCATCTGCAGTGCCACCTGCGCATCGGCGCCGGACTGGGCGGTGAGCTGGCCGTCCAGTTTGAGCTGTTTCAGGGTGCTCGCCAGCGACCCTTTGAAGCGCCAGGACTGGGGCTTTAATTGCGGATGCGTGATCTGCCCGGCGGACAACCAGACCGGCCCCTTGAGTTGCAGGCTGTCGAGTGCCGGTTCGTCTTTGTGGTAGCGGGCATCCAGGGTCATCGAGGGAATATCGCCACGGACGGTGTCCAGCTTGAGATCGAGGTTATTGGGTGCTGTGAGCCGGGCCAGCGTGGCATGGGCGTCGGGGCCCGTTTTCAATTTCAGGGAAGTGGCGTCCGCCTGTCCGGACAGGGGCAGGTCCAGCCGTGGCGATGTCAGTTGCCAGTCGCCCACCCGGGTTGTCGGCAGGCGACCGGTCAGCCGTGTCTGGTCGAACGCCACCGACCAGGGCGATGTCAGGGCCAGGGTCACCCGGCCGTCCAGGGTGAGCTGGCTGCGTCCCTGGCTGGTCAGCGTGACGGCCAGGGGCAGGGTGCCGGGCGGGGCGTTGTCTCCGGACTCACGTGGTTGCGTTGTCAGGGTCAGGGAGTCTGGCCGGATGAGCGCCGGCAAAGCGTCGGCCCAGTCCGCCGGCTGGGTCAGGGTCAGGTCGGACCGCAGCGAGCGCGCCTGCCACTGGCCCTTCGAAGCGACCAGGTCGACCGCCAGTTGACCGGATACCGTGCCGACACCGGGCACCGGCCAGGGTTGGGGCAGTTCGCCTTGTAGGGCTACAGAGCCGGACGCGGATTCGAGCGGCGGTTGACCGTCGGGCCAGTCCAGAGCCCAGTGAGCCTCGAGCTTCGCAGCGGCTGGTTGGCCGGGCAGGGCGTCGTCAGGTACCGGTGTCCACTGCTGCAGCCAGTCTACAAGCCATGGCGCCTGGGTCCATTCGGGGATTCGGGCGGTCCCGGTCCAGTGATGGGTGGGGCCGCTACTGTATTCGGTTTGCGCCGTCAGGGTGGGTTGGCCGTCGATGGCCAGTTGGGCGGTGGCGTTAATCTGTTCCGGTGGCTGGCCGTCCAGCGTTGTGTGGAGATCCAGGCGATGCCCGTCCCGTTTCAGTTGCAGGTTGAGCGCCAGGGGGTAGGGCTTACCGTTGAGGCTCAGATTGGCGGAACCGGCCAGTTCGCATTGTCCCGCCTGACAGGGCAACGTCGCCTGGAAGTGGTCGACGTTGACGCGGCGGGGCAGCCAGATGGGCCGTTCATTCGGTGGCGAGGTGTCGTCTGTGCTATCCGGAGTGTCAGCCTCGGAGCCGGTTACGATCAGCTGAAGCCGGTCGAGGTGGAGCTGGTCGAGCTGAGGGATCATCCCCTTCCAATGCCATTGCAGGGACAGGTCACTCCCACGGATCGCCCACCGCTGACCGGATCGGTTCAGCGCCACCTGAAAGCCGGTTGCGCCAAGGTGCGACAGGCCCAGATCCAGCCCCTGCCAGTCCAGTCGTTCGATGCCCTGCGACTCACGGGTCGCCTGCCACCAATGGCGCGCCCACAGCCCGCCGATCAACAGCAGGACAATGACGGCAATCACCAGCCCGAATACGACACGTCTCCGGCTCATGACGTTCCCTGACTCCCTCTGCGTATGGCCCGTCCGCGACCGGTTCCACCGACCGCCAATCCGTGATGTTCAAGCCCGACTATACAGGTCTTCGCCGGCATTCAGGGAGCGCGTGATACTTTGGTGATGATTTGGTGATGGCGTTGTCATGCAATCCCACTGCGGCGGGCCTAAGCTGGAGGCGATTCATAACGGAGCACACCGTCATGGCCCGAACCCGCCTGAAAACCGTCTACCGCCACCCGTTGCCTGTCCGCATCGGGCACTGGGTCAATGCGCTGTGCCTGTTCATCCTGCTGTTGAGCGGCCTGCAGATTTTCAACGCCCACCCGCATCTCTACTGGGGCAGCGCTTCGGACTTTGAGTCGCCCTGGCTGTCAATTGATTACCACTGGTCCCGGGACGATGGTTATTCCGGCTGGACCCGTGTCTACGACTGGCAGGCGGACACCACCGGCGTGTTGGGCGCGTCGCCAGGGGCGGACGGTGAACTGGAAGGCCGGGCCTTTCCGGCCTGGCTGACCATCCCCGGCTCCCGCTGGCTGGCGATGGGTCGCAGTTGGCATTTTTTCTTCGCCTGGATCCTGGTGATCAACGCCAGCCTGTTCCTGATCTGGGCGCTGTTCGCCGGCCACCTGAAGCGTCTGGTGCCCACCGTCGAGGACTGGCGTGGCTTCGGCCAGTCGGTGATCGACCACTTGCGATTGCGCCACCCGACCGGTGAAGCGGCGACCCGCTACAACATCCTGCAGAAGCTGGCCTACCTGACCGCGATCTTCGGCCTCGGTGGACTGATCGTGCTGACCGGCCTGTGCATGTCACCGCGGATGGATACGGTGCTGGAACCGGTGCTTGAATTCTTCGGCGGGCGTCAGTCCGCGCGCAGTATCCATTTCCTGGCGGCCAGCGGCTTTGTGCTGTTCGTCGCCATTCACCTGTTCGAAGTGATCGTCAGTGGCCCGGTCAACCAGCTGCGCTCGATGATCACCGGCTATTTCCGCTACCACGACGACGCCACCGGGGTGGCCTCAAACCGGGAGAACCGCCATGACGGATAACACGCGCCGCCGATTCCTCAAGACCCTGCTGGCCGGTGGCGGTATGGCTACCCTGACCGGCTGCGACTATCTGTCGGAGAAACCCTGGTTCCGCGACACCCTGGCCCAGAGCGAAAAACTCAGCGATGCGGTCCAGCACGCCATCACGCCGCGCAAAGCGATGGCCCGGGAGTTCACCCCGGCGGATATCTCGCCCAGCTTCCGCGCCAACGGCACGACCGATCCAGACGGGGCGGAATACCGTGCGCTGGCCGCCAACGGCTTCCGCGATTACCGGCTCAAAGTCGGTGGTATGGTGGAGAGCCCCATGACGCTGGATCTGGCGGCCATCCGCGCGTTGCCGTCACGCACCCAGATCACCCGCCACGATTGCGTGGAAGGCTGGAGTGCCATCGGCCAGTGGACCGGCGCCCGGCTCAGCGCCCTGGTGGAACAGGCGCGTCCCCATCCGGAAGCGCGCTACCTGGTGTTCCATTGCGCCGACCGCTACGGCCGCAGCGACAGCCCCTATTACGAAAGCATCGACATGGAAGACGCCCATCATCCACAAACGCTGTTGGCGTACGAGCTTAACGGCGAACCGCTGCCGATCGCCAATGGCGCACCGCTACGGCTTCGGGTGGAACGACAGTTGGGCTACAAGATGGCCAAGTACGTGATGGCCATCGAGGTGGTCGACCGTTTCGATCACATTGGCCGTGGCAAGGGCGGCTTCTGGGAGGACCGGGGCTACGCCTGGTATGCCGGCATTTGACCTGGATCGGGACGTGACTTGCCGCTTCCGGAAACATGAACCAAGCTGGAATGCTTCGATTCATTGGTTCTTATCCCGGGGAGCGTCATGTCCATGACCGACCGTTTCCGCTGGGGCATCATCGCGCCCGGCCGTATCGCCCACACCTTCGCTGAAGCCCTTGCGGGCATCGACGACGCCGTGCTGACGGCTGTCGCCAGCCGGGATCCGGTACGGGGAGCCGAGTTTGCCCGAGCCTATTCGACAGAAGACCATTCGGTCCGCGTCTGTCCTGACTACGACAGCCTGATCGACGAGCCGGATATTGATGGTGTCTACATCGCCAACCCGCACCGCTTTCACGCCGACTGCGTGCGGCGCTGCCTGGAAGCGGGCAAGCCGGTGCTTTGTGAAAAGCCGCTGACCGTCACGACGGCCGGCGCGGAGTCCCTGTTCGAACTGGCCGAAGACCGGGGCGTGTTTCTGATGGAGGCGGTTTGGTCACGCTTCCTGCCTGTCTGGGATCAGGTCCGCGATTGGGTCAGGCAAGGTGCCGTCGGTGAGATTCATTCCGTCCACTCCGACTTCTGCTTCCGGCTGCCGTTCAAATCCAATGGACGGCATTGGGACATCAACCAGGCCGGCGGCGTGACGCTGGATATGGGCATTTATGCGATTTCCCTGTCCAACTTCCTGTTCGGGCGGGGGCCGGACCGGGTGCAGGCGTCGGTGTTGAAAGGGGAGAGCGGTGTGGATATTCGCACTGCGGCACTGCTGGATTACGGCCACGCCGTCAGCGCCTTCACGAGCAGCTTTATCGCACGACGCGACAACACCATGCGCATCGAGGGCAACGCCGGCCGCATCGTGATCGACGGGCCCTTCTGGGGCTCGGATCGCGCCACCCTGACGCGTCACGACGCCGAGCCGAACGTCGCGGACCGGCCCCGCCGGATCAACGGCTTCGAATATCAGATCGAGGCGGCCATGGCCGACATTCGTGCCGGTCGACTGCAGAACGCCCGCATTCCCTGGGCGGATACGCTGGCGACGGCGCGGGTGATTGATCGGATTCTGGAAGATGGCGGTGTGGACTATCCGTTTCTCTAGGTTAATTAACGCTGTCGTTTGAAACGTTGATTGATAGTATCCCCCAATTTGGCCTTGGGAGTCTGAAACCAATGGAGGACATCGCTTCCGTCGCCTAAGAGGGCCGTCCATGGCCGCTTAGGCGACGAGGACATCCTGTCCTCTGCTCCAGCGATGACCTCCATTGGTTTCGATCGGGCCTTTTGCAAAGCCCTGTAAAAGACATGCACTACTACCCGGTCGTTTCTAGTCAGGCATAACGCCAAAATCAGATGGAAGGAAGCGAACCTCCTTGCCGGAGGAAGGACAGGGACGTCCTGGTTGCAATAGCGGCCAGGGACGGCCGTCTAGTGCAGCGGAGGCAAGGAGGTTCGCTTACTTCCCGCACAAGCTCGCAGGCAAATGCTTTCTCAACGTTGCTCTGAATCAAACCTTGTAATGCGCCAGCTCCTTCTGCAAACGCTCCGCCAGGGCAATCAGCTCCTGACTGGCTGCGCGGGTCTGATCCGCCTGGGAAGACGTTTCCTGGGCATTGTTGTGGATGCGTTCCAGGGTGTTGTTGATCTCCTCGGCCACCTGGCTCTGCTCCTCGGCGGCACTGGCAATATCGGTGTTGCGCTCGGAGATGCGGGCTACCGCCTCGCGCACTTGATTGATGGCGTCGCCGGATTCCTGCGCCTTGGCGGACAGGTTGCCCGCCAGCTCCCGGGTGGCATCCATCTTCTGGGACGCACCCTTGGCACCGGATTGCAGGCGCTCGATCTGCTCGCGGATGTCGTCGATCGAATTCTGCGTGCGGGTGGCCAGCATACGCACTTCATCGGACACCACCGCAAAGCCCCGACCGTGCTCACCGGCCCGGGCGGCTTCAATCGCGGCGTTCAGCGCCAGCAGATTGGTCTGCTCGGCGATGGAGTGAATCACATCCAGTACGCTGCTGATGGCCTCGCTGTGCTCGTCCAGCTCCGTGACCGATTCGGCACACTCGGCGATGGTCCGGGTCTGCTGCTCGATGATGCGGATGGTTTCCTGCACCAGCGCGTGGCCGGATTGGGCGTCGTTATCGGCGCCCTTGGCGGCTTCCTCGGCGATGGACGCACTTTCCGCCACGTTCTGTGCCGTCAGCGACATTTCGTGCATGGACGAGGCCACGTGCTCGGTATCGCCGGTCTGACGGGCAATGGACGCGCTGGAATCCTCTGCCACCTTCACCAATCCCTGGGACGCGTTCAGTACTTCACGGGACGACGCGCTGACGTCGCGGATGGTGTCCTGCACCCGGGCCAGCAGTTTGTCGAACCCGTTGGCCATCTGGCCGAACTCGTCCCGGCTGGTGGCGTTGAAGCGGATGGTCAGGTCGCCTTCGCCCTCGGCAATGTCGTTGACCGCACCGATCATCCGATTCAGTGGCCGTGTGATGACTGCTGAAACGAGCAGGTGGATGGCGAGTATCAGCAGGGCGCCCACAAGCACGATGACCAGCGCAATGCCGAGCGAATCGGCGGTAATCGTATCGGTCAGTTCGTCGCTGGAATAGGCCGACACCACCTTGTAGCCCCAGGGATCGAAAGGCGTTTCCGATTTTACCCAGTCGCCGTTGTCGCCAGTGAGGGCGGCCTTAACCACATCGTCGGTCTGGTTGTCCGAATGCATCCGGATACGGCCCTTGTCGTCCACCAGTGCCACGAAACCCCGGTCCAGAACCCGAGAGCCGGCAATGGCGTCTTCCAGCAGCGACATATCCGCCGAGTAGCCGACATACCAGATGCCCACAACCTGGCCGGAACCATTGCGCATGGGTGCGTAACCGGTGAGGTAGGGGTTGCCCAGGATATCCACCTGGCCGTAAAAGGCCTTGCCGGACTGGATGGCGCGGAAGGCGGCGCCCTGCGGGTTGAGGATGGTGCCAGTGGCGCGCTGACCGCCGTCTTTCTTCACATTGGTAGAGACGCGCACGTAGTTGCTGCCGTCGTAGACGAACAGTGTGGCCGTGCCGCCCATGTCATCGGTCAGGGCGTCGACCAGCTCATAGTGGTTGGCCATGGGCTCGCCGCCCAGCTGCAGATCCGGCACGGTGCGGTCGCCCACGCGGGTATCGTCGCCGCGCCCCGGCACGCCAATGGCTTTTCCCCGCTTGATCAGCACGTTCATGCTGCTCTTGACCCGCTCCATCATGATCGAGTCGGTGACCGAAAGCAGTCGGATGACCCGCTGGCGAGCATCGGTGGACTGGTTTTCCGCGGTATGGGTCAACTCGTTGTCGCGGGAAATAATGGTGAAAATGGCGCCTGCGATCACGACAACGGAAATCAGCAGGGTGATGGCAAGGAAAAACTTCTTCTTGACGGACATCGAGTCGGGCTCCTGATCGATAAGGCACCGCCGTCCTGCTGGCGGTATTCGTTGGGTATTTATCGACCAATAGTCGACAAACTTTACTCTGTCACCCAGCCCGGCGTTGCCCGGATTATCGCTGGCTGACGGTTGATCGGGATAACATCAAATCGACTTCGGGGGCGGCTCCCCGGAAAGGCCGCGAATGCGGCCGCATCCAGCCGATGCCCCGGTCGGTCGAGCGACGTTATGAGTGATTGCCGGCCAGCGGATGGCAGCAGGAGATTCGATGCTTGGTATTAGCTGGGGTGATGTCAGGCATTAGTCAGACCTTGGTTTACAGGCTGCCCGGCCGCGCGCACCATGAATGGCTTCATGTACATGCCACTTATGACCCTGATAACAACGAATCGGAACGATAGCGCGTTGACGGATGGGGCATTATCCAGTCGTTACACGTTGATCGACCCACACAACAGGTGCTGCCGGCCGCCTATCCCCCGAGCAGTGCGGAGTTACAGGCTGATTCGGCTTGCCAGCCTGATGGATCAGGACAGACGCTGGCGCCGGATGCGCCTTCCTGCTTTAGACCGAATAAATAACGAAGCACAAAGGAGAGAATCGACCATGCAGCATCGAATGCGAGCGCTGAAACCCTTGCTGTTGGCGGGTACCTGCACGCTGGCTATCTCGGCTCAGGCGGCCGTTCCGGAACAATGCCAGACGGTCCGCTTCAGCGATCCCGGCTGGACCGACATCAACGTCACCAACGCCCTGACCACGACCGTACTGAAGGGGCTCGGCTACGACACCAGCATCGATCTGCTGTCCGTGCCGATCGGCTTCAAATCACTGCAGAACGACGATATCGATGTGTTCCTGGGCAACTGGATGCCGGCCCAGCAGAAGTTCGCCGACCAGTATGAGGGCGGTTACGAACGCCTGCGGGCCAACCTGAAGGGCGCCAAGTTCACCCTGGCCGTGCCGGATGACGTCAAGGAGAAGGCAGGCGTGACGAGCTTTGCCGATCTCGACAAGCACGCCGAACAGTTCGACCACAAGATTTACGGCATCGAACCGGGCGCGCCGGCCAATAACCTGATCCAGAAGATGATCGACAACGACGACTTCGGCCTGGGCGACTGGAAACTGGTGGAGTCCAGCGAGCAGGGCATGCTCAGCCAGGTCAGCCGTGCCGAACGGCGAGACCAGTTTGTGGTGTTCCTCGCCTGGGAACCGCATCCGATGAACCTGCAGCACGACCTGACCTATCTGTCCGGCGGTGACGATTACTTCGGGCCCAACTACGGTGGCGCCACCATTTACACGCTGACCCGGAACGGCTACAGCGACGACTGCAGCAATGTGGGCACGCTGCTGGATAACCTGCAGTTCAAACTGGATATGGAAAGCCAGATCATGGGCCGCATCCTCAACGATGGCGAGGAGGCCGCGCGCGCCTACCTGAAAGCACACCCGGACGTGCTGTCCGCCTGGCTTGACGGCGTGACCACCGTTGATGGCCAGCCGGGGCTGCCCGCCGTCAAGCAGGATCTGGGGCTGTAACCGGCGCTCAGTCCAACCGCTTATGCACCCGCAAGGTGGCGATCCACATCGCCACCGACGCGAACACCACCAGCGCCAGCAGTTCCGGCCACAGGTCGACGAGACCGGCGCCCCGCAGCATGATGCCCCGCACCAGGCGGATAAAATGAGTCAGTGGCAGCACCTCGGCCAGCCACTGGGCCGGTGTGGGCATGCCTTCGAACGGAAAGATGAAACCGGACAGCAGCATCTGCGGCAGGAAGGTGAAGATCGCCGCCTGCATGGCCTGGAACTGGGTGGTGACCAGCGTCGAAATGAAAATACCCAGGGCCAGGCTGGCGATGATAAAGACCAGCGCCGCAGTGTAGAGGGCGAGCAGACTGCCGCGCACCGGCACCTGGAACACCAGGGCGCCGAGGATCAGCACCAGCGTCGTCTGCACCAGCCCGATGCCGATGAAGGGCAGCACCTTGCCGATGGTCAGCTCTGCCGACGACAACGGCGTGGTGATCAGGAATTCCAGGTTGCCCTGTTCCCGCTCCCGCACCAACGCGATCGCCGTAAACATCACCATGGTCATGGTCAGGATCACGCCGATCAGCCCCGGTACCGTGTTCAGCGGCGCCTCTCGCTGGGGATTGTAATAGCTCACGATTTCCACCGCCGAGACGCTGTCGGCGGTCGCTGACGCGTCGCCCCGCATCAGGCTTCGCACCGGGAACTGGCCGATCTGGCGGGCGGCCTGCTGGACCACCTGGTCCGAGCCGTCCACCACCAGCTGGAACACCTTGCGATCCGGGTCTGACAGCCGCTCCTCCAGATCCGGAGGAATGATCACGGCCGCCTTGATGGTGCCTTGCTGCAACAGACGATCGGCCGCTGCCGGGGCGGTCAGAACCTCATTGAATTCGAACACCCGGGACTGCAGCAGCTGCTCGGCCAACTCGCGGCTGGCGCTGGATCCCGCCTGGTCCACCACGGCAGCGGGCAAATGGCGGACGTCCATGTTGATGGCGTAGCCGAACAGCAACAGCTGCATCAGCGGAATGCCGACGATCATGGCGTAGGTCAGCCGATCCCGGCGCAGTTGACGCAGTTCCTTGCGGATCACGGCGAGCAGGCGGCGCAGGCTGAAACCGCTCACGGTCCGTTGCCTCCCCGGGTAGCGGCGACGAATACATCCTCCAGGTTGGGATCTGTGCGGGCCACCCGCGCCTCGATCCCCTCGGAGTGCAGGCGGTCGGCGACCGGTTCCCGGGTGTTCTCGCTGTCTACCAGTACCCGCAGGCTGGCACCAATCTGGGCGCTGGACAGCACGCCGGGCAGGTTGGCCAGCGCGAGCTCGGCCGCATGGGGACGGGCCGTTTCCACCAGCAGGGGCAGGGCGCCCAGATCCGCCTTGAGCTGGTCCGGCGAGCCTTCCCGCATCAGCCTGCCCTCCTGCAGGATGGCCAACTGATGACAGCGCTCGGCCTCGTCCATGTAGTGGGTGGACACGAGCAGGGTGGTGCCCGCCTCGGTCAGCTTGAACAGCTCGGCCCAGAAATCCCGTCGTGATTGTGGATCGACCGCACTGGTGGGTTCGTCCAGGAACAGCAGTTCCGGTTCGTTGAGCACCGCGGCAGCCAGCGCCAGCCGCTGCTTCTGGCCACCGCTGAGGGTGCCGGCCAACTGCGTCGTGAGGGCGTCCAGGCGATAGGTCTGGATCAGCTGCTCCAGGCGCTGGCGGGTCCGGGTGCGGTCGAGGCCAAACAGGTGGGCGACGAACTGCAGGTTCTCGGTCACGCTCAGGTCCCGGTACAGGGAAAAACTCTGGGTCATGTAGCCGATGCGGCGCTTGAGGGTTTCCGCCTGTCTGGGAATGTCCAGATCCAGCACCCGGATGTCGCCTTCGCTGGGCAGCAGCAGTCCGCATAGCATGCGGATCGTGGTGGATTTGCCGCAGCCGTTGGGGCCGAGGAAGCCGTAGACGCGGCTCCGGGGAATCTGGAGATCGAGATGATCGACGGCCGTGAGGTCGCCAAAGCGGCGGGTCAGCCCGTGGGTGACGATGGCGGCCGGTTCATTCGCCATCGCCCGGCTCCGTTGACGCGGGCCATGCCTGGGCGGGCACGCCGGCCGGCAGTGATTGTGCCCGCTCGCCCTGCAGGACCAGCTCGGCCCGGTAGACCAGGCGACTGGCGTCATCGCCGCTCAACGCGTAATACGGCGTGAAGGCCGGATCGCTTCGGATGCTGCGGACCACGGCGTCGAAATCCTCGGCCACGCCGTCTACTTTGACTCGGAAACGGTCGCCCGCCTGGATGACGGTCCTGCGGGCTTCCGGGACAAAAATGCGGACGTAAGGCGCCTCCCCACTGAGTAATGTCACCAGCGGATCACCCACTCGCGGTTGATCGCCGAGTTTGTGGGGCAGGCTGTCCACCCGCCCGCCCCGCGGCGCATGGACATCCAGTCGTTCGCGGCTGACGGTCAGCTGGCGCACTTTCGCATCCGCACTCTGCACCGCCGCCTGGGCCTGGTCCAGTTGCTCGGCCCGGGTGCCTTTTAGCAGTTCATTGAGCTGGGCCTGGCGGGATTCCACGGCGGCATTGGCGCTGTCCAGGGCGCTTTCCCGATCATCGAGCTGGGCTTTCGGAGCGGTGCCGCGTTGATAGAGCGTTTGCGTACGCTGAAGGGCCTGCTCGGCGTTGCGCGCCTGGCTGATAGCACCGGCCAGGTCGGCCCGGGCGGCTTCGATCGTTTCCGGCCGGGCGCCGTGGCGCAGCTCCTCCAGGCGGGCCGCCTGCTGCTGCAGCGTGGCCCGGGCCTCGTCCAGTTGGGCCTGCAGCCGGCGGGCATCCTGGCGCAGGATCAGGGCGCCTTTGGAAACCGCTTGCCCCTCGGTGACGGCCATCTCGGTAATGGGCTCGGACGCTTCCGCCAGAACCACAATACGGTCCCATTCGACCGTTCCCAGCAGGGGCTTGGCGGCACGATCGCATCCACTGACCAGGGTCAGGCCGAGGCACGTGATCAGGAGCAGTTTCAGTGCAGCCATGATGGCATCAGTGTCCTTCAGCAGGGAGAGAAAAAGCAGTGCGCATTCCGTGAATTGCTGATGAGTATAGACGCCGGACCGGCGGCGCCGCACTGAGCGGGATCAAGAACCCGGACGATACGAGGGTCCCGGGTCGGGACCCTGTGTGGTGCGTGGGATAGGAATCAGAAGTTGAAGCCAATGCCGGCGCTGTAGGCCCAGGCACCGTCATCGAAGTTGCTCTCCGCTTCGTCGGCGTTGTCGAAGAAGATCTGGTACTCCGTCTGCATGGTGATGTAGGTCTTGGGCAGCACGTAGTACTTCACGCCCAGTTCCGGTCCGGCGAAAAACGTCTCATCCACATCGTCGCCGTAGATGCCGCCCAGGTTGGCGCCCACGAAAGGCCGCCAGTCGCCGGCGTTGAAATGGTAATCCCCGAAGAACCGGCTGGCGCCGCTCCAGCTGGAGTTGTCGTTGGTGTCCGCGAAGCCGATGCTCTGGCGCAACCCAAAGGCGGTCGAAGTGCTGTAGAACTTACCGAGATCGAAGCTCACGCTGGCCGTGTTGTTGTCGAAATCGGTATCGCTGGACCCTGAGCCGGCCAGGGTAAAGAGGCGGTCTCCCTTGGTGGGTTCGGCCGATGCCAGCATCGGCAGCAGCGTCAGACAAAGGATTGCGATTGAAGGGGTGCAGCGCATGGCGTTGCCTCCTGCTTGTCGTGCGGGCGCGCACCGGAGATCGTTTCCTCCGGCCCATGGAACCTTGCCCTCCTGAATCCCTGCGCGCGTGGGATGTCAGGGACCGCACCGTGACTTCTCATTCTGAGCCTAGAAGTCAAAACAACGGCGCGACCGCCTCCCGCCCGATTTGTAATGTGACGTTCCGGGCGTGTCGGAACCAGGGCCGGTCCTGATGGGCAAACCTGTCGTGTTTTGATCCTGGCGGTCGGTGCGCCAGGCTTGGGGGGTGCTGATGGGGCGCGCATGCAGGCGGCTGAAAATAAAGGCCGGGTGTGGGCGCTCGTACGTTTCGGATCAGCGGCGACGACGGTCGGTTACCGGGTAGGCCGGCGCTGCCTTGGGGCTGTCATGTTTTACGGGTCGTTCCAGCCCGTCCGGCGCGTTAACGAAGTTTAATGCCCCGGGCCATCGAGGAGGGGGAAGGAGGAGCCCGGTGCCGAAACGACGTCCGGCACCGGCCGGCATCCGCTATTGCGGCGGTGCCGGAAACTGAACGTAAGGTCCCTGGGGTTCCTGGTCCGGCGGGACATAGGCCGGGGCCGGCTGCCCGGCGGGACCCTGATGGCGGATGAAGTGGTAGATGGCCCGCAGGTCCTGGTCCGACATGTCCCGCAGGGCGAACCAGGGCATGGGCGGTCGGTACTGCGTATTGCGGGCCAGGCTGAGCCACTGGTCCTCCGTCAGGGACTGCATGGTCAGCCGCAGGTTGCTGGGGTAAGTTGTGCCCCAGGGGCCGCGCCAGCCGAGGCTGTCGCCGGTCAGCCAGTTGCTGTCCGGGACCTGACCGCCGGACATGGCATAACCCGGGGTATGGCAGTCGTTGCAGCCGGCGATCTGGGTGAGGTAACGGCCATGACGAATCAGCTCGGTGTCGTCATCGGCGGCGATAGCGGCGTTCACGGCCGACAATAGCCAGACCGAAAGAGCCAGGAGGATTCTGGAACAGCGAAAACATGGGGATGGGAGAACAGTGCGCGCGACCATAATGGCCTCCGACACGGGACGCGATCACGCTTGACCGCAAAATTTAAGGTAATCCGTTTGGCGGCCAAGTCAATCACTGTCGAATCCGGTCTTCAACGTCGGCCTAGACGCACGCCTCCTGCGTCGCTTGCCGCGTTACGCGCGCCCCGCGCAGCCCCAGTTCATCGGCGTACAGCAGGTTGCCGATGCCCATGACGACGTTGCCGACGGAGATATGGCCGGGTGGGGCGGTTCCCTCGTCGGTGACGCCTTCCTGTTCCGCCTTCAGCAGCACCCGGAGCACATCGCCAAGATGAATCAGGAGGTCCAGCGCCCCAAAGTCTTCGGGAGGGTCATCCATCTGCCTGCTCACATAGGCTCGGGCTTCTTCCACGATCGCGGCCTGGTGGCTGCCCAGAAACTCGGTATCCAGGCCCATCATGGTCTGGTAACGGCGCTGTCGTTCCAGACGAATGGCTTCGATGCAGGTTTCTTCTGCCTGGTCGTCACCGGTCGGCGGGCGCGTCATGCCGGCTAGGCGGAAGTCCACATTGCCTTCGCCGAGCTGGCGGCGGACTTCATCCCGCACCTGATGCCGGGCCCGGGGCAGGAACTGGTTGATGGCCTGGCGCTTGGTCCGGGCCAGGTCCTCCCGGGTCACTTCCCGCACCAGCATGGCGAGGATGCGGGCGCATTCCACCAGGTCCGGCCACAGGTCGGCATCGATCGCATCGAGATCGTCCGGCAGCAATCGGGTGATGGTTTTCGCTTCGAAGTACAGGCCGCTGATGTCGGCGGCGGTGAGGCTGGATCGGGCAATCACCTTGCGAAGGCCCAGTCGCTCGATCTCGCTGAGGAGGCCGGGGAGCAGGAGGAGGGTGTAGTGTTGTGCGCCTGTCGAGGGTAACGCCATGGCATCTCCGGGGTGGCCCTTCCTGCCTTTAAGCGTAGCAGGTGAGCCCCCCGTGTGCCTGAGTGCGGCTGGTCAGCGCCGCTTGAGCGTCCGGATCACCTCGTAGCAGGCGCCCATGGTGTGGTAGTCCGTCTTGCCGGCCGGGCTCTTTTCGTCGGAGTACTGGCGGTTTTCCCGGGTCAGGATGCGGTACCAGGCGCCGTATTCATGATCGACGAAATGCGACCAGACATAGCGCCAGATGCGGTCGTACCAGTCCCAGTACTGTGACTCGCCGGTGGCTTCGGCCAGCAGCGCCGCGGCGGCAAAGGTTTCCGCCTGCACCCAGAAATACTTGTCGTCGTCGCAGATTGAACCGTCCGGCGCAAAGCCGTAAACGATGCCGCCGTGCACGTCGTCCCAGGCGGTGGCCAGGGCCCGGTCGAACAGGTCTCGGGCGCGGTCGATCATCCAGGCTTCGGGGCGGTGGCAGTGCAGGATCAACAGCAGCTTGGTCCATTCGGTCTGGTGGCCGGGCTGAAAGCCCCACGGGCGGAACAGGTGGCGAGGATCGTCGCGGTTGTAGTCCCAGTCGATCTGCCAGTCGGCGTCGTAGTGCTCCCAGATCAGGCCATCGCCCTGGGCGGCCTGACGTTCGCAGATGTTGCGGGCAAGCGTATGGGCCCGGTCCAGGTAGCGGGTTTCACCGGTGGCTTCGAACGCGGCCAGCAGCGCTTCGCAGGTGTGCATGTTGGCGTTCTGGCCGCGATAGGGCGACAGCACCGACCAGTCGGAATTGGCCTCGTCGGCATAGAGTCCGGCGTCTGCCAGCCAGAAGTGCTCTTCCATCAGATCGAAGGCCTGCCCGATGCCCCTGCGGGCTTCGCCGATGCCGCTTTCGAAAGCCGTGGCGTAGGCCAGCAGGACGAACGCCATGCCATAACAGTGACGGGTGCTGTCTTCCGGCCGGTGATGGTCCAGGGTCCAGGCATAGCCCCGTTGCGCCGGCTCCCAATGCGCCTGTTCGAGATAGGTCAGCCCATGGCGGGCCAGCTCCAGGTAGTCCGGCCGCTTGAAGAAGTGGCCGGCTTTGGCGTAGTTGAAGACGAACCGCGTCGAGCTGACCAGGTGGCGATGGTGCGCGTTGTAGACCGTGCCGTCGTTGCGGAAATACTGGAAAAAACCGCCGTCGGGGTCTTTGCAGCATCCTTCGTAGAACGCCAGGATGCTGCGGATGTGATCGGTCAGGAACGCGGGGTCGCGGAAATTCGGGGTCTCGCTCATGGGGCCATCCGTTGCTGGGTGGATTGTTGTTGTCTGCGCCACCCTATCCTACCGGACACCCGACGTCTGTTGGCCGTTGGGATGACCTGTGTGAAGGGGAGGTGGGCGCTCTCAGCCGCCGTAGCCGTGGCCCGAACGTTTGAAATCGCCCTCCAGGAAACTGCTGGCAAAATCCACGAAAGCCCGCAATTTCGGTGAGATATGGCGAGAGCGGGGGTACTGGATGTTGACGCGCCCCTGATAGCGGCCCTCGATGGCCCAGTCGTCGAGGACCGTCACCACCGTACCCTTGCGCAACTGGGTGTTGACCGTGAAATCGGGAAAGATGCCGATGCCGAAATGGTTGCATACGGCGTCCATGCGGATTTCCGTGTGGTTGACGATGTAGCGGCCGTTGGTCTCCACGGTGACGGTTTCGTCGCCGCGGCGGAATGTCCAGATGTTGTCGGTGACCGTCTCGCCCAGGGACAGGCAATCAAAGTTGACCAGCTCGCTGGGGTGTCTTGGCTTGCCGTGCTGGGCGATGTAGGTCGGCGAGGCGCAGAGCACCGCTTTGACCACGCCCAGCCGCGCCGCCACCAGGCCCTCGATGGGCGTGTCGGTAATGGTGACCACCGCATCGATGTCGTCGTAATGGGGATCGAGGGTGCGGTCCGTCACCACCAACTGCACTTCCACGTCCGGGTAGCGGTTCAGGAAGGGCGGGACGGCATGGCGCAGCACCTGCGCGCAGTACGCCTTGGGCACGCCGATCTTGAGCCGGCCATGGGGTTCCCCATGGGCCTCGTCGGCGATATCCAGGACATCCTGGGCGGAGTCCAGCACCGACTTGCAGTGGGCGAAGACTTTTTCCCCGGTGGCATTAAGGCGCAGGCTTCGGGTGGACCGTTCCAGCAGGCGCACCTTGAGGGCGTCCTCCAGCCTGGAGACCTGGCGACTGACCGCAGACGGCGTGGAACCCAGCTTCTGGGCCGCTGACGTGAACGATCCGGTTTCCACCACCGTCACGAACACGGCCACGTCCTGCATGATCGACATCACGCGATTTGCACTCACTGTGCACAACTCCTTTTCCGTATCCCGGGCTAATCCGATTCGGGTCAGTTAGTTAGCATAACAGTGGACCTATCAGGAAACCTCCCCTGGCTTCCTGCGGTTCTCCCCTCCAATAACACCATGAAATTCAAACGGGAAGGCGTGACGATGAAAAAGCTGCGCAGTGTGACGGATCTGGATTTTGTGTGTGAACGGGTTGACCACGTGGTGGCCCTTTTCAGTGGTGGCCTGGACAGCACTTACCTCCTGAAATTACTCAACGACCGGAACGTGGCCGTCACCGCTGTCGCGGTGGACCTGGGCGACGATCCGGATATTGCGACATTGCACCATGTCGCCGCGAAGTTCGGTGCGCGGCTGCGCATTGTTGATCTCAAGCAACTGTTCACACGGGAAGCGGCCCTGCCGGCAATTCGAGCCCAGGCCCGCTACCTCAGTACCTTTCCAATCAGCTCCTCTCTGTCACGTCCCTTTATAGCACGGGCCGCGGTGGATATTGCCGAGTCGTTGGGATGCGGTGCCATTTTCCACACCGCGACCCAATCGCAGAATAGCCTGCGGCGGCTCAACGGCGCCATCGAGCAGCTCGGGTTCAATGGTTTTTACGGTTCACCCTACGAGTACACCTCCATCAGCCGCAGCGACAAGATTCGCGCGCTCAAGTCGGCCGGACTGATGTCGTTCGAGCAGCGTATCGTCAGCGGTGACAGCAACCTCTGGTGCCGGGAGTTCGAGTCCGGCGTGCTGGATAACCCCGAGGGCTTCAGCGTGCCGGAAAACCTCTACGCCTGGACCCGGGTCGATGCCACTCGCCAGTCGGAATCGACCGGCCACAAACTCTCCATTACGTTCCGCGCCGGCGAACCGGTGGCCGTCAACGATGGTGCCATGGAACCGCTGCCGCTGATCAAGCACCTCAATAACGTGGTGGGCGCCTACGGCATCGGCCGTTTTGCCGGACTGGAGCACCTGGCCGGCGGCGAGAAGGTGCTGGAAGTGCGCGAGGCGCCGGCGGCTCTGGCGCTGATGGACGCCTACCGCCACCTGGAAACCGCAGTGCAGGATTACGAACTGCTGCGGGAAAAACAGGCGCTGGAGCAACTGTGGGTCCGGGAAGCCGTGGAAGGTCGCTGGTACGGCACCTTGCGGGCGTCGATCGACGAGTTCCTGTTGCGTGCGTCCCAGGACGTGTCCGGCAAGGTCACCTACGACCTGTCCGCCGGCACGCTCTGCCTGGAAGCCATCCAGGGCGTCTGCCCACGCTATTTGCGCAACCGCGACGAGTGGGAGGCGCAGACCGCCGCGACGGCCAGCGCCCGCTCACTGGCCGACCTGGAACCGGAAGAGGACGTGCTGCCTCTGGCCACCCGTCTTGCCATGGGAGCCTGACATGAGCGCGCAGGAAGTACCGCTGCCCCGCCAGAACCTGGTGCCGGCAGCGGAGGCGGCCGCAGCCGACCTGATCATCCAGGACTTTGCGTTTGTGCCCGGCCAGACCCTGGCCGGGCTGCTGGACCTGGCGCCCGGAACTTCGGACGCCGAGTGGCGGGCTTTTGCCCATTGCTGGAACCGGCTTACCCGGGATAACTATATGGCCGATCACGGGCGATACCGATACCGACGCTATGGCCGCTTCGAATACCGGGCGGACCGGGACTCGCTAAGGCTGCTGCCGCACCAGCCTTATTCCCAGCCCCTGTCGGTGAACCCGCTGAACGGTGGGATCCAGCGTTACTTCGATCCGCTGGAGGACGTATTCGTGGCCAGCCCGGTGCTGCAACGTCTGTTGCGGACCATGGCCAAAATCTACGCCGCCGCCGACGGATACGCCTCCAACTGGCGTATCCGCCTGCATCCCTACCGGATCCTGGCGGCGACGGAAGCGCCGGGCCGGCCAACGCCGGAGGGTCTGCACCGGGATGGTGTGACCTACATCGCCTCGATGCTGGTTAACCGGCACAACCTGACCGGTGGCGAGACGCGCGTCACCGATACCGAGGGGGGCACCCTGTCGTCAGTCACCCTCGCCGAACCGATGGATCTGCTGTTGTCCGACGACGAAACCACCCTGCATGAGGTCTCGGAGATTCATCCCCTGGATGACCAGGGCCCGGCCTACCGGGACGTCCTGGTGATCGCCTTCGAGCGTATGGAAGCGCTCCTTTAGCACAGGAAAGGATTCAACCATGACACACACACGACACGGTTTTCCGGTGGCCGAGTGCCTGCTGTTGCTGGTCGCTGCCTTCTGGGGCACCAGCTATGGCCTGTCAAAACAGGCCCTGGTTTTCTATCCGGTGATGGGCTTTATCGCCATCCGGTTTCTCGCCACGTTCTTTACGCTGTTGCCGGTGCTGGTGCGGGAGTATCGCGCCGGTGGCGCACGGGACTGGCGGGTCGGCCTGCCGACGGGGCTGATCCTGCTATCGGTCTTTATCTGCGAAACGTTCGGGGTACTGCACACCACCGCCGCCAACGCCGCCTTCCTGATCAGCCTGTGCGTGCTGTTCACCCCGTTTACCGAGTGGTTGGTCCTGCACCAGCGACCCTCGTTCGAGAATGTTGTGCTGGCCGGTGTGTCGTTTGTCGGTGTCGGGTTACTGACCACCGGCAGTGACGTCACGCTGAATATCGGCGACTTGCTGATCCTGTGCGCGGCGGTCCTGCGGGCGCTGATGGTAACCGTGACCCGCAAGGTCACCACCGGTAAGCGGATTTCCACCCTCAGCCTGACCGGTATCCAGTCCGGCGTGGTCGGGGTGGGCGCGCTGGCGGTATTGGCCCTGTCGGACCCGGCCGCCCTCGTTCAACTGCCGATGGATGTGAGTTTCTGGTTGATCGTGGTGTACCTGGTGCTGTTCTGCACCGTCTTTGCCTTCTTCGCGCAGAACTTCGGTGCCCGTAATATCGCGCCCACCCGGGTCTCGCTGCTGATGGGAACCGAGCCTGCTTTCGGGGCGTTGTTTGCGGTCTGGTGGCTGGGCGAGCAGGTCGCCCTGTCCGGCTGGGTCGGCGGCTGCCTGATCATCTTCTCGGCGCTGTACTCCATGGTGCCGAGAACGCCGCGTGGCGTGGTGGCGACCGGTTTGAACTGATTTCAGTCGCCGAGATCGCGGGCCTGGGGGCGAGCGCGCATGGTGTAGATGCGATAGCTGAGGGCCAGTACCAGGCACGTGATCGCCGGTGCGGCGAGGGCCATAAAGTGCAGCGCGGCAAACAGGCTCGCGCCCACGGCGCCACCCAGCACGAAGCCGGAAATGATCAACAGGAAAAGGATCGCCTTGCGCCGGTCAAAGCTCTCGCCGCGCAGGGCGCCGCCCAGCATCAGGCCCAGATCCGTGAAAATACCGGTGACATGGGTGGTGCGTACAATGGCCCCGCTGTAGGTGGTGACCAGGGCGTTCTGGGTGCCGCAGGCGGCGGAGGCAAGGCAGGCCCCCAGGAAGTGCCCGTTTTCGAGCAGGTAGATCGCCGCCAGCAGCAGAACGCCCTCGATCACCAGCAGCGAATCGTAGTGGCGACCCAGCTCCAGGGACTGCCCGGAGAGCATGAATCCCGACAGCGCCGCCCCCAGCAGGAAACTCCCCACGATACCCACCAGGAGCAGGGCACCCGACAGATCGAGTGCGGCCAAAGAGGTGCCGACCGATGTGGCCGTACCGGACAGATGGGACAGTGCCTGGTGGGAGACCCCGAGTAGCCCGATGGCATTGATGCTGCCGGCTGTCAGGGCCAGTACGAACGCGCCGTATTCCACCCACCGTGGCAATCGCGAGGTCATGACATTGCCTCAGGCGGAGGTATCGGCTTGCATGGACCGACCGTCGTCTTCAGCCGGCCGGCGTTTCCAGTAGCCGGCCAGCAACGACCCGGACACGTTGTGCCAGATGGAGAACAGGGCGCCCGGCAGGGCCGACGTCGCCGTGAAGAACTGGTTGGCCAGTGCCACCGCCAGTCCCGAGTTCTGCATGCCCACCTCGATGGCCATGGTGCGTGCCACCCGCTTGCTGAAACCCAAAGCGCGACCGGCCGCATAGCCTCCGGCCAGGCCGATCATGTTATGCAGCACCACTGCCACAATCACCAGGGGGCCCAGCGTGGACAGCTTGCCGGCATTGAGTGCGACCACAATGGCAATGATGAAAACGATGGCGGCCATCGCGAGTGTCGCCAGGGCCGGCTCCACCTGCTTGATCTGGCGTCCCAGGAAATGGTGGATGATCACGCCCGCCGCAATCGGCCCGATCACCAGCTGGGCGATGCTCAGGAACATGCCGGCGACCGGTACGTCCACGGTCTGACCCACCAGCAGCGCGGTCAGCAGCGGTGTGGCGGCAACCGAGATGAGCGTGCTGGTCAGGGTCATGGAGACCGACAGCGCCACGTGGCCGTTGGCCAGCCAAGTAATGACGTTGGAGGCCGTGCCGCCGGCGGTCGCGCCGACCAGTACCATACCGATGGTCAGTTCCGGCGACAGCTGCAGGAACCAGGACACGAACAGGGCGGCCAGCGGCATCACGGTAAACTGCAGCACCACGCCCACACCGACCGGCAACGGGGCCCGGATCACGCCCATGAAATCGTGGCGTGACAGGGTAAGCCCCATGGCAAACATGATGACGCCCAGCAGCAGCTTGATAAGGAAGGCAAAATCGGTGAACCAGGTGGGCTGCCAAGCGGCGACGGCGGCGAAAAGGATCGCCCAGACGGGAAACAGTCGGTTGATGCGTTCGAATACGGGCATGAAGAGTCCTGCAAGGTGGCTAACGGTAAGGCCCTCTGCAGAGGGTTCTGATTGTGGGGTGCAAGCGTACGATATTTGAGCGGCCGGGTCTTGTCCTGGCCATCGCCTGACTCATGCCTGCGGCTGACTGCAGGTGCTTCGCTCGCCAAATCGTCGCCGATCGACGGAGTCGTGTCTATGGGGTCAACGCCGGGCGGCGGCCCAGTGTGGGCAGAGGGCCCATCCACACATGCCGCTCGATTTTCAGGTCGGCCGGCGTCAACTGTTCCGCGACGGGGAGGGTGATGTCTTCCAGTTTCAGCTGTTGGGCGAAGGCGGCGTGCCGGGCCGCCAGCTCACCGTTCTGCGACAGGCGCTCCAGTACCTTCCGGACCCGAGGAACCAGTGCCCGGTGGCGGCTTTCGAGATAGTGATAGACCGGAACGATCTTTAGCGGGGCGCTGACGATGCGAAGGTCTTTCAATCCGTTTCTTTGGATGAAATACGCGCCCACCAGGTCTGAATCCACGGCGACATCAATGCGATTGCGCGCCAGCAGCTCCATTAACTGCTCGGTGGTATTGGTGAGGATCGGCTCGACCGGCAGCGCATCGAGGCCGGACGTCACACCGCGTAGCAGACCCAGACGATAATGGCCGCCCTGTCGCAGCCCGGTGACCCCATCGTTTCGGGCGAAAGCCACCAGCTGCAGTTGGGTCAGGGGAACCTCAATAGGCACGGCATTGGGGATTTGACGATTGAGCCCGGCAGGGCGCGCGATGACACCGTCGACCTGTTGGTCCCGGAGCATGGCCCGGGCCCGCGCAGGGGGTACTTCACGCACCTGGATGCGAATGCCCAGTTCGGCATAGACATCGCGGATCAGGGGAACACCAACCTGGTTCAGCGGATTGCCAGGCATCGCGGCAAAAATGAGAGTGTCCGGTAACGCCTCCTGGGCCTGGGCGGATCGCTCAAACCAAAGCCAACCGGAGACCATGGCCATTGCCAGGGCGAGGATCGCAGGATGCGCTAATGTCACACCCCCCCCCCCCGGGAACATACCCTGATTCGCAGAGAATGCTGTCTAATCATAGTACGTTTACGGGCAAACATCGTCTCAAAAAAGGGGCGACGCTTACGATACACGATGATCGACGGCGCTTATGCCGGTGTGCAGTCCTCCGCCAGCGGCCGCACCATGAGCTCGCGGATGATGTCCACGGGGCAGTCCAGGCCGAGCAGGAAATGCAGCTTGGTGAATGCGGCTTCCGGAGTCAGGTCAAGGCCCGGTAAGACACCCAGGCTGTTCAGTTCCGCGCCGGTTGCATACGCCCCCTGGTTGACCGGACCCTGGTGGCACTGGCTGACGTTGACCACGGTCACCCCCCGATCGATCGCCGCGCCCAGCGCATCCATCAACGTCACATCGGCATTGGGCGGGTTGCCGACCCCGTAACTCTGGAGGATCAGGCCCCGGGTCTGGTCCGGGTCCAGGGCGGCGTCCACCAGCCGTGCGGGAATGCCGGGATAAAGCATGAGCAGCGCGACGGCGTCCGGTTGGCTGTCGGGGAAGGCAAAATCCGGAGTGCCGGGTGCCATCAGCCGGTCCCCATACAGCGCCACGTCAATGCCAATGTGTCCCAGCGGCAGCGCATTGGGCGAATCGAAGGCCGCGAAGGCGGTGCTGTTCACCTTGCGGGCCCGGTTGCCGCGCAACAGCCTGCCCCGAAAACAGAGGCAGACTTCGCTGATACGAGCGTCAGCGGCCAAAAGCAGCGCATGGGTCAGGTTGTCGACGGCGTCATTGCGTGGCTGACCCAGCGGGATCTGGGCGCCGGTGAGGATCACCGGTTTGTTGCATCCGCGCAATTGGTACGACAGCGCCGACGCGGTGTAGGCCATGGTGTCCGTGCCGTGCAGGACCACGAAGCCGTCGTAATCGGACCAGTGCTGCTGCAGTACCTGCCCGATCCGCTGCCAGTCCGCCGGCAGCAGGTTGGCGCTGTCGATCAGTCGGTCCAGCTCGAGCAGATCGTAGCTCGGCAGTATCGCGGCGGCATCCGCGAGTTGCTTGCGGATGCGCGCCTCCAATCCGGCCGCCGGAACGTACCCCTGATCCGACGGCACCATGCCCAGGGTGCCGCCGGTGTAGACCACCAACACCCGGGCCGTCATGCGTCCACCGCGGCTGGCGCCAGCATCGCCTGCGGGCTGAGCAGCCGGTCCAGGGTTTCCGGTGCCAGCAGGCCTTCGCCCAGCACCAGCTCGCGCACCGTCGAGCCCGTGTGCAGGGCCTGTGACGCGATCCGGGTGGCGTTGGCGTAGCCGATGTGCGGCACCAGCGCGGTAACGATGCCGATGCTGTTATCCACATGCCGGGCGCATTGCTCGACGTTGGCGCGGATGTCCCGGATGCAGCGCTCTTCCAGCATGGAGCAGGCGGCCCCCAGCATCTTCATGGCGTTGAGCAGGTTGTAGACGATCATCGGCTCCATGGCGTTGAGCTGGAGCTGGCCGGCTTCGGCCGCGAGGGTCACTGCCAGGTCGCTGGCAATCACCTGGTAGGCGGTCTGGTTCACCGCCTCCGGAATCACCGGGTTCACCTTGCCGGGCATGATCGAGGAACCGGGCTGGCGCGGCGGCAGCAGGATCTCGCCCAGGCCGGTGCGCGGTCCGCTGGAGAGCAGGCGCAGGTCGTTGCACATCTTGCCCAGTTTCACCGCGAAGCGTTTGAGAATGCCGGAGAAGAGCACGAAGGCCCCCATGTCCGACGACGCTTCCACCAGGTTGCTGGCGGACACGATGGGCTTGCCGCTGATCTCGGCCAGGTAGTTTACCGCCAGCGCCTGGTAGCGGGGGTGGGTGTTGATGCCTGTGCCGATGGCGGTGCCGCCCAGGTTCACTTCGCACAGCAGCCGGCTGGCTTCGTGCAGGCGGTCGATGTCCTCGCCCAGATTGACCGCAAACGCCTCGAACTCCTGGCCCAGGGTCATGGGCACGGCGTCCTGCAACTGGGTCCGGCCCATCTTGACGATGTGGGCAAACTCCCGGCCCTTGGCTTCCAGCGAGGCCTTCAGGTTGAGGATCGCGGTTTCCAGCGGCTCGGCGGAGAATTGCACCGCCAGGCAGACGGCCGTGGGGTAGGCGTCGTTGGTGGACTGGGAGCGGTTGACGTCATCGTTGGGGTGCAGGTGCTGGTAGGCTCCCTTGGGATGGCCCAGCTTCTCCAGCGCCAGGTTGGCGATGACCTCGTTGGCGTTCATGTTGGTGGAGGTGCCGGCACCGCCCTGGATCAGGTCCACCACGAACTGGTCGTGCAGGTGGCCCGCGATGATGTCGTCGCAGGCGGCGGTGATGGCGTCGGCCTTGTGCGGGGCCAGGCTACCCAGGTCGCGGTTGGCCAGGGCCGCCGCTTTCTTGACCATCGCCAGCGCCTTTATGAACGGCGGAAAGTGGCTGATCGGCACGCCGGTGATGGCGAAGTTGTCCAGCGCGCGCTGGGTCTGGATGCCGTACCAGGCATCGGCGGGCACCGCCAGATCGCCCAGGAGATCGTGCTCAATGCGGGTGTTCATGGTGTCGTGGCACCTTCGGTGTTCTCGGGTTGGAGTAGGGCGGCACCGGGTGGCGCCGCCCGGATGGCATCAGGACTGGCTCTGAAAGGCGCCGGTTGCCTCGTTACGTTCGCGCAGGCGCTCGACGTCTTCCGGTTCCAGGTCCCAGGCCTTCAGGTCGATGTTCATGTCCTTGAAGTTGCGGGCCTCGAAAATCGGCTGCTCGTTGCCTTCGGCAATCTGACGATCGAAGTCCTTCAGGATGCGCAGGCCCGGCTTGAACAGGCCGATCAGCGCGATCAGGTTGACCAGCGCCAGCAGGCCCATGGTGACGTCGGCGAAGCCGAACACGGTGCCGAGGTCGGTGGTCGCGCCCCAGCATACCAGGCCGATAACGGCCACGCGGAAGGCGTTTGCCAGCGGGCGGTTGGCCGTGCTCAGGAAGTCGACGCTGTTCTCACCCAGGTAGTAGTTGTAGAGGATCGTGCTGAAACCGAACAACAGCAGCGCGATGCTCACAAAGCTGCGGCCCCAATCGCCCACATGGTCCGCCAGGGCGGACTGGGTCAGTGCGACGCCACCGACATCGGCCATGTTGGACGGATCGTAGATGCCGCTCAGCAGGATGATGAACGCGGTGGAGGAGCAGATGATGATCGTGTCGATAAACACCGAGAACGCCTGCACCACACCCTGGTTGGCCGGGTGCGGCACGTAGGCCACCGCCGCCACGTTCGGGGCGCTGCCCAGGCCGGCCTCGTTGGAGAACAGGCCACGCTTGACGCCCATCAGGATCGCCGCACCGATGCCGCCGCCGATCATCGGCTCGAGGCCGAAGGCGCTCTTCACGATCAGGGTGATGGCGTCCGGGATGCGATCGATGTTCATCGCCAGGACGACCGCCGTAATGATCAGGTAGCCGGCCGCCATGATCGGTACCAGCACCTCGGAGACCCGGGCAATCCGCTTGACGCCGCCAAAGATGATCGCGGCCACGATGACGGCGAGGACAATGCCGGTATACAGGACGGGAACACCGAAGGCGTCGCCCACCGATGTGGCGACCGCGTAGGACTGCAGGGCCGTGAAGCCAAAGCCGAAGGTGACCAGCAGGAGCAGGGAATAGATGCCCGCCATCCAGCGCCACTTCGGTCCGAGGCCCCGGGCGATGTAATAGGCCGGACCACCCCGATAGGTGCCGTCCGCTTCCGATTGTTTGTAGGTCTGAGCCAGGGTGCATTCCAGGAAACTGGTGGCCATGCCCATCAGGCCGACGACCCACATCCAGAATACGGCGCCGGGACCGCCCAGGGTAATGGCGACTGCCACACCGGCAATGTTACCGCCACCGACACGACCGGCGATGGACAGCAGCAGCGCCTGGAAGGAGCTCAGGTGACCGTGCTGGTCGCGCTGGAAGGCCTGGCTGGCACTGAGGATTCGGAACATCCGCCCGAAATAGCGGAACTGGACAAAGCGGGACGCGACACTGAAGCCAACGCCGACGGTGATCAGCAGGGCAATGAGTACCTTGCCCCAGAGCAGATCATTGAGGAATTCCAACATAAAGGGCCTCTCTGGAAGTTGTTCTTGTAAACAGGCAACTCATTTAAACAACCGTTGGGGGCTGATAGAATTTTGCGCATTGGCGGCACAGTGGCGCGCTCTGATGCGCTAAGTGCGTCATAGTGCGCCATCGCAGTCTGGCGCCTTACACGCCCACGAGGACCATCGGTTATGAGCGAAGCAGGTGTCCACGAAGACCTGGCGCTGAATCTCCGGCTGCTGTGCAGCTACTACAAGTCCATCGCCGAAGTCTGCCGGCGGCTCAACATCAATCGGCCTCAGTTCAACCGCTATCTCAGCGGCCAGCACCGGCCGTCAGCCAACACCCTGCGCCGGCTTTGTGAGTTTTTCGGGGTGGATGTGCAGGACATCGAGCGGCCTCACCAGGAGTTTGAGCGCCTGGTGCAGGTTCGTCCCCGCGTGCGGCCGGTCGACGATGAACGGTCAGGCTCGGCCGGCCCTCATCTGGACCGGTTGCAGCACGCCGGCGGTTCGATGGATCGTTACCTGGGCTACTACTTCGAGTACTACCTGTCCATGTCGGCGCCAGGCAAACTCCTGCGTAACCTGGTGTGCCTGGAACAGCGCGACAACCAGGTGGTCTTCCAGCGTACGGAGCGGATGGAGCCAGTTGCCGGCGAGCCGCCTTGCCACAACCGCTATCAGGGCATGGCCTACCTGCTGAGCGACCGCTTGTTCCTGGTGGACTACGAGACCCTGAACCGCCACGAAATTACCCAGACCATCCTGTTCCCCAGCTTCCGCAACCGGGTGACCCGCCTGACGGGCATCAAGATCGGTGTGTCCGACAACAGCCAGCGCATGCCGTGTTGCGCCCGGGTGCTCTACGAATACCTCGGGCCCAGCGTGCAACTGAGAAAAGCCCTTCGGCTGTGTGGCTTGTACCGCACCGACGATCCCCGGGTGGACCAATCCATCCTGGATGCAGTCAGTAACGACATGGCGCCGGGCGAGATGCTGTTCCGGGCCCGCCACTGAGCGCCCCGACGAATCCTTAACAATCGTTATTTGGCGGTACGAAAGTCGCCCGATAGACTGCGTTTTCCCGTTCACTGAAGACGTTGATTTATGCGCGCTATCAAACGCTATTCCCTGATCATCCTCGGTACGCTGATGCTGTCCGCCTGCGGCGGTCCGGAAACCCCACAGGAGGTGTCAAAGGCCTTCTGGCAATCGGTCATCGAAGGCGATGCCGGCGAGGTCGCGGATCTGTCGACCCTGGATGATGAAAGCCGCTTCGACGGGTTTGGCCAGGACTGGCAGGGTGCCACGGCCTCGTCTGGCCGGATCGTGATTGAAGGGCCAACCGCCCGGATTACGACCCGGATCAAGGGGCTGAAGGACCAAGACGACAAGCCACTGGAAACCACAACCTATCTGGTCCAGGAGGACGGCGACTGGCGGGTGGACTACGCCCACACCAAAGAGGCGTTCACCAACCGGCCGCTGTTCGACCAGATGATGCGCAAGCTGGAGGACTTCGGCGAGCAGATGCGCAGCAGCTTCTCGGAATCGTCGGACAAGGCGGCCAAGGACATCGAGCGCATGTCCGAGCAGCTCAAGGACCGGATGGCTACCGCCAATGAGGATGTCTCGAAGCAGATGGACGACTTCGCCGAGAAACTCGACGAGGCCATGGAGGCATTGTCCGAGTCCATCAGCAATGCCCTGGAAGACAATCCCCAGGCGGCCCCCCAGGATCGTCAGACCCTGCAGCAGGCGGTGATTCGACTGGATGAGAATCGCGAAGAGCTGGACGATCCCACCGTTCAGTCCGTCGCCGACGGCAGCAAGGCGCTGGCCCAGGTGCAGCTGTCACTGAATCGGCTTGGAGATCGTTTTGCGGCTTACCAGAAAGCGTGGGGCGAGCAGGTTGAAAAGGTCGAACAAGAGATGACCCGGTTCACCCAGGGGTCCTGATTTCCGTCCCCTGACGATGCCCGACGCCCCCCATTCGCAGGGCGCCGGGCATGGGATCACTCCGCCGTTTCCAGCTTGTCCTGGGTGCGCAGCTCGAAGTCGCTCGCGTCATGCCGCTCGTGCAGCTGCTGATCGGGCTCCCCCCAGGTGCGGTTGACGATCCGGCCCCGGCGCACGGCCGGCCGCTTCGCAATCATCTCCGCCCAGCGCACCACATGGGTGTAGGTGTGGGCTTCCAGGAATTCCGCCGCGTCATACACCTTGTTTTTCACCAGCGCCCCATACCAGGCCCAGATCGCCATATCGGCGATGGTGTACTCTTCACCCGCAATGTAGGTGTGCTCGGCCAGTTGGCGATTGAGCACGTCGAGCTGGCGCTTCACCTCCATGGCGTAGCGGTTGATCGGGTATTCGTAGCTTTCCGGCGCGTAGGCGTAGAAATGCCCGAAGCCGCCACCGAGTAGCGGTGCGCTGCCCATCTGCCAGAACAGCCAGGACAGGCATTCGGTCCGGCCCGCCACGTCTTCCGGGATAAACGCCCCGAATTTATCCGCCAGGTACAGCAGGATACTGCCGGATTCGAAGATCCGCTGCGGCGGATCCATACTGTGATCGACCATGGCCGGGATCTTGGAGTTGGGGTTGGCGTCGACAAAGCCACTGCCGAACTGATCGCCATCCAGGATGCGAATCGGCCAGGCGTCGTACTCGGCCTCACGGATACCGCGCTCCAGCAGCTCTTCCAGCATCACGGTAACCTTCACGCCATTGGGCGTCGCCAGCGAGTACAGCTGGAGTGGGTGCTTGCCAACCGGCAGGGCCTTGTCGTGGGTCGGGCCTGCGATCGGACGGTTGATGCTGGTGAATTTGCCGCCGCTCTGGTTATCCCATTTCCAGACTTTGGGTGGGGTATAGGTTGAGTCGCTCATCACTGCCCTCTGTGTCGGTTCGATGCCTCATAGTGCCCATAGGGCCGGAGTGAGACAAGCTGTCGGGTTTCTGCAAACAACAAGGTACGACCAGCGCCGGGCTTTCGTTCACTGCCGAGCGCTTGTCCACACAATCCGTGGATAACGCTGTGAGCAACTCCGGGAGAAGATCCGGTAAGCGCCACAGTCACTTCGATTCAGCGATATGGCGCGCAATTGATCAGGCGTGGCGATGTCGATTACGGGTTGATCGTATTGGTCAATTCCCGTTCACAAAATGGAACCCGGATGGATAACTGTGGAAGCCGTCGAAATCCGCTTTACCGAGTTCGACACCGTGCAAACGGGCAATCGCGTACACCAGGCTGCTGTGGAACAACAGATTGGGCAGGATGTAGTGGTGGATAAACGCCGGCTGGGGAAGGGCGATCTCATTGAACCCGGCACGGTCCCGTTCCGTCTTGTCCGGATCCAGGGCGTCGACGTCGGGTAACGAGGCCAGGTGGTTGAGCGTTTGGCGAACCTGCTGCATGACGGCTGTCTTGTCATCTCCACCCCCGTCGAAAGACACCACGTCTTGCCCCAGTAGCGGACAATAGCCGCGCAGACTGAAGTTGGCGGCGATCTTCGCATTCGTTCCCAGTGGGAACATGTCCGGCGCCAGGGCTTCGCCAAACAGTCGGTCCGGTATTCCGGTCAGCATGCCGTCCAGTTGTTCCAGCGGCCGCATGAGCCATTGTTTGGGGCCTGTCATCATGGCGGGTTTCCGGCAATTGGGAGGTTGGGGGCGGGTTGGGTCCCGATTAAAGGATGCCCTGTTTTTTGACCGGAAAACAACCGCCTATTGTCCACAGAATCCGTGGATAACATTGTGGGTAACGGAAGGAGAACCATCCCGAAGCCGGCCGGCGTCTGGCCTTCAGCGTTCTGGTTCCAGAATGACCGGCACGGGTCCGGCTGCCCAATCCATGAGCCTTGGCCGCTGCGATTGATTATTTTCTGACCCTGGCCTTAAATCCAAAGGTTCCCTCCCAAAAATCGCCTGAGGCCGGATCTTCGCCGGCAGGGACGGTGGTGATGAATCGCGTTCTGATCGGTGCGGCGGATGGCAAGCCGCAATATCTGCTCGGCGCCATGGCCAATCGCCACGGACTGGTCGCCGGCGCCACCGGAACCGGCAAGACCGTCACGCTGCAAGTGCTGGCGGAAGGCTTTTCCCGGCTGGGCGTTCCGGTATTCAGTGCCGACATCAAGGGCGATCTGAGTGGCATTTCCGCGCCGGGCAGCCGCAACAAGCCTGTGGATAAGCGCATCGAAGCCATTGGAATCACCGACTGGGCACCGACCGGCTGTCCCACCCGGTTGTGGGATATCTTCGGCCAGAGCGGGCAAACGGTGCGCACCACCGTCGCCGATCTCGGGCCGACGTTGCTGGCCAACCTGCTGGAGCTCAATGACACCCAGAGTGGCCTGATGCAGCTGGCCTTCGATTACGCGGACAAGCAGAACCTGCCGTTGTTGGATCTGAAAGACCTGGAAGCCGTTATCAACTGGATGATGGGCCACCGCAAGGCGTTGGAAGCCGACTACGGCAACCTCTCGACCCAGAGTCTGGGGGCCATCCTGCGGCGGGTTCTGGTGTTGAAAAACGAGGGCGGCGAGGTTTTCTTCGGTGAGCCAGCGCTCGCTATCCAGGACCTGATCGCCACGGAACAGGACCAGGGCGTGATCAACCTGCTGGATGGCCGCCAACTGATGATGCAGCCGCGGGTCTACACCACCTTCCTGTTGTGGTTGCTGGCGGAGTTGTTCGAGCAGCTTCCGGAGCGGGGCGACCAGCCCCTGCCGTTGCTGGTGTTCTTCTTCGACGAGGCGCACCTGCTGTTCGACAGCGCACCACCGGCCCTGCTGGAAAAACTGGAGCAAACGGTCCGCCTGATCCGTTCGAAGGGTGTGGGGATCTACTTCGTTACCCAGTCGCCGTCGGATATTCCCGACAGTGTGTTGGGCCAGCTCGGTAACCGCATACAGCATGCGTTGCGGGCCTACACACCCAGCGACCAGAAAGCCGTCAAGGCGGCCGCCCAGACATTCCGCCCGAATCCGGCTCTGGATACCGCGCAGGTGATTACCGAGCTGGGCCTGGGGGAGGCGCTGGTGTCGACGCTGGATGACCAGGGCGTGCCCTCGGTGGTGGAGAAGACCCTGATCGCACCACCGCGCAGTCAGATCGGCCCCATCGACGGTGCGGCGATGGATGCGCTGCGGGACGACTCCCCGCTGGCGGCCAAATACGCCGAAGCCATTGATCGCGACAGTGCCCATGAGCGTTTGCAGGCGCGTCGTGTCGAGCAGGAAAAAGCGGCGGAAAAGCAGCCGGTCCCCGAAAAGGACGCCAGCCTCAAGCGCAGTCGCCGACAAACACCCACCGAAGCGTTCACCAAGAGTTTCCTGCGCAGCCTCGCGACCCAGATCAGCCGCATCCTGGTGCAGATGCTCAAACAGATGATGAAACCCCGCCGTTGAGCGGGAGCACGGTTGTCCACGCAATCCGTGGATAACCCTGTGAGCAACCGCTGTAGAGACGCGGGCAAGCCGCCAGCTGCACACCCTGTCGCGGTTCTGGCGAGTCCGTGATCAGGCCTGGGCGGCGATCCTTCCGGGATCTTCCTGCATCAGGATGCGATGGGCGTTGAAGCCGGCGATCACCCCGGAGCCGGCCGCCAGGGTGGCATTCTGCATGGGGTTGGACATATCGCCGGCGGCAAAGACGCCCGGGACCGTCGTCTGTTTGAGATCATCGACCTGTACGACCGGTCCCATGGGGCCGTCGTAAAACACGCAGCCAAGCTGCTCCGCCAGGGGGCTGGCCATTCGCGTTTTGGGGCCGACGTACAGCCCACCGAGTTCGATCACCCGGTCATCGGCGAGCCGGACGCCGGACAATGCCGGAGCCTCGCCCAGAACCTCGACCACGGGGGCATGTTCAATCGTCACGCCGCGTTTTTGGAGATAGTCGCGTTGCTCCGGGTCCGGCTCAAAAGTGCCCTGTGTGAAATAGGTCGTCGGGCCCCAGTCCGGAATCATGCCGGCCTGGTGGGCAGAGAGGTGGCTGGTGGCCAGCACACCCAATGGTCGGTTTCGCAACTCGAAACCGTGGCAGTACGGGCAGTGTATGACGGTCTGCCCCCAACGCGCCTCGATGCCCGGGATGTCCGGCAATTCGTCTTTCAGGCCGGTGGCGAGGATCAGCTTGCGGGCGCTGAACGCGGTACCGGAGGCCAGTGTCACCAGGAACCCGCCTTCGATCTGCGCCGCCGTTGAGGCCTGGCCTTCAATCACCCGGGCGGTTGGGTATCGAAGCAACTGCTCCAGGGCCCGTTCATGAATCTCCCCCGGCGAGACGCCGTCCAGGCCGAAAACACCGTGGGACGCCGCCGCAAACCGGTTTCTTGGGCTGCGACCGTCAATCACGATCACCTGTCGCAGGCCCCGGACCAGTTGCAGGGCCGCGGACATGCCCGCAAAGCTGCCGCCAATCACCATCACATCGGCATCCATCGTCCATCTCCTGAGTGACTTTCATGTAACATTTATTGTTACCTGAAGGGTGGCGGGTTGGCAATACATGAAACATTAAAAGTTACATGATAAGCTGATGCGACAGTCACGAAGCCTTATGGTCATGCGCAAAGACAGCCGTTTATCCCGCGTTCTCCACGTTCTCGTTCATATGGATCAACTGGACGGACCGGCCACCTCCGACACCATTGCCCGGATGCTCAACACCAACCCGGTGGTGGTGCGCCGGACCATGGCTCTCCTGAAAACAGAAGGTTACGTCACGTCCGTGAAGGGGCACGGTGGCGGCTGGTCGCTGGCCAGGCCGCTCTCAGCCATTACGCTCTACGACGTTCACAGGGCATTGGGCGAGGGCTCGGTTTTCACCATTGGCCTGACGGACGAACATACCGACTGCCCGATCGAGCAGGCCGTCAACGGTGCGATTGATGATGTCCTGGAGGAAGCGGAATCGCTTCTGCTGGCACGCTTCCGGGACGTTACCCTGGATCGGCTGCAGTTCCGGAGCCGTTCCGAGAAGGCCTCAAACAGCGGGTAAGAGGCTCGCCGGGCTTGTCCACAAATTCTGTGGATAACACTGTGAGCAGTGGCAGGAGAAGTGGTTCGAGGCGGGGTGGCGAGAGGCTTCCAGCGGATTGGCGCGCAATTGGCCAGGGTCTGGCAGGGCGGTCTGTTTCGTGATCAAACCGCTGGAAAAGTGACCGGTTCAGACCGTCGCTGCGTCCTCTTCGTCGTGGGCCTGCATTTCACTCATCAGCCATTCCTTGAATGCACGCATGCCGGTGGTCAGGGGGCGGTGCTTGCGATAGACCAGATAGAAGGCCTTGTGGGTATCGAGCTTGATGTCGAACGGCACCACCAAACGGCCGGATTTGATTTCCCGTGAGGTGAGCGTGCTGTCCGCCAGGGCTACGCCCAGGTTTTCCTGCGCAGCGGCGGTGGCCAATTGGCCACTGGACATCTGCAGGCTGCCCTTGGGGGTGATGAATTCCACGCCTGCCTGCTGCATCCAGTCTTCCCATTCCCAGGTGCGTTTGCTGACGTAAATCAGCGTGTGGTGTTGCAGGTCTTCCGGTTTCTCCAGGGGGTAGGGGCCTTTCAGTCGCTCCGGGCTGCATACCGGGACCAGCATGACCTTGCGCAGGAAATGCACTTCGATATCGTCCCACTCGCCGCTGCCGAAATAGACCGCCATATCGGTGCTGGTCCGGTTGAAGTCCAGCAGGCCCATAGACGCGTTGATCTGCAGTTCCACGTCCGGGTAGAGCGCCTGGAAGCGGGCCATCCGCGGCATCAGCCAGCGCGTCAGGAAGTTGGGCGCCACGCTGATCTGCACCACGTTGGTTTCCTGGGCGGCCGTCAATCGGTGGGTCGCCATCTCGATTTCGTCCAGCGCGTGCCTGACGGAGGTCAGGTACTGTTCCCCGGCCGGCGTCAGTTCCACCTTGCGTTTGCTGCGGCTGAACAGGGAAAGACCCAAATATTCTTCAAGCGTCTTGATCTGGTGACTGACCGCGGATGCGGTGACAAAGAGTTCCTCGGCTGCCGCTGCAAAGCTCTTGTTACGGGCCGATGACTCGAATACACGGAGTGCATTCAGGGGTGGAAGACGGCGCATACGGTTTTCCACTACTGTTGAGAAATATTCAGCATTCTCCTTAGAAATGATCGCTTTTTCAACAAGGGCGGTGTCCTTACCATTGGCAGCGTAGAGATTAAACACAGCCAGACGAGGACACCCACCATGGCCAAGCAAGCACTGAAAACAGACTCTCTCGGTAACATCGATATTGATTACTACATCCAGGTTGCCCATCAACAGCGCAGCGAATACGTTGCTGAACTGGGTTCTGCACTGAAAGCCAAGATCAAGGGGCTGTTCAGCGCCCAACCCGCGAAGTTGTCTACCAGCCACTAGTGTCCCGCTTGGTTGATTCGTTGATCTACTGAGCGCCTGAACGCTTTGATAGCAAGGCGCGGTAGCGAAGGTTTGGTGGTTCCAATTCAAGCTGCCGCAACACCGCTATCAAAGCGTTCAGACGCTCCCGAAGGGCGTACCGCTGAGGCCTCTGGACCTGCGTTGCCAACCCTTGATGTGGAACCACCACACCGGCGGGCTGCCGCCTTGGCCAGAGGCCTCAGCGGTGCGCAGTAGGTCAACGAATCAACCAAGCGGGACACCAGACGCTGCGATCCTCGTGTGGAGATTGGCTGGCCTTCCTGGCCAGCCTGTCTGCCTCACGGCGCCACCGGGACACCCTGTCTCGGATAGAGGGGCACCCTCTGCAAGTCATCGATTGAATCAATCTGCTTCCGTTTCGTTGAACGGAAAAGCCCGTTCATACTCATTCCCTGACGGATGAGCCTTCCCCGGCTTCCACCGCCGCGCAATACAGCCGATACGCAAAGACGCCGCCCGCGACGTAGAAAAACAGGGACAGTGACGCGATAAAGCGGACCAGCAAGGCGACGCCCGGGTCGTAGGACACGGTTGGCTCACCGGCCAGTGCGAGCTTCACAAAGGCGACATGCACCAGCCAGGCAAACAGTCCCGATCCGACGCCCGCCAGTACCGACGACAACACCAATGCGACCATGAACCCCTGCGTTCGCGCCCAACTGGCCGATAGGGAGTCGAGCACACCTCGCCGCATGCGGACCACTTCAAAGACCGCAAACGACAGCTTCACGCCCGCCAGGAAAATCAGCAGCATCAGCACCCAGGACGGCCAGAACAGCAGCGGCAGCGCTGCCAGCTTCAGTGCCAGCAACAACGTGAACAGGGGCGCGAAGAAGCGCGGTGCCCGGTTCAGGTAGCTCAGCACGGGTTGCGCGGCATCCACCCGCAGATCTTCAAACAGCTGAAGCATGGACGAAAAGGCAAAAGCCGTGATCACGCAGTCGACGATCATGAATCCCCAGCTCAGCATCTGCTTTTGTGCCACCACAGGGTAGAGCTGGGTGTGTAGCCAGTCCGCGGCGGCGAAGAACACCAGGTAAACCAGGAACAGACTGAAGATCCGGCGAAAGTGGGCGATCAGGAAATGGAAAGACTGTTTGATGTAGGTACGCAAGGGAAAACCTGTTTTGAGCGGGCGGCTTGAACGTTTCAGAAACAACAGGTTAGCGCAGGACAGCGGGCTTGTCTGTGATGCGGCCGGGTAGCCGGCCACAAAAAAGGGCGCCACCGGCTGTGGCGCCCTTCGGTTTCCGACGACGCGATCAGGCGAGATCGAAGCGGTCGGCGTTCATCACTTTGGTCCAGGCTTTCACGAAGTCCTTCACGAATTTCTCCTTCGCGTCGTCCTGGGCATAGACCTCACTCAGGGCCCGCAGCTGCGAGTTGGAACCAAAGATCAGGTCCACCCGGGTGCCGGTCCATTTCACGTCGTTGGTCTTCACGTCGTGACCTTCGAACACGTCGCCATCGCTGGGTGAGGGCTTCCACTCCAGACCCATGTCGGTGACGGTGACGAAGAAGTCATTGGTCAGCGCGCCGACCTTGTCCGTGAACACGCCGTGCCCGGAATCGCCCGAGTTGGCGCCGAGGACCCGCAGGCCGCCGACCAACACCGTCATTTCCGGCGCGGTGAGCTGCAACAGCTGGGCGCGATCGATCAGCATGTCCTCATCCGGCACCGCGAACTTGGTGCGACGGTAGTTGCGGAAGCCATCAGCTTGCGGTTCCAGCGGCTCAAAAGCCTCGATGTCCGTCTGGTCCTGGCTGGCGTCGGTCCGACCCGGCGCGAACGGCACCTCGATGCTGTGGCCGGCGTCCTTCGCGGCCTTCTCGATACCGGCACTGCCACCCAGCACAATCAGATCGGCGAGCGAAATCTTCTTGTTGCCGGACTGGGCATCGTTGAAGGATTTCTGGATACCCTCAAGCGTCTGCAGGATCTTGCCGAGTTTGGCCGGCTCATTCACCGCCCAGTCTTTCTGCGGCGCGAGGCGCAGACGGGCGCCGTTGGCCCCGCCGCGCATGTCGGAGCCGCGGAAAGTGGAGGCGGACGCCCAGGCCGTGGACACCAGTTCGGAGACAGACAGGCCGGAATTCAGCAGCTTACTCTTCAGGTCGGCCACGTCCTGATCGTTCACCAGGTCGTGATCCACCGGCGGTACCGGATCCTGCCAGAGCAGATCTTCGGCCGGCACTTCCGGGCCGAGATAGCGGGATTTCGGGCCCATGTCACGATGCGTCAGCTTGAACCAGGCGCGGGCGAACGCGTCGGCGAACTCTTCCGGGTTTTCGTAGAAGTGACGGGAAATCTTCTCGTATTCCGGGTCGTAGCGCAGCGACAGGTCGGTCACCAGCATGGTGGGTGCGCGGCGCGGCGAGTCCTTCTCCGGTCCCGGCATTTCATCGCCTTTGGCGCCCTTGGCCACGAACTGCTTGGCACCGGCCGGGCTGGTGGTCAGCTCCCACTCATAGCCGAACAGGTTCGCGAAGAAGTTGTTGCTCCACTGGGTCGGCGTCTGGGTCCAGATGACCTCGGGACCGCCGCCCATGGTGTCCTCGCCTTTACCCTTGCCGTAGCTGCTCTTCCAGCCCATCCCCATCATCTCGATGGGAGCGGCTTCCGGATCGGGCCCCATCTGGTCTTCGCTGCCGGCACCGTGGGTTTTGCCGAAAGTATGGCCGCCGGCAATCAGGGCGACGGTTTCCTCGTCGTTCATCGCCATGCGCTTGAAGGTTTCACGGATGTCGTGGGCGGCTTTAACCGGATCCGGTTCGCCCTCGGGACCTTCCGGATTCACGTAGATGAGGCCCATGTGGGTCGCACCCAGCGGGTTTTCCAGCTCGCGGTTGGCCTTGTCGACGATACGCTCGTCACTGCCCAGCCACTCTTTCTCGGCGCCCCAGTAAACGTCTTCTTCTGGCTCCCACGTATCTTCACGGCCGCCGGCAAAACCGAAGGTCTTGAAGCCCATGGATTCCAGCGCCACGTTACCGGCAAGAATGTAGAGATCCGCCCAGGACAGCTTGTTGCCGTATTTCTTCTTGATCGGCCAGAGCAGGCGACGGGCCTTGTCCAGGTTCACGTTGTCCGGCCAGCCGTTGAGCGGTGCGAAACGTTGTTGACCGCCACCGGCGCCACCACGGCCATCGCCAATACGGTAGGTGCCGGCGCTGTGCCAGGCCATGCGGATCATCAGGCCGCCGTAGTGCCCGAAGTCCGCTGGCCACCAGTCCTGGGAATCGGTCATCAGCATGGTCAGGTCGCGCTTGACCGCGGCCAGGTCCAGCTTCTTGAATTCTTCGGCGTAGTTAAAGTCTTCGCCCAGCGGGTTGGATTTGCTGGTGTGTTGGCGAAGGATGCTGAGGTTCAACTGGTTGGGCCACCAGTCCTTGTTGTAGGTGCCTTTGTCTTCGAGCCTCGTATGGGCCCCATGCATCACCGGGCACCCGCCTGACTTTCCTATGTTCTCGGCCATTTGTTCTCTCCGTTATTCCTGCGTTGTTGGAACAGCGATCGAGGCTTGACGACACCTCGGATGTCGCGTCTGTCGATTTAATAAACGTAGCAACCCGCGGCCAATGCACAAATTTGCTTTTTTTAACCAGAGCAATAGTTTTTGACTGTGACCTGCCAAGCCGTTAATTGGTTCAATTGATTAAAATTATGGGGTTCCAGGAACCGGCGCTGTCCACAGAAACTGTGGATAAGTGTGTGGGTAGGCTGGAGACGAAGCGATCAGAACGAGACGGGGTATGGGCTGCGTGAAGATGGTCGGCAATTGACCCGTTTCTCGCCCAGGGACTCTATGGCCGTTTCACTGATGGCGAGCCTTTAGCAGGGGCGTGTATCTGAACAGTCGATGGCAACATTTCCGACGCACCGATGATATGGGGAGTCAAAACAAGCCGTTGGCCAGGCCGGATTCAGGTTTGTCCGATGCCGGTGTAAAAGGGGCTGCAGCCTCCCAATCGCAAAGTGTCAGGTTATTTTACGGTCCTCCTTCACGTTGCCCCGCAACTCCCTGAGATAACAGTTTGTGGCCCGGTTATTGCCCGTGTTTTCTGGAGACGTAACTGGTCAGAATCCGACAGGGATTTGGTGAGAAAAAGCGACCTCCGGGTCTTTGCGGTAATGCCTGCTTTTCAACCCGCCATGTGTGAGGATTCCGGCTTCAACAATGACAACTTCCTGCTCTGGGATATTCAGGCCCGTTATCACGTCATCCGAGCAAGGATCCGGAGATCGTTATGAGAGCCCTGCTACTGCTGCTGGCGCTGAGTGTTATCGCACCCGCTCATGCCGCACTGATTACCTATGCGTATACCAACAAGATTGAAAACCCGTATGAGTCCTATGATGCGGTCGGGCTTTTTACGGTAGATGACCAGCGCCGGGGCCTGGTGTCTGCCACGTTTGCCAGTACACCGGTGAACTTCGAGTGGGAGGGCTTCGTACCGCTGATGTACGATCAGCCGGTATCGAATGTCGGACAACTTTACGAAAATGGTTTTGAGCCGTTTACCGTAGGGGATGTGTCCTGCTTCCTGTATCTGGATCTTTTCTTCCTGGAAGCCGGTGAGGACATTTTCCACAACCTGGATAAAACGGCCCCATTTGAAGGCGCTTCCGTCGAAGTGGTCAGTACCCACACCGGTTACTTTTTCATCGCCGGTTTGACCAAGATCAGCACGGTTGATGTACCCGAACCTGCCAGCATGGCGTTGTTTGGTCTGGGGCTGGCGGGAATGCTGGCCGGACGGCGCAAACGCCGCTGAACCGGGATCGGTCGACCGTGTGACCGATGTGGCGAGTCGATCCCGGCTTTCGCAAAAAATGATACGCCTGCATGAAACGTGATTGGGCTGGCCCCTCTGACTGGTATGGTTAGAGCGGGCCCGGGGTTAGCGCTTCGGTTTGGAACTGAGGGGCCGGAAGCGCCGACTGCGGACATCACAGGGCACTTTGGAGGCGGGCTATCGCCTCAAAGATCCCGGGCCTTGATGAAATCGATAAAGGCGCGCAGCGGCGCCGGCACCAGGCGGTGGCCGGGGTAGTACAGATAGGGGCCGGAGAACGTCTGCCACCAGGGCTCCAGTACCGGCTCCAGGGCGCCGCTGTCGAGGTGGGGTTGCAGCCAGGACTCAAACAGCTGGATGACGCCCGTTCCGCCAACGGCAGCCTGCACGGACAGATCCACCGCCGCGCCGATGCTGACCGTCAGCGGTCCGGTCGGTTCGATCCGGATGATTTCTCCCGATTTTTCGAACTCCCACGCCGTTGACGTGCCGGAGGCATAGCGCCCCCGGATGCATGGATAGTCCAGCAGGTCGCGCGGATGGCCGGGATGGCCCAAACGGTCCAGCAGGGACGGCGCGGCGGCCACCGCAAAACGCTGGGTGCGGGGGCCGATGGGGATGGCGATCATGTCCTGTTCCAGACGCTCGTCGTAGCGAATGCCCGCGTCGCAGCCGGCCTTGAAGACGTCGACCACGTTGCTTTCCGCGATGATCTCCAGCTTGATCTCGGGGTAGGCCTCGAGGAATGGCACCACGATATCCGGCAGCACCAGCTTCGCCGCACTGACGGGGACATTCAGCCGCAGGGTGCCACTGGGCCGGTCCCGCAGGCGATTCAGGGAATCCAGGGCCGTGTCGATCTCACTCATGGCCGGCGCCAGCCGGGACAGCAACAGCGTGCCGGCTTCGGTGGGAACCACGCTTCGTGTGGTGCGATTAAACAGGCGAATGCCCAATGAAGCTTCCATCCGGCGTACGGCATCACTCAGCCGTGAGGCGCTACTTCCGGTGGCGCGTGCTGCTTCCCGGAAGCCGCCGGCTTTCGCTACGGCTACGACGGCGCCCAGGTCGTTCAGGTCGGTTGTCATTGTCCGAATATCCGTACAGCCCGTCTTTAATTTGCCTGATTGTCGCACAGATGGCGGCTTTTTAGACTGTTTGCGGTTCCCATCAAAGGAGAGTTTCCATGACCGCAATCCATGACGCAGGCACATACCAGCTGGGCGACCGACGGGTGAATCGACTGGGGTATGGCGCCATGCAGCTGGCGGGGCCCGGTGTGTTCGGCCCGCCCAAAGATCCGCAGGCCGCAAAAGCCGTTCTGAAAGAAGTGATTGCCCGTGGCGTGAATCACATCGACACGTCGGACTTTTACGGTCCATACGTCACCAATCGACTGATAAGGGACGCACTGCATCCTTATGGCGACGACTTGACGATTGCCACCAAAATCGGCGCCCGTCGCGATGGCGAAGGCAACTGGTTGCCCGCTTTTTCGCGGCAGGCGTTGATCCAGGCGGTGCATGATAACCTGGAGCACCTTGGCGTCGAGGCGCTCGACGTGGTGAACCTGCGCGCCATGTTCGACACTCACGGCCCGGCCGAAGGCTCGCTGGAAGAGCCTTTCACTGTGCTGGCCGAACTGCAGCAGCAGGGACTGATCCGTCACCTCGGGTTAAGCAACGTCACCGCTGCGCAGGTGGCGGAAGCGCGCCGTATTGCGCCGGTCGTTTGCGTGCAGAACCAGTACAACCTGGCCCACCGGGATGATGATGACCTGATCGACGACCTGGCCCGCCATGGCATCGCCTATGTCCCGTTCTTTCCCCTGGGTGGGTTTTCGCCATTGCAGTCGTCGATTCTCGACCAGGTGGCCAACGATCTGGACGCTCAGCCGATGCAGGTGGCGCTGGCCTGGCTGCTGCGGCGGTCGCCCAACATTCTCCTGATTCCCGGTACCTCGTCGCTGGCGCACTTGCGCGAAAATCTGGCGGCGGCTTCACTGACCTTGCCCGACGCCGCGATGACGGCGTTGGAGCGCGTGGCCAAACCTGGGTGAAACCACCTGAGTGAACCCATCCCGGGCCTGCCCACGCCATCCACAGAATCTGTGGATAAGAGCGTGGGTAAGCTCAGGATGAATGACCGTCAGCCTGATGAACAGCGGCGTGGCGGACTGTGGCTGGTATTTGAGCAAGAGGCGTTTGGGCGGAACCATCAAGATCGCGGCACGATCAGGCTGAAGCTAAATTGTATGAAGTAGCTTGATTTGACGTTGATACTCTATAATCGGCGTCGACTGGGTATCAGTTTGTTCAAAGACTCGATGGAGGATTCAGAATTGTCGACCAAGAAGACGCTGCCGGAAGACAAGCTCAGAGGCTCAGACGATTTGCCGACGGAGAAGCCTCTGGGGGTGGCCTACATTATTGGTCGTCTGGACCGTTCGCTGAATCGCCATATACGGCACGCCTTGTCGCCACTGGGGCTGACGGTGGGGCAGTACACCGCGCTGTCTGTTGTCGACATTCGCGGGCAGCAGTCCAATGCGCAGTTGGCAGAGCGCACCATGGTCTCGCCGCAGGCGGCCAACGAATTGATCAAGGTGATGGAAAAAAACGCCTGGATCGAACGCAAACCGGATCCCACCCACAAACGCATCATCCAGATCAGCCTGACCGACGCGGGCAAGGATATCCTCGCGGAGGGAGACAAGGTGATCGCTGAGCTTGAGCGTCGCATGCTGGCTGAACTGTCCGTTGACGAGAGCCTGGCGCTGAAGAACCAGTTGCGCAGCCTGGTCAGAATGCTGGCGGAACTCTAAGCCTCTCCTGTTTGACTCGCGTTTCCGCCGGACAGCCGGCCTTTCCGATTCGAAGACGTCAATCGCATTCCACCCCCTGAACGGTGACCTGTCGGCCGCGTAGCGCTTGCTGCTGAGGCGCTGCCGGCATTGTCTTGCTTTTGTTCAATAATAGGAATAGCATCAATTAAATATCAACTTGGTTGATATTTAATTGATTGCCGTAGTGCGTTCCACTTAGGCGTCACTCGCAGCGATCAACGCACCGTTCCGGAGACCGGGCGCAGCAACGCCCGACAAAAGCCTGATAGGAGGTTGATGAATGAGAACAAAAACAACAAAACAACAACGAACGAGCCTACCTGCAAAACGGGGGCTGAGCCTGGCCCTGATCGCGGCTCTGTCTCTCCCGGCGCTGCCTGCTTTGGCAGCAACGAGCCTGGAGGATCTTCAACAACAGCTCGAAGTCCAGCGCCAGCAGATTGAAGCGCTGCAGAAGCAACAGGCGCAGGCACCGGAGCCGGGGTCGCTTGCGGATCGCTCCGATGTGTCCCTCTACGGTGTTCTGGATACCGGCGTCGAACACATCACCAACATCGGGGAAGACAGCGACGGGCTGACACGAATCCCCGCCATCACCGGCACCATGGCATCGCGGTTGGGTATCGACGCCCACATTGACATCGCCGAGGGCTACCGGGGTCTGGCCAAGCTGGAGATGGGGTTCAACGCCGATGACGGCACCCAGGGGCAGGGCGGTCGACTGTTCGGTCGCCAGCTCTATGTCGGGTTGCAAACCCCCTATGGCCGATTGACCGTAGGACGTCAGTATTCGGTCTTCCTGTTCGCCCAGGGGACCTCCGATCTTATCGGCCCCAACATCTATGCGCTGGGTTCCCTGGATGCCTATCTGCCCAATGCCCGCTACGACAATTCCCTGTCCTGGATGCATCGTTTCACCGACCGGATTTCCGCCGGCGTCAGCTACTCCTTCGGTCGCGACACCAGCGGGGGGGTGCCGGCGTCCGGTACCTGCGGCGGCGAGTCCCTGCAGGTGGGCGACTCCTCCGCCTGTCAGGCCTGGTCGGCCATGCTCAAATACGATGCCGGCACGTTTGGTCTCGCCGCGGCGATCGACACGCTCAACGGCGGTGACGGTGCGCAGGCGTTCTTCTTCAACGGCCAGCCGCCCGTGGATATGAGCGACTCCGGCGACACGGATCGCCGCACCAGCCTGGGCGGCTACGTGAAGCTGGGGGATGGCAAGGTCGGCGTGGGCTGGCTGGGTCGCGAACTGGACACCGCGGCCACCAACATCCAGTCGGATGCGTACTACGTGACCGCCAATTACAAGTTCACGCCCAAATTCACGCTGGATGGCGGGGTGTACGACATCACGAACGACGACCAGGATGCCGACGCCACGCTGGCGGTGATCCGGGGTATCTATAACCTGGCCTCGGGCCTGGATACCTATGCCCAGATGGGGTACATCACCAACAGCGACAATGCGGCCTACGCCGTATCCGGTGCCGGTCCCAATACCGCGCCGGCCGCCGGCGAGAGCCAGGAAGGCTACATGGTGGGGTTGCGTTACAAGTTCTGAAACCCGGGTGCTGCAACGCGGGAAGAAAGGGGCTGGCGGATGTCAGCCCCTTTTTTGTGGGCGGTTCACGGCGCTTGGGTGGTGTTCGGGGCCCGCAACAGGGAAGCCTCTTCGACGTCGGGCATAGGGCTCTGCCCTCGAGTCGTGGGGGCCGGGCGGCCCCTGACAAAGCCCCCAACAAAAATGGCGTGGCGGCGATGGTAGCCGGGAAGACACCCGGCCCCATGCCGTCACGCCATCAGGCGTGGCCCCGGATTGGAATCCCCAGGGCCGCGAGGCCGTGCCTAGGGGGTGCGGCACTCAAAGTTGCTGGCGTCCTCGATGTCGCCGGATCCCGTGTAGTGGGCCTGCTGGGGATACGCGCAGAGGGGCCGCGTCCTGCCGGGCCAGGGCGTGCCTTCCGGCGCGGTCGCCGTGATGCGCTCGGGTGCCCGGTCTTTTTCGACCCACTGCTGCAGCGCATCGAGCGAGTCGAACTGGGAGGTGCTCGGGCCGCCGCCGCAATGGTTCATGCCGGGAACGACGAAGATCCGGGCAAAGCTTTGGGTTGCCGCCAGCCCGCCGTTGGCCGAGACCAGGTTGTTGTACCACTGCAGATGGTATTTCGATGAGAACACCGGGTCCGCCTGGCCGGTGTACACCAGCAGCTTGCTGCCGTGGTCCCGGAAGCCGGCATAGTCCGTGGAGCTGGTGCCCATGAAGGTCATGGCCGCTTCGGTGTAGGTGTCATCGGTTGCGTAGATCTTGGGGGCGTCCGTATCCATGTTGAAGCCCAGGATCCACTGCACGAAGGCGCCGCCATAACCGCTCATGCCCGGTTGATCGAGGGGATTGGCGTCTTCCACCTGGCTCCCGGTGGTGATCGCGGTGCCGTTGGTCATCGAATTGGGTGGAGTGGTGAAAACGAAAGGCAATGAACCGCCGCCGAGCGTGACGTTCAGGCCGCTGTTGCCGGGAATGTCCGGGGACAGTGGGCCGGTTTTCCATATGCGCCAACCCTGGGCGGCAACGCCTGGATCCCAGAACCAGCCGGCGTAGAGTGGTTCATCCAGGGAATTTCTGGCGCCGCCGAAGACCTTTTGCAGTGCGGTCACCTGCACGGCTGTCAGATCACCCGTACCGCCGGGTCCCAGGGCGCTGGGATCGAAGTCGCAGGCCTGGGGATCGAAGACCATGCCATCGACCAGACCGTCGTCGGCGTCGCAGGCATCCAGAATGGCGTCGCCAATGGTCGACAGGTCGTCATCGCTGAAGGCGCTGGCCAGGTCGGGGTTGCCGAACTCGGTAGTTTGCGTCGCGGCCTCGGCGAAGGCCTGCGAATCCCAGGCTTCCGCGACCGCCGCCTTGGGCAGGTCCATGCCCGGGTTGCCCGCGACGATGCCGTCGAAGTAGGTCGGATAACGCTGGGAGAACATCAGCCCCTCACGCCCGCCTTCGGAACAGCCCTGGAAGTACGAGTAATCGATGGCGTCGTCATAGAACGATTCCGTCAGGGCCTTGGCTTTCAGGGTCGCCTGGGCCGGGCCGTTGTAGCCATAGTCCAGCCGGGCCTGGGGATCGAGACCGAATTCGTTGGTGCCGGCCAGTTCCGAGACGTTGGTGTCGTTACTGTGACCGCTGTCGGAAACCACGACGGCCCAACCATCAGCCAGCATGGCCGGATCCACGGACTGAATCGCCCCGTCGGTGCCACCACCGCCCTGATAGTAAAACCGGCCGTTCCAGTCCACCGGCAGCCACAGCTCAAAGCCGATGGCGTAGGTCTGTCCGTCCACGGGGCTGGTTCGCTCGTTGATTTTGCCGGCGACGTGGCAGGCCTGCACACCGTTATCGCCGGTGGTTTCAAGGGTGGACGAAGTGAGCTGCGTCTCGTCCAGTGCCTGGTCCTTCAGTGACTCGCAGCGCTGGGCTGGGGTGTAGGCGGCTGCATCGTCAGACGAGTCGTCCGAGTTGCACCCGGTGAGCAGCACGGAACCGGCGAGTATCCATGCCGGATACCTTTTTCTGATCATGATTAGCTCCTTGGTATTGTCTTAATTGTTTAAGGCACTCATGAAGCAAAGGGCCGCCCGGGGCGACCCTTTGCGAATGGATTCGAGTACAGCGCAGGGCTCGAACCGGAAAGCGGCGGGTCAGGAATAGAGCAGTCGGACCAGCCACAGACTGATCGGCGGGAACAGCACCAGCACCAAGGTGCGCAGGATGTCCGCCGAGATGAAAGGCAGGATGCCGCGGTAGGTGTCGCGCATGGGAACGCCGGGCGCCATCGAGTTGATGATGAACAGGTTCAGTCCGACGGGCGGGGTGATCAGGCCCACCTCGGCGACCACCAGGATGAGGATGCCGAACCAGAGGGCGAACTCCTCAGGAGGCAGACCGAAATCCATGGCACTGACGATCGGGAAGAAGATCGGTACGGTCAGCAGGATCATGGACATGGAGTCCATGATGCAGCCCAGAACGATGAAGAGCGCCAGGATGATCGTCAGGATCAGCCAGGGGGAGAAGCCCTGTTCGACCACCCAGGCCGCGCCGCTCTGGGGGAGCTGGGAAAAGGCCAGGAACGTGTTGTAAACGCCGGCCCCCAGCACGATAAAGAAGATCATGCCGGATGACACCGCCGTCTTCTTCAGGCAATCCATCAGGCGCACGCGGTCCAGGCCACCCTTGATCCAGGCCACCAGTCCGGTGCCGGCGGCACCAATGGCGGCGGCCTCCGTGGGCGTGAACCAGCCCAGGTAGATGCCGCCCACCACCAGGAAAAAGATCACCAGCACTGGCCAGATTTCGATGACGGCCGACAGCCGGGCCGGCCAGGGGACGCGGTCACAGGTGGTTTCGGCGTCCTTCGAGACCCGCACGATCACCGAAATGGCCACCAGGTAGAACACGGCGGCGAGAATGCCGGGTACGAACGCGGCGACGAACAGCTTCGCGATGTTCTGCTCGGTCAGGATCGCGTAGATCACCAGCACCACCGACGGTGGAATCAGGATGCCCAGCGTCCCGCCGGCGGCCAGTGCCGCCGTCGCCAGACCACCCGAGTAGCCGTAGCGGCGCAGTTCCGGCAGGGTCACCTGGGCCATGGTGGCGGCGGTGGCCAGTGAGGAGCCGCAGATGGCCCCGAATCCGGCACAGGCGCCGACGGCGGACATGGCCACGCCGCCCCGGCGATGCCCCAGGAACGCCTCGGCCGCCTTGAACAGCGACCGGGACATGCCGCCGTGTGCTGCGAACTGCCCCATCAACAGGAACAGCGGGATAATCGACAGGGAATAGTTGGCAAAGTTGGACCAGCTCAGGTTCTTCATCTGGGCCAGGATGGGCGTCCAGCTCCCGGTTACCAGCCAGGTGCCCACCAGGCCGGTCAGCAGCATGGCCGCGCCGATGGGAATTCGGATAAAGATCAGCGCGATCAGGACCGGGAACGACCACAGGGCGATGTCGATACTGCTCATGCGTGCTCGCCTCCGGAAGCTGAGTGATCGTCGAACGATCCCGTACGCAGCGCGACGATGTCCCGCCACACGGTAAACAGGCTGGTGAGCCAGAACAGGGCCAGCAGGACCATGGCCACGGCATAGGACCACCAGACGGGAATCTGCAGGATGAACGAGGTCTCGCCGTAGGCGTGCTTGTCGAGGGTGCCGGCAAAGTGACGCCAGGCCATGACCGTCACCAGTCCGGTCATCACTACGTCGCCCAGCAGCTGCGTCCAGGCCATCGCTTTGGGGCCCAGGCCCTGGATGAACAGATCCACGCTGATATGGCCCCGGGACAGCTGGCAATAGGGCATGAAGGCAAACACGGCCAGGCCGCAGAGGATTTCCACCAGCTCGTAATCCCCGGGGATCGCGGACAACCCGACCGATGTCAGGGCTCGCCCGGTGATGCTGGAACAGGTAATGAGAATGGCGCTGATGAGGAGGAACCCGCTGAAGACAATCAGTATTCGGGCGGATGCGGTGACCAGCGCCTCGATACGGCTATAGAGACCGGCGGAGGAAGAAGTCATTGGTTACCTTGATCTGGAACGGCTTGGGCTCAGAGGCCCGGCCGTTTGCGGCCGGGCCGTTGTCATGGAGAACGGCAGGCGGTGTTCGCCTGCCCCTCACATCTCGGCGTCGTATTTGTCGATCAGCGATTTGGCCGCGTCGTAGAGTTCCTGGCCGTGCAGGCCCTTGTCGTTCATTTCCTCGATCCAGTCAGCTGTCACCGCCTCACTGGCCTTGTGCCAGCGCGCGGTTTCCTTCGCGTCCAGGGTGACGGTCGTGTTGCCGGCCTTGTCCGCGGCTGCGCGGCCTTCGCGGTCGCCCTCATCCATGGCCTGGCCGAAGCGCTTGGCGAGCGCCATGCCGGAGTTGTCATCAATGACTTTCTTCAGGTCGGCGGGCAGGCTCTGGTAGCGGGCCTCATTCATGGCGAACAGGAAGGTGCCCGTATACAGGCCACGCTTGCCGGAGAATTGGGTGTGGTAGGGCGCCAGCTCCGCGATCTTCAGGGCGGTGGTGACCTCGAAGGGCATCACGGTGCCGTCGATCACCCCTTTGGAGAGGGCTTCCGGGGTGGCGGACACGGGCATGCCGATGGCGCTGGCGCCCAGGGAGCCCAGCATGGCATTGACCACCCGTGACGTGCCGCGGATTTTCAGACCGTCGAGGTCCTCAAGGGAGCGGACCGCCTGGTTGCGGGTGTGGAGCAGGCCGGGACCGTGGGTATGGACCGCAAGCACATGGATGCCCTTCAGATCCCCTTTCATATACTTCTCGTAGTACGCCTGGAACGCCATGGACGTGGCGGTGGCGTTGGTCATCATGAACGGCAGTTCGAACACTTCGGTCTTGGGGAAGCGGCCCGGGGTATAGCCGAACAGTGTCCAGGTGAGGTCCACCACGCCGTCCCGTACTTGATCGACGAGATCGGCGGGGCGGCCGCCAAGCTGCATGGAGGGATACAGCTGGACTTCGATTCGCCCACCGGACTCCGCTTCGATCTTCTTGGCCCAGGGTTCAAGGACTTTGGCGGGAATCGTCGCCTGCGGCGGGAGCATCTGGTGCAGGCGCAGGACGACATCGGCAGCCTGGGCGGATGCCGCACTTCCTGCCAGGAAGAGAACCACCAGCAACCTGGAAACCAGCAACTTCAACATGGGATCACCTCGTCTTGTTTTTGTAGTGCGTACGGATTGTCGTGCGTTGATAGCCCCTTGCCCGCGGCAGGCATTCTGAGGGCTTGTTTTTATCAATAATATATCAACTTTGTTGATACTGTGTTTGCAATGTATACCCGTGGACTGGTGAGCGCAAGGTGTCCCCTGAAAAAGACGTCAGTGCGGCCGGTATCATCCACATAAACTGTGGATAACTCCGTGGGTAAGCTCAGGATGAACGGTGCCGGACCCGATGGGGCCTGACATGGCGCGTTGTGACCGGTAAATGACCAGAAGTGTCCGGGCGGTGGAGTATGCGGTCATAAGCTGAGCAGTGGAGCGGCGAGGCTTTCTTTCCAGGGGGGGATTGTCGGAGTCCGGACGGTCTGAACACTGTCGCTTCAGGAAACCGGTCACAGAATTCGGCTGATGAACCCGGTCGGCGGCAGAAGACTGCGCTAGAATCGACCGGATCAACCGGCGTCTGTCTTACAGGCGTCAAGGCCCTCTCCGACAGGACGTTGTCGTCATGGAAGAACGCACCCGCATGCCGCTGGATACGGCCACCCGTTACGGGCTCGTTGTGATGGCCCTGGCCCAGGGCTGGCTGCTGTATTTCCTCCATCTCGCCATGGATCAGCGATTCTGGCCGGCCACCGACGTCACCTGGCTGGTCGCGTTGTATACCGTCATCGTCGGCGTACCAGCCTTTTTTTACCTGGGTCTGGAAAAACTGAAGGACGCCCGCAACCTGATCGCCGCCGGGCTGCTGACGCCCCTGCTTTTCGGGCTGGGGTGGCACCTGGGGTGGCTCACCTCGGGGAGCCGAAGCTCCGGCACGGTTGAGTTCGGCTTTTTCTTCGGCAGCAGTATTGGCATGGCCCTGTTCATCCTTGCGCTTTATTTTCGCAGCTGGTCGTTCAACGAGCGACTGACCTTCCGCTACAGCCAGCTGCTGGAGTATTCCTGGCAGCAGGCCCAGACCATAGCGATGGTCGGGCTCTTCATCCTGGCGTTCTGGCTGCTCCTGCTGATCTGGGCAATGCTGTTCAAGGTGATCGGCATCGAATTCTTTGCCGACCTGTTTGGCGAACCCCTGTTTATATACCCGGTAACGGCGCTGGTCGGAGGTTGGGGGCTGGTGCTGAACCGCGAGCGCATCCGTTTGATGGTGACGATCCGGGTCGTATGTGAAGCGTTGATCAGGGCCCTGCTGCCCCTGGCTGCCCTGATCACGGTCCTGTTTCTGGCTGCGCTGCCCTTTACTGGACTGGATGCCATCTGGGACACCGGTCGGGCCGCCCTGTTGATGATGGTCCTGACGGTGGTGGTGCTGTTCTTCTTCAATGCGGTGCTGACCGATGATCCAGACCATCCCGACTATCCGGCCTGGCTGCGACGGTTCGTGTTGTTCGGTATTCTGCTGCTGCCCATTAATTCGCTGTTGGCGGCCTGGGCGCTTGGTTTGCGGATCGATCAGTACGGGCTGACTGTCGACCGTCTCATTGCTTCGGTCCTCCAGCTGTTGATCGCCGCGTTCACGCTTACTTACGCCGTGATCATCCCTTGGTGTCGCCGCCGGGCACTTTGCGGTATCCGAACGGCCAATCAATGGCTGGCCCTGCTGGTCGCCGCGATCCTGATCCTGATTCACACGCCGTTCGCGGATCTGCGTCACTGGTCGGCCCAAAGCCAGGTGAACCGGCTGATCAGCGGTCGCGTGACACCCGAGGCGTTCGACTATCGATACCTGCGCTTCGAGCTTGGCCAGTACGGTCGGGACGCCTTGGAGGCACTCGGGCAATCGGACTTTGCAAAGAATCATCCAGTCGTGGGCCTGCGCATCGAGACTGTTTCCACACTTGATAACCGCTGGCAGGACCTGCCGGATATCAAAGCGGACGATCTGTCGGCGATCCGGCGTGTTGTTGAGGTGACACCCGAAGGCGCCCTTGTGCCGGACAGTCTGTTGAGGCGCTTTATTGACGATGCTCCAGGCTGTCTCACCTGGAAGCAGCACTGCCGCCTGGTCCGTGTGGAGGATGCAGTACCCGGACCGCAGTGGTGGGGCCTCACGGTACAAAGCTATCCGCCCGGCAGGGTGTATGAGGCCCGGGACGACGACTGGCTGCAGATTGGCACGGTATCAGGCCGAACCTGCGCGAAGGCCATGGTGCTGCGCCTGAAGGATGGCGTGCAATTGAAGCGGGTGCCGGGCAGCCGCTTCGTTTATGGGGATGGCGAATGCTTCTATCGGATCGATGCTGACGATGCCTACCTGCGATCGCTGAGCGCGCGGTAGGGCACGGTCAGCCAACGACATACCCGAGTTGTTCCGGCAACCACAGCGCAATCCCCGGCATCAGCATCACCAGCACCAGACTGACGGCCATGGCGGCGATGAACACCAGTGCCCAGCCTATGGTGTGTTCCAGCCGGATGTTGGCCACGCGGGTGGTGACCATCAGGTTGACCGCAACCGGCGGCGTGAACTGGCCGATGGCGATGTTCATGGCCAGCAGGATGCCGAACCAGATCGGGTTCCAGTCGAAGTGATTCATCATCGGCAGGACGATCGGGATCAGGATCAGGTAGATCGAAATCGCGTCCAGCAGCATGCCGGCAATCAGCACCAGCACCATGACCAGACCCAGCAGCACCCAGCCGTTGTCCGACAGCGACAGCAGGGCATTGGCCAGGTGGTTGAACGTGCCCAGGGTCGTGCCGGCCCAGGCGAAAATACCGGCCAGCGCAATGATGAACATGACCACGCCGGAGGTCACAGCCGCCTCGGACATCAGCCCCCACAGATCCCGCAGGCTCAGGTTGCGATAGATCAGGCAGCCCACCAACACGCCGTAGGCTACGGCAACCACCGCCGCTTCGGTGGGCGTGAACAGGCCCGAGCGCAGGCCGCCCAGGATGATCACCGGCGCGAACAGGGCGGGAATGGCCGCCTTGAAGCTCGGCCAGAATGCTGGGCGCTCGACGGTCTCCGGGTCTTCCCAGCGGTATTTCTTTGCGAAATACAGCGCCGGCGCCAGCAGGGATATGCCCGCCAGGATGCCCGGGAACAGCCCGGCGGCGAACAGGGCCCGCAGGTCCACGCCCGGCACCACGATGGAGTAGAGGATCAGGGCGATGGACGGCGGAATCAGGATCGCGGTTGAAGAGGACGCCGCGATCAGCGAAGCGGAAAACGGCTTCGGATATCCGGCTTTATGCATGCTCGGCAGCATCACCATTGCCACTGCGGCCGCGTCCGCCGGCCCGGAACCGCTCATGCCGCCCATGATCAGGCACACCAGCACGGCGACGACCGTCAGACCACCGTGACGCGGCCCGATAATGGCCTGGGCGAAACGCACCAGGCTGGCGGCGACCCCGGCCCTTTCGAAGATCAGGCCGGTGAGGATAAACAGGGGAATGGCAATCAGCGGGTACTTGGCCACGCTGTTGTAGGTGTTGGTGCCGAAGGTGCCCAGCATCGTCGGCGGCAGGCCCGCGACGATGCCCACCAGACCGCCGACGCCCAGCGCAATCGCCACCGGCATGCCCAGCAGCAGCGCCAGCAGGAAACTGCCGATCATCAGCAGATCAGGACTCATGGACCACCTCCGGGTCGTGCTTGCCGCGCAGGCGATCGATCAGGTTCTGGGTCATGCGGAGGATGATGACCACGGAGAGGATCGGCAACCACACCACGTAAATCCAGTTGGGTAGCCCCAGCCCCGGTGACAGCGAGTCCCACTGATACTCCTGCAGGGCAAAGGTGCTGCCATACCAGGTCATCACGCCCAGCACCGCTACGCTGGCGGCCCACTGCAGTACAAACACGATCTTCCGGGCCCAGGGCGGCAGGTGGTGCTCGATCAGTTCGATGCGGATGTGCTGGTTGTGGCGCGCCGCCACCGCAGCCCCGGCAAACGTGAGCAGCACCAGGCAGAACACCGAGAATTCCTCGGTGAAGGCAAAGGACGCATCGGTGGCGTAACGCACGATCACATTGCCGAGGCTGATCAGACAGATCGCCACCAGGGCGAGGGTGGCCAGCCAGGCATCGGGCCGGAATTTGGGACGACGGGAGGGCATGGGGACTCCAGGTGGCAGGAAGACGCCCGCCAAAAAAGCGGGCGTCGGGGACGATCGGTGTTACTGGGCGCGGTTGGCGACCGCGTCCTGCGCCTGCTTGACCAGGTCTTCGCCGATGCGCGGCGTCCACTTGTCGTAGACCGACTGGGTCGCCTTGACGAAGGCATCGTGCTGGGCCGGGGTCAGCTCGGTGACTTCCACGCCACGCTCCTTGATCGCCGCCAGGGTGTCGTCGAGTTCACCACGGGATTTCTGGATCTCCCACTGACCGGCGTCGATGGCGGCCTGTTTCAGTAGCGCCTGGTCTTCGGGGCTGAATGTGTCCCACACGCGGTTGCTGATGGCAAACACCAGCGGGTCAGCCATGTAGTGCCAGCGGGTCAGGTGGTTCTGACCGACCTGATCGATGCGGGCCACGTCAAACACGGACAGCGGGTTTTCCTGGCCGTCGACGGCACCGGTGGTCAGGGCCGGCTTGGCGTCTGCCCAGCTCATCTGCGTCGGGTTGGCACCCAGCGCGGTGAAGGTGTCCTGGAACAGCGGCGAACCCACCACGCGGATTTTCAGGCCGTCCAGATCCGCCGGCTCGTCGATGGTCAGCTTGGAGTTGGACAGCTCGCGGAAGCCGTTCTCGCCCCAGGCCAGCGGAGTCACGCCGCGCTTCTTGATGGCCGCGAAGATGGCCTCGCCGGCGTCACCCTGGGTAATCGCATCGATCGCCGCGTAGTCCGGCATCAGGAACGGCAGGGAGAACAGGTTCAGCTCCGGCACCTGCGGCGACCAATTGATGGTGGAACCGACCGCCATGTCGATCAGGCCGGAGCGCATGGCTGAGAACTCCTTGGTCTGGTCGCCGGAGACCAGTTGGGAGTTGCTGTAGATCTTCATGTTGATGCGCCCGTCGGAGCGCTCCTTGACCAGTTCGACCCATTTGTCGGCAGCCTGCCCCCAGGGAAAGGCGGAAGGCAGGACCGTGGACACCGTGTATTCGTCTTTGTACTGGGCCTGGGAGGCGGCACTGAACAGCAGCGTAGCCGCCGCGGCAGCCAGAAGGGTGCAACGTTTCAACATGTTGTTTTCCTTTTTATTGGAATGGGACGACCGCGGCGCGGCAATCAGAGTGCGCTTCGTTAGGCGATTATAGGAAGGGTCCTAACGGGACGCAAAAGGTGGGATTGCTAACCGGTTGTTCTCTCAATGAATTGGCGCTTTCCGAGCCGTAAAACGATTCGGCGAATCACTTGGGGGGCAGACCGCCGGTTGCTCGTTATCCACAGACGATCATGTCCACAGAATCTGTGGATAAGTGCGTGAGTAACGTCTGGAAGAACGTCGGTAGGCGGGTTGGCTGTAGCGGTGGCCGGTCATGGCTGGCAAATGATCAGCCTGTCGAGGTTTTCGCCAGGCTGGTCATCGAATCGCCAATCCGGTGCCGTTATTCGGCCTTGTCCACCGACAGCGCCACGGCGGCGGTGATCTGGATCACCACTTCCCGGCCGACCTGGTCGTTGCTCAGTTTGACGTCGTCACGCACCGGCACCTGACGGACATCGCCGTTGGGAAATTCCAGCGTGGCGGTGTGGTGTTCCAGGTTGACCGATTTGACCACCGCGGTGACCTGCGCCGTACCGCCGGCAAACCCCCGCGGTTTCTGGCCTTCCGGGGCGGCGGCGGCCATGCCGGCGGCGCCGTCGGTGGACGTCTCGCCGATCGCTTTCAGGTAAACGACCGTTTCTTCGATGTAGACCACCGTGACCCGGTCACCGACCTCCACCTGATTGAAATTCACCGCATCGGGTCCGACGGTGATGGTCTTCATGTTGCCGTCGTCGTCTGCGAGGGTGACGGTGCGGGCGTCGTAGTTGATGGTTCGGACGGTGGCTTCAAGACGTTCGGTGCGGGTGTGGACGCCACCGGGGACGCCTTTTTCCATGGTGGTGGATTCCGACACATCGGTCTTCATCGGTTTTTCCGACGGGGTGCTGCAGGCGCTGAGCAGGCCGGCAACCAGAACGAGAGCAGCGGCAACACAGGGAAGTCGAGATAAGAAAGGCATGCCATATCCTCCGTTAGCCTCTTGGGCTTGATTAGGTCCATTAATCAGCTGACAGGCAAAACGGCGACACGGCGTGAGTCATATGACGCCAGCAGGATCAGTATAGGTGAAGGCACCGACCGTGTCCGGTTTGGCCACGGCCGACACCCGGCGATCAGGCCGCCAGGGACTCTCGCATCAGGTTGAGCAGGCCGCCCTTGAGGATCATCCGGATCTGGCGGTCGCTGAGATCGTGGGTCAGCTCGTAGCGCTGACCGCTACGGGTGTTTTTTGCGGCCAACTGACCGCCTTGCGCCAGCGTCTCGGCCAGGGCGTCCAGCGCCAGTTCGTCGCCCTGTTCGATGTCGTCGTAATCCTCGGGGCGCGTAAAGCGCAGCGGCAAAATGCCGAAGTTGCACAGGTTCTGCCAGTGGATGCGGGAATAGCTCTTGGCAACGACCACCCGCACGCCCAGGTAGCGCGGCGCCAGTGCTGCATGTTCGCGGCTGGAGCCTTGCCCATAATTCTCACCGCCGACGATCATCGAGCCGTGTTCCTGATACTTCTTCGCCCGTTCCGGATAGGACGCGTCGACCCGGGTGTAGGTGAACTCGCTGATCGCCGGGATGTTGCTGCGGAACGGCAGGATCCGCGACCCGGCGGGCAGGATTTCGTCGGTGGAAATGTCATCGCCCACCTTGAGCAGCACCGGCGCGGTCAGTTCGTCCGGCAGGCCATCGAACTGGGGCAGGGTGCTGATGTTCGGTCCCTTCTCGACGACGGTCAGCTCCGGATGCTGCGCCGGTGGGCGGATATTACGGTCCTCCACGTAGAACGACCGGCTGTCGTCGAAGGTCGGATAGTCGATGTCCAGGTCCCGGGGGTCGGTGATCTCACCCGTCAGGGCCGACGCCGTGGCGGTCTCTGGGCTGCACAGGCAGACCTTGTCTTCCTCGGTGCCGGAGCGTCCGGCGAAGTTGCGCGGCACCGTGCGCAGGCTGATCTGGTCGGTGGCCGGTGCCTGGCCCATACCGATACAGCCGTTGCAGCCGGTCTGGTGCAGACGGGCGCCGGCGCTGAGCAGGTCGCTCAGGTGCCCGAGCTTGGCCAGGTTTTCCAGGATCTGGCGGGACGTCGGGTTGATGTCGAACGACACCCGCTCATGCACCTGGTGGCCCTTCACCACCATGGCCGGCACCGCGAAATCCCGCAGTCCCGGATTGGCGGAAGAGCCGATGTAGGCCTGGTAGATGGGTTCGCCCGCCACTTCCCGCACGGGCACGACTTTCCCCGGGCTGCTGGGCAGGGCGATCAAAGGCTCCAGCTTGCCCAGATCGATTTCGTCGTGTTCGTCGTAGGTGGCGCCCTGATCCGCCTCCAGTCGATCGAAATCGTCGGCCCGCTGCTGCTGTTTGAGAAAATCCCGCACCGCGTCATCGGCGGGGAATACGGTGGTGGTGTGGCCCATTTCCTGGCCCATGTTGGCGATCACGTGGCGATCCATCGCTGACAGGTGTTTGAGACCGGGCCCGTAATACTCGATGATCCGGCCGGCACCGCCTTTCACGTCATGGCGGCGCAACATTTCCAGCACCACGTCCTTGGCGCTGACCCAGTCCGGCAGTTTGCCGGTGAGTTTCACGCCCATCACCTTGGGCATGTTCAGGTAGAACGGCTGCCCGCAGATGGCCATGGCCACCGCCAGGCCGCCGGCACCGATGGCCAGCATGCCCAGTGAGCCCGCGGCACAGGTGTGGCTGTCCGAACCCAGCAGGGTCTTGCCGGGTTTGCCGAAACGCTCCATGTGGACCGGGTGGCTAACACCGGAGCCCGGCGGGCTGAACCAGAGGCCGAATTTCTCGCAGGCGCTGCGCAGGAACAGGTGGTCGTCCGGGTTGCGGTGGTCGGTCTGCAGCAGGTTGTGGTCGACGTACTGGGCAGACACTTCGGTGCGGGCGTGGTCCAGGCCCATGGCTTCCAGTTCCAGCATCACCAGGGTGCCGGTGGCGTCCTGGGTGAGGGTCTGGTCGATGGTCAGGCCGATTTCCTCACCGGCTTTCATACGACCGTCGGCCAGGTGGGATGCGATCAGTTTTTGCGTGACGTTGCGGGGTTGGTGCTTACTCTGTTCCGCCATTGGGACCACCTCCTTGGCGAGCCGAATGTTGGATTCGTTTTGACAACACTGTCTTTAAATATGTGTGACTGATCGGCTGGAAACAACCCCGGGGCGCTGTCTGGTTACAAACCCTGGGCACCCCGTCTGAGCCAGTCGTGTACGAATGCGAGTTTGCGGCGTGCCGCATCCGAGAGCACGAAGGGGTAAATGTCGGACAGCCCCATGGAGCGGTTAACGTGGTTAACGCCCACGGTCAGAGAGGCGGCAATGTGGATTAACCGGTCGGCATCCGTCTCGGCGTAGGGGTCCCAACCCGAGTGGGGAATTTCCGGCGAGGACAGGCCCGAGGCGATAAAGCTGTCGGTGATGTCGGTCAGGTGCAGCAGATGCGCTGCGGTTTCCGCCCAGTCTTCATGGGGGTGAGCCGAGGCGTAGGTGGTCAGGAATCGCTGCTTCCAGTCCCCGGGCGGGCCCTGCTCGTAGTGTCGCTGCAATGCGGTGGTGTAATCCTCGCGCTCGTCGCCGAACATGGCGCGAAACGCATCGAGGAAGTCGTTGCGCAGACTCAGGCGCCACCACAGCATGTGCGAGATTTCATGGCGCATGTGGCCGATCATCGTACGGTAGGGTTCCGCCAGTTCCTGGCGCCGGGCGGTGCGCACCACCGGGTCGGCCTCGGCCACGCTGATGGTGACCACACCCTGGGCGTGGCCCATCATCACCGGCGTCAATCCTTCGGCCAGCATGTGGAAAACTGGCCGCGTTCCCGGATCCTCGGGCCGAAACCAGTGCCAGCGGCCCAGGTTATCCAGCGTCCAGCGCTTGGCGGCTTCGGTCAGGGCCCAGTTGGGCATGGCGTCGGGAATGTCCGGGTCCGGCGCCAGCGCGGTCATGGCGCAGGAGCGGCAGAACGCCCCCGGTTCCGGTGCAATCCAGTTGCAGCCGATCACATCACGGTTGATGCAGAACGGCGGCATGGGCAGGAAAGCCCGTGCCTGCGGATCATAGGCGACGGGGGTGCCGTCGGCGGTGGCCAGGTTGTCGAACCAGAGCGAACCGGAACCGACCGGATTGGTAAACACGCGCATGGCAGAAGCCTTTGAGCGAAAAGGTGACCCCAGTATGGTGCTGTTGGCGCAGAATGTCAGCCCGGGTTCAATGGGGCGCGCCGGGCGTTGCCTCGTCCGAAAAGTAGTCCTCTATCCAGTCGAACAGTTTGCCCGTGCTCATGTCGGCTAGCGGCATGCGCTGGAAATCCATCCCGATCTCTTCATCGATGGTGGAAAACTGGTAGAGCAGGGCCCCCGGGTCTTCATCATGCAGCACCATCACGATGCGCCGACGGGTCTGCAGGCAGTCGATGGTCATGGCATCGGCAGGGATGCCAATATCCCGCATGCCCCGGCGCACGCCCACGACCGGATTGATATGCTGGTGCGCCGCCTGGATGCGGGCGTGGGCCTCGCTGGCCATATCGGACAGGGCTTTCAGGGCTTGTTCAGACATCGGCGACTCCTTGATCCATGGCAGGGCGCAGGGTAGCAGAAATCGCGGCCTGCGCCCTCCAGCATCGCCCGGACCGGTCAGCCAGGAGGTGGTTCAAATCCATCCGACCCCCTCTGCATTCTGGCTCGATGGCGGCTTTGCGCATTAGACTTCGTCCTCTACCATCCGGCGCTTGACGGCGCCCGGCAAACCAGACCCTGGAGAAACCCGAATGATCAGTTGGGACGACTTTGAGAAAGTGGAATTGCGTGTCGGCACCATCATTGAGGTGTCGGACTTTCCCGAGGCCCGCAAACCGGCTTACAAGCTGAAGGTGGATTTCGGCCCGGAAGTGGGTGTACGTAAATCCAGCGCACAGATTACGGATCTCTACGACAAGGAAAGCCTGCTGGGTAAGCAGGTGCTGGCAGTCACCAATTTCCCGCCGAAACAGATCGGCCCGTTCGTCTCTGAATGCCTGGTGACGGGTGTTCATAATGAGGAGGGCGCTGTGTCCCTGGTCGGGCCGGACTCGGGGGTGCGTAACGGTCAGCGACTCTGCTGATTGATGTCGATCGGTGCGATGATGGCAGGCGAAACCGCTGATTCTGCCACCGAAACGGGAGGTGCATCGCCATGCCTTATCATCGCAAAGACGATCTGCCCGAAAGCGTCCGCAAACACCTGCCGTCCCATGCCCTGGACATCTATCTGAAGGCCTTCAATTCAGCGTGGGACGAGTACAGCGATCCCGGCAGCCGCCGGGGTGATGAGAGCCGCGAGGCGGTAGCCCACAAGGTGGCCTGGGCGGCGGTCAAACAGCAATACCGTAAGGAGGGCGATCGCTGGGTGAGGCGTTCCGGTTAACGCCCCACGCGGCGATTCAAAGACTGGCCATTTCGTCCTGCAGGTCGTTCTTCAGATCGGTCGGCGAGGTGATCCAAAGGGTGCCGTCCGTCCCCGGGAAGACGCCGATTTCCAGACCGTCTTTGGTCAGTCCGGGCACCCATTTGTTGAAGAATTCGGGCAGCGACAGACGCTTGGGGGTCAGGCCGCCTGCGTCGCCGGCGTACTGTGCGGCAAACGATTCGCTGGGCCAGACCGGCAGATAGGCCACGTCATCATCGTCGGAGACAATCTTCAGGAAGCGGTTGTCAGCGTTGATGAGGATCCAGATGTCGCGCTCTTCGATCACCGTATCGAGGAAGTAATCGAAGCGTTCCTCGCCGTCGAGTTCGAGGATGGTGTCCAGCGGTTCCTGATTCATGGGAAAGCTCTCTGTGTCATGCGTCGCCCACTATAGCATGGCGTCCGGCTTGTCTGCTGTCCTGAAACCGCGCCGACAGATCAGGCAAACAGGCGCATGCCCCTTTCGGAAATTGCCTTGAAGCCCGAGACCACATGTTCGGCCAGCGCGTCTTCAATCGGGCCCGATCCGTCCCGCTTGGCCAGGGTCATCCGGTACTCACCCATCTCCGGCAGGCCATGGTCGGCGCTCAGGTGAATCATGTCGTCGTCGATCACGCTGATGGGCAGCGGCGCAACCGCTAGGTCGGCCCGCACCGCGGCGATCTGGGCCTGGCAGAACTCGCTGGTGTAGGCGATGCGGTAGTCGATCCCGGCTTCGTCCAGTGCCTTGAGCGCCATGTCTCGCCAGTAGCAGCCGGGCTCGGCCAGGGCGATTGGCAACGGTCGCGTGTCGAGGGTGGTGCCGTTTCGCGCGCCGAGCCACACCAGTGGTTCGGAGTGGATAGGCGCCTGGTTGTCCAGCTCCGGATCGAAACTGAAGATCGCGATGTCGATCTCGCCGGCGTCAATACGACGGCGCAGGTTATTGGTCGGGCCCAGATGCACATCCACTTCGACATGAGGATGGGACGCAGCGAATCGCCGCAGGATTTCCGGCATGGCGACAATGCCGTTGTCATTGGGCGCGCCCAGCCGGACACGACCCTGGAACTCGGACGACCGGAAGCGGGAAAAGGCCTCGTCGTTCAGGCGCAGCAGCTTGCGGGCATAGCCCAGCAGGATCTCGCCATCACTGGTCAGGCTGACCCGTCGGGTTTCCCGCAGGAAGAGCTCGCGGCCCACCATCGCCTCCAGCTTCTTGACCTGCAGACTGATGGCGGACGCGCTGCGGTGAACCTGCGTGGCGGCCCGTGAGAAATTGCCGGTCTCGCAGATGGCTACAAAGGTCCGGGCGAGATCGAGATCCAGGTTGGGCAAGGGCGATGCGAGGGACATGGCTGTGTATCTTTGAGAATTTCTCAAAGCATGGGTCAAATCTTCTCGTTTGTCTAATCAATAGGCGCGCGGCAAGGTGATCGAAACACAGGAGGTTTCGATGGCTACTTTCACGGCACATCATAGGACAGAACGCACCCGGCTCCCGCGCTCTCTGCGCGATTGGGCCCGGGATCACCGCGGATGTCATGTCGTCCGCCACCCGCAACAGGCCCGGCTCAAACAACTGGAACGCCTACTGGCCACGCTGGATGATCGGGCCCTGGACGATGTCGTTGGCGTACCGCGAGACGCTCTTGAAGCGGCTTTGAGGTTACCGCCCGAGCGCGCCCTGGAACGGGTGGCGAGGCTGATGCGCGATGCCGGCTCGCGGGAGGGATGAGTCGATGGCGAACAGGAACGGCGTTGATGCGTACTGCGACTGGCAGCTCCCCGGTACCCTTGACTATCAGGGGCGCGAAGTCCGCTATGGTCGGCTGGGAGACGGCCCGCCGATGGTGATGGTTCACGGCACGCCCTGGTCGTCGTTCAATCTGCGTCACCTGATCCGGTCGCTGTCCGCAAAGTACACCGTCTACTTCTACGATTTGCTGGGCTATGGCCAGTCGAGCATGGCCGAGGGGGACGTCTCGCTGGGCGTGCAAAACGAGGTGCTGGCGCGCCTGCTGGATCACTGGGGCCTGGATAATCCGTGGGTGGTCGGCCATGACTTTGGTGGGGCCACCGTCCTGAGAACGCACCTGCTGAATGGGCGATCCTTCCGGAAAATCATGTTGATTGACCCGGTGGCGGTCTCGCCCTGGGGCTCGCCGTTCTTCCGGCACGTCAATGAACACGAGGCTGCGTTTTCCGGTGTGCCCGATGTTATCCATCAGGCGATCGTTCGCACCTACGTGCAAACAGCGGCTCACCGGCCGTTGGATGACGCCACACTGGACGGTATTGTCCGGCCCTGGACCGGCGAGCAGGGGCAGCCCGCTTTCTATCGTCAGATCGCCCAGGCGGATTCGCGCTACACGGATGAGGTCCAAACACGGTATCCAACGATCACCATGCCAACCCTCATCCTGTGGGGGCGGGAGGATCGCTGGATTCCGCTGGAACGCGGTGAAACCCTCCATGGCTTGATTCCATCATCGGAGTTCCACGTGGTCGACGACGCAGGCCACCTTGTGATCGAGGAGAAACCGGACCAGCTGGTTCAGCACATGATGCGCTTTGCCGGAACGAACCCGTGACCGGGACGATCAGAGCGTGGGCGTTACATCGTGCAGGGCCCGGTCCAGGCGTTCGACGATGGTGTCGATCTCCTGGTCGGTCGCTGTCAGCGCCGGACTAAAGTTGAGCACGTTGTTGAAGCCCGGTACGCAGCGATTGGTGCGGCCAATCAGCAAGCCATGGGCTTTGCAGCGGGCGACGATCGCCATGGGAATGGATTCCTCCACCGGCTGGCGGGAGGCGCGATCGGTCACCAGTTCGATACCCTGGAACAGCCCCTTGCCGCGAATGTCCCCGATCAATGGATAGCGCTCGGCCAGGTCGCGGAAGCCGGCCATCAGCCGTTCTCCCTGGCGGGCACTGTTTTCCACCAGTCCCTCGCGCTCGATGATTGACACGTTGGCCAGCGCTGCCGCCTGGGACGCGAGGCAGCCACCGAAGGTGGAAATGTCGCGGAAATAACCGAGGGTGTCCCCTTCGGCTTCTTTCAGCAATTCGTAGACTCGCTCCGTGGTCACGGTGCAGGAAATGGCGGCGTATCCGGACGCCACGCCCTTCGCCATGGTCACGATGTCCGGTGTGATGCCATCGTGCTGGTACCCGAACCAGGTGCCGGTCCGGCCCATGCCGCAGACCACCTCGTCCATAATCAGCAACACGTCGTGACGATCGCAGATCTCGCGTACCGCCTTCAGGTAGCCGGCGGGTGGGGGAATGATGCCGCCACCGGCGGTGATGGGTTCAATGATGACCGCGCCCACGGTGTCAGGACCTTCCTGCAGGATCACGTCCTCCATGGCCTGGGCCGCCCGGGCGCCGTAATCCTCGACCTCGCCGAACTGGCTGCGGTACTCGCAGCAGTGGGGAAATTCCACGAACCCCGGCAGGAAAGGACCAAAGTGCTCACGCCGCTCCATCTGCCCGGTCGCGCTCAGCGCCGCCAGGGTGGTGCCGTGGTAGTCGCGCTCGCGGTAGAGGATCTTGTGCTTGCGGCCGCCATGGTGCTTGTGGGCGATCTGGCGCACCATCTTGAAGGCCTTCTCGTTCGCCTCCGATCCGGAACTGGAGTAGTAGACCCGGCTCATGCCCGGCATCTTGCCCAGCAGCTTCTCGGCGAACGCCGACGCCGGTTTGCTTGCCATGGAGCCGGCGAAATAATTCAGGTCCAGCAACTGTTGGTGGACGGCATCGGCGATCTCCCGTCGCCCGTAGCCCACATTGGTCACCCAGACACCGCCGGCGGTGGCGTCCAGGTACTCCTGGCCGTCGATGTCCCAGAGCCAGAGACCCTCGCCACGGACGAACATGGTCAGCCCCGCGTCCGCCGCCTGCCCTGTCGTCATGTGGTGCCAGACGTGGGCCTTGTCCCAGGCTTTCAGCGTGTCGGTATCCTGCTCGAAGGTGCTCATCGACTCGTTCCTCAATATCAAGCGGTTGCTGGGGCTCGCCGGCAGAGAGCAGAGCCCCTCCTGTCACTGTAGACCCGTCCCCGACAACCTTCCGGTCGGCCGGTTGACCGATGTGAAGTCCACGATTCAGGGCGAGTCTTCAGAAAGAGGGTGACGGCCGCAAGGGCGTTGGGCAAGGACATGAGGGGTTTATAAGAAACACTTAATGTTTCGTGCATAGACTTCCCCTGTCAGTAAGGACCCGCGGTGGGCCACTTGCTCTGGCACTGAGCCAGGCGAAGGCACGCCGTGGTTACGAAAGGATCCACTCAACAGGAAGCCGAGACCGATCATGTCCACCACCACACACACCAAAGCCTACAGCATGCCCCAGATCGTCCTGCACTGGGCCATCGCGATATTGATCGTTGCGAATTACATCGTCAGTGACGGGATGGGTCACCAGTTGGACGAGCATCTTGAAAACGCCGGATTCCAGACGAACTGGGTGGGGACGTTTCACGTTTATGTGGGGCTGACGGTCATTGGCCTGGTGCTGGTCCGCCTGATCGTCCGACTGGTTAGCCCGGTCCCTGAAGTCGTCAGCGCGGGGCATCCTCTGCTCGACAAGGCGCAGAAACTGGCCCATGGCCTGCTTTATCTGCTGATGCTGCTGGTGCCGGTTTTCGGTGCGATGGCGTGGTACCTGGGAATGGAATTCATGGGGGACGTCCACGTGATCGCCATGAATACCATGATGATCATCGCCTTGCTGCATGCCCTCGCTGCCCTCTACCACCACCATGTGCTGAAAGATCGAGTGCTGATGCGGATGCTGGGACGGGAGTGACGCCCTGTCAGGAAGGCGGACTTTCGGGTGCTACGTTCCCGCGTCTGGCGTCATTGCCTCTTCGAATCGTCGGATGGGCTTGACCCTGTAATCACTACAGGGTTTGAAATGGCCATATTCCATTTCATGGCCGGCATTCGGGAGCCCTGCAATGCAACGCGAAGAAATCAACGATTACTACAACAAGGCTGCGCGCTATTACGATCTTCTGACCGGCTGGATCTTCCAGCGACTGTTTCGGGTCGAGGACCGGTATCGCCAGCGCAGTGTCGATCTCCTGGGTGATATACACGGCGCCCGTGTTCTTGATATCGGATGCGGAACGGGGCGCAACTTTTCCTACCTGGTGCCGAAGCTGGGGCCGGAGGGGAGGTTGCTCGGGGTTGACCTGTCCCGGGGAATGCTTGCCAGGGCTCGCCAAAAGGTCGAACGGAACGGGTGGCACCAGGTCGCCGTTGCACAGCAGGACGCCGCACGCCTTGACGACGTTGCGCCGTCGTTTGACGCGGTGATCGCCAGCTGGTGCCTGGGCATTGTCTACGATCTGCCAGCTGCACTCGAGCGGGCACTGGGCCTGTTACGCCCGGGTGGACGGCTGGTGATCCTGGACTTTCAGGGCAGCCGGCCGGAACGGGGTCTGCTGCGCCACCTCTATCCGATCTACAGCAAGCTGCTTCAAGTCACGGGTATCGACACGGCCGAGGACCTCGACCACGACCGGCTGAAGGCTAAATGGGCGCAAGGCCGGGCTTATCTTGAAGCGCAGTTGGACGATGTCCAGGAGGAAGATTACCTGAACGGCCTGGGACTTTTGATCAGTGGCACAAAACCGGGCTCCCATTAAGCCCGCCGGTCAGTGCAGTTTCCTGTCATCGTCCAGGGCGATCCCCAGGGCCTGCAATTGCTCGCCCAGCTGTTCGTCACCGGTGGCCCGCCACTGCTGGTAGAGCGTCAGCACATCATCAACACTGGAGCCTGCCTTGCGGGTGCAGGCCCGGGCGACCAGATCCAGGAAGGCGGCGAAGCGATCCGCCAGGTCGGCAAACACGTGGCGGTGGCTGTGGGCGTTGTCGGCCAGGTAGTCGTAGGCGCCACCGCCCATGCCGACGAAATAGTCTTGCCGGAAGCCCTTGCGGGCATAGCGCTCCGGAAACAATGCGCCGACGAACAGGGCCTGGTCGCCCAATTGCCTTAGAATCAGGCAGCGTTCGTGATCGGCGCTGGCTTCGTGTGCGTCCTTGTAGAGCAGGGCCAGTGGCCGCAGGCTCAGTTGCCCCTCGTCATAGCTGAACAGCTGGCGGCTGTCTCCCAGGCGCGCCAGGACCGACCCGACATACCACAATGTATCCTCTTCGGGTCGTGGCGCCAGTGCTTCGGCGCAGTGGACAAGACGCTCCCGGAAATAATCACCCAACGTGCGCTCAAACGTCTGAACAGCGCGTTCCTGCATGGCGACACCTCGTTCTGGCTGACCTTCTTTGACTATAAAACAGCCAATCGCCAATTCAAGGCATAAAGCCGCCGCCGGTTATAGAAAAAGAGTTGATTGAAAGTGCTCAACGTCCACTTGAAAGCGCCGGGACTGCACTTATGTTCGCGATCAGAGAGGGCCGCAACGGCCCATCCATGTGCCGTTTTCTCGTGCATGACCTTTATTCAGGAGGACACCTCAATGCAGATCAAACCGCTCTATGACCGGGTGGTTGTTCGTCGACTGGAAGCCGAAACCACCACCAAAGGCGGCATCCTCATTCCCGACAAGGCGGCCGGCAAATCGACCCAGGGAATCGTGTTGGCGGTGGGTGACGGCGCCTTGCAGGACAACGGCGTCCAGCGTCCGTTGACCGTGAAGGTGGGGGATCGCGTGCTCTTTGAAAAGCACGCCGGCACCGATATCAAACTGAACGACGACATCGGCCTCGTGATTCGTGAATCCGACATCCTGGCTGTTCTTGAAGACGTTGATGCGCAGGAGAAAGCCGCATGAGCGCGAAAGTCATTACCTTTTCCCAAACCGCCCGCGAACGCATGCTCAAAGGCGTGAACGTCCTGGCCGATGCCGTCAAGGTCACCATGGGGCCCAATGGCCGTAACGTGATTCTGGACAAGAGCTACGGCGCGCCTCGGGTCACCAAGGACGGCGTGTCCGTGGCCAAGGAAATCCAGCTCAAGGACAAGTTCGAGAACATGGGCGCCCAGATGGTGAAAGAAGTGGCGTCCAAGACCGCCGAACTGGCCGGCGACGGCACCACCACGGCCACGCTGCTGGCTCAGGCCATTGTGCGGGAAGGCCATAAGGCCGTGTCGGCCGGTATGAACCCGATGGACCTGAAACGCGGCATCGACCTCGCCGCCAGCGCCGCCGTGGAAGAGCTGAAAAACCTCGCCAAACCCTGCACCGACAACAAGGCTATCGGCCAGGTCGCGACCGTGTCTGCCAACTGGGATACGGCAATCGGCGACATCCTGGCCGAGGCTATGGAGAAGGTCGGCCGGGGCGGTGTCATCACGGTCGAAGAGGGCAAGTCCCTGGAGAATGAACTGGACGTCGTGGAAGGCATGCAGTTCGACCGCGGCTACCTGTCGCCGTATTTCATCACCAGCCACGACAAGATGCAGGCGGAACTGGACAACCCCTATGTTCTGCTGTTCGACAAGAAGATCAGCAACATCCGCGACCTGCTTCCGGTGCTCGAAGCCGTCGCCAAAGCTGGCCGGCCGTTGATGCTGATCGCCGAAGACGTCGAGGGCGAGGCCCTGGCCACACTGGTGGTGAACAACCTGCGCGGCATCATCAAAGCGGCCGCAGTGAAAGCCCCGGGCTTTGGTGACCGGCGCAAGGCCATGCTGCAGGACATCGCCACGCTGACCGGCGGGCAGGTGATCTCTGAAGAAGTCGGGCTGTCCCTGGCCAAGGCCACCCTCGACGAGCTGGGTTCCGCCAAACGGATCGTGATCACCAAGGAGCACACGATCGTCGTGGATGGCGGCGGCAAGAAGGCGGACATCGAGGCCCGGGTTGCCCAGATCCAGAAAGAGATCGACGCCTCCAAGTCCGACTACGACCGCGAGAAGCTTCAGGAGCGCGTCGCCAAGCTGTCCGGCGGCGTTGCGGTGATCAAGGTCGGCGCCGCCACAGAAATGGAAATGAAGGAGAAGAAGGACCTGGTGGACGACGCCCTGCACGCGACCCGTGCGGCGGTGGAAGAAGGCATCGTACCGGGCGGTGGAACGGCGCTTATACGGGCTGCCGGTGCCGTGCGCAAGACGCTGGAAAAGACATCTAACGAAGACCAGAAGGCCGGTATTCGCATCGCCCTGCGGGCCATGGAAGAGCCTTTCCGTCAGATCGTCTCCAACGCCGGGGTCGAGCCCAGCGTGGTGCTGGACAAGGTGCGCAGCAACGACAGCGTCAGTTGGGGCTACAACGCCCAGACCGAGGCCTACGGCGACATGCTGGACATGGGCATCCTCGACCCGGCCAAAGTCACCCGAACCGCCCTGCAGAACGCCGCCTCCGTGGCTGGCATGATGCTGACGACCGAGGCGATGGTGAGCGAGGCGCCGGAGGAGAAAAAAGCCTCCCATTCCCATGACATGCCGGATTATGACTTCTAGTCCGGAACGCTGACACGCTATTCCAGGGGGCCGACATAGCCCCCTTTTTTTCATCGGAATCGATGAATTTCGGGTTCCCCCGCCTGCAAACCGGCCTCCGGCTTCTGTAAACTGCGCGATCGCTCGGAAGCCCTGATCGGCTTCCATGGAATCGGTAAGCGATAAGGACATCGGTAAATGACAAGGACGAAGTCTGTGGCCGTCCTGCTGTCTGTCGTTCTGGCAGTCGGGGCTGGCGCACTTGTGTATTGGCAAACCCGTGAACGGCTGGCGTTTAAACCCGAGGTGGGTGACGACTATGCCTTCAATCTCACCTACCAGCTCGACCTGACGCCCGACAAGCGCGGTACCCGCCTGCCGATGCGGGAAATGCACATGGACGCCCTGTCACGCAGTACCGTCACGGGACGCAGTGGTGGTGGATTCGAGGTCGAGACCGGCGTGGATTTCCTCGCCTTCGACAGCGATGGCCGCGAAGTGGTCAACACCCGCAAGCTGGATCACGGCTCGGACCGCAAGCGGGCGATGGCCCGGCTGCTGCGCGGTGGCATCCGCCAGACGGTGGACCCGCAGGGCGTCGCCCACGGTGCTGAATTTGTCGATGCCGAGACCCTGGCCTCTCTTGAAGAGGACCTGCCTGACGGGGCGCTTGCACAGCTCAGCCAGAGCATGGTGCAGATGAACCTGTTCAACGGCGGCCTGCCGACGGCGCCGCTCAGGACCGGCCTGACCTGGCAGTCCCCGGCGGTGACGGGCAGCAATCACAGCGCCGCGCTGCCGGCCATGACCTACACGGTGTCGGCGGTCGACGCGGACACGGTGTCTGTCGACGTGACCCAGCCGAGTGAAGACGGGACACCGGACAAGGTCGGTTACATCCTGTTTGAGCGGGGAACGGGCTGGCCGCTCCAGGCCACGCTGGACTACACCGTCCACACCAACATGATGGACCATGCGCTGGTGGCTCGCGCCCGGATCAACCTGCGCCGGGCGGACCAGCCGTCGCCCGTCCCGGACTTGCGCTATGAGCATATGGTGCGCATGGCCCTGGAAGGTTTCCCGGTGGACCTGTCGAACCCGGACACGCGCCGCTACTTCCTGCCGCCATTCGGTATCAAACCCGCCGATGAGGTACTGGACGCCTTCAACAGCGAACTGATGTGGATGCCGCCCAACGACGCCGGTAAGGAGGAAGGATTGGACATCCCGATCCGCTGGCTGACCGAAAATTTCATCGACCCCCTGAAGGTGACGTCCGTGACACTGCGGGATGCCAGCGGCGCGACGCTGAGCGGCCCTTCAGCGCCTAATCCCCGCTTCGACCTCCAGGCCCGGATCAGTGCCGATTGGCCGCCCTCCCGTCGCGCCACCGCGCCCCTTTTAAAGGAGCCGTTGAACGACGGGCAGCTCAAGGCCCTGGACACCCTCGAGATGACGGTCGAGACGAGCGTCCCGGATACGGTGTACGAAGGAACACTCAAGAAGGGCGCGGCTTCGGTAAAGCTGGGTGACGCGATCACCGTGTCGGTGGACAGCTGGTCCCCCGATCGCATCGTGCTGCGCGTCTCGCGTCCCGGCGGTTTCCGGGTGAAGGACTGGACCTTCCTGGGTGTGATTCCCCGGGACGCTGAGGGCAACGAGCTTCCGTCCTATCACTACACCGCCTCGAACACGGCGCTGGAGCGGCTGATGGCCACGCCGGCCCTGGCCGACCGGGAGGTGGACAACGAGCTGCTGCGTGACGTGGTCGACGCCCTGCGACTGCAAAGTCCGGCACAGCGTCGTGGTGACAAGCGGATCACCATCGAGCCGGACGCGCCGGTGGACTCGCTCCAGCTGAAGGTCATGCCGGTGAAAACCGTTTCCCAGACCTGGGTGGCCCACAATGCCGGATTCACCCTGAGTGGTGGCCCTGTTGTGGGAGAACGGACGGTGTCGGAGGGCCTGATCCGGAGCTGGGATTTCCAGACCCTGAACATGGACGACGCCGCCATCGAGGGGGTCGGGCATCACCAACTCAGGCTGCGAATGCCCGGTAGTACCTCCCGCTGCGAGGCAGGCGTGGCGGACGCCCAGGCCTACAAAGGGTATTCATTGAAGCTGTATCCCGCCCGCTATGGATCTGGCCTGCAACTGCAGACCACCAACGGCCTTCAGTTCTTCTACGACCTGTCCCTGGGCATCACATTGCGGTGTGTTACCGAGATCGAGATGACGACCGTGGATGTGGATCACAGTGACCTGGTCAAGCGTATCGACGCCAACACCGTCCAGCTGTCCGACAATGCCCGGCAGCAACTGGATCGCGTTGCCGACATGGCGATGGTGTCCTCTATGGACCCCGTCGGACGCCGGGCCGATGGCGCGGCCTTGAAGCAGCTTGAGGCAAGCGGGACCAACCAGTACCGCTTCTGGGGCGAGGTCCAGACACTGACCCTGCCCAGGATCAGCAAGCGCGAAAGCCGGACATTCAATGTCACGTTCGAGCCACTGCCCTGATCAGGGACACGACAGAAGGGAAGCAACAATGAAGACGCTATGTTTCATCCTGGCCATGGTCCTGTCGCTGCCGGTCCTGGCTGGCCAGCAGGTGTGGCTCAATCAGTCCGAGGCGTTCTACGATCCGGCGGATCCGCACGACCGCCAGGTGTATTACATGACGCTACCGCTGGAGAAGGCCGAGAATGGGGATCGTTACGTGCTCCGTTATTTCCACGCGAACGGCCAACTGGCCATGGAAGGTTTTTCCCCGGATCCGCAGTGGTCCCAGCGGGAACTGGTGGGTCGTTTCCAGACCTATTACCCGGACGGCGCCCGAGGCGCTTCCGGCCGCTATCAGGAACGGCAGCAAGACTGCGGCTGCGGGCACATGCACGCCCTGGAGAATGGGCGTTTCGTGTCTTACTACCAGAACGGCCAGCTCCAGTACGAGCGCACTTACGTGAACGGTGTGCTGCAGGACGGCGACTACACCGAGTTTGATGCCGAGGGCCGGCCCACCAAGACGTACACCTACGTCGATGGCCACTACGACGGTGCGGTCAAGACGTTCAAAGAGGGTGAACTCACCCAGGAGACTCACTACCAGGACGGCCAGCGGAATGGTTGGTTGGTCCGCTACGAGGACGGCCAGCCGGTGTATCGCAAGAGATACCGGGACGGCCAGGCCGACGGTCCGGAGATCGCCTACACCGACGGACAGAAGCGCAGCGAGTACCAGTACGTCGACGGCTCGAAACGCGGGGTGCAGAAACGCTACCACCCGAACGGCGTGCTCCGGGAAATCTGGTTCGTCGGCGAGCATTCGCGTTCGGTGGGCGAGCACAGCTATTACAACGAGAAAGGCATTCGAACCCGCCTTATTGACATCAAACGCGATGACCGCGGGCGCCAGGTCTCGGAAACGGACGAACAGTACGACGACGAGGGGCACCTGAAGTACCGGCGGGTGGAGCAGGATCACTACCGCCTGGTGGAGACCTATGCGCCGTCTGGCGAGCTGGTGGAGCGGGACGAGCGTGATCGCGACGGTCGCCAGGGTCTGTACCTGAACCAGGGCTATGGCCGGACCCTCCGTGCCCACTATGTCGACAACCAGTACCACGGGGAATACCGCGAAACCGATGACGACGGTGCGCTGCTCAAAGGCCTCTACAAGCATGGCAAGAAAACCGGCCTCTGGGTGGACGTGTCCGCGGACGGCAAACGCACCGAGACCCACTATCGCAATGGCGTCAAGCACGGTGACTTTGCCGCGTACAACGCCAGCGGCAAGCGGGTGGAACATGCCCGCTATGTCGACGGCGATCTCGACGGCAGTGTCGACATCGTCAACGCCTATGGCCGTCGCATCGTGGCCGGCTTTCGCCAGGGCAAGCGACACGGCGATTTCCGGGCTTACACCGAGGACGGCCGGTTGCTCGAGAAGGGGCACTACATCCAGGGGGAGCCGGATGGCCTCATCTACACGTTCAGCCCCCGGGGGCGGATGGAGAGTAAAGCGTCGTACACCCGGGGAACCCCCGACGGTGAGTGGCTGAAGACCGACTACGAAGGCGCGATCGTCAGCCGCAAGGTCTATCGCGACGGTGAGCTGGTCCTGGAAATGACCCGGGACAACGCGGACGGGGCTTCCGGCCTTCTCTGATCGCGGTATCGCGCTGATACGGAACAGGAAATGCCGTGCCCCGACAGGGGGCTCGGCTCAGGGTAAAGGGACATTACGCTAGACATGAAATCGAGAATCTGGATTACCGCACTGATTGCCGTGCTCGTGGCCGCCCTGCTGGGCGGCCTGGGCTACCGGGCCTACATGGCCGCCCAGGAACCCCAGCGGACTCTGGCGGAACAGCTGCGTGCCGGCGGCCCGGATGTGCAGGGTCATCTGTTCTTTGACGTGGCCCATGCCGGCGACGTCGTGATCGCCGTCGGTGACGCCGGGCAGGTGCGGCGCTCTGAGGATCAGGGCAAGACCTGGGCGACCGTAGCGACGCCGACCGTGTCGACCCTGACCGCCGTCACCTTTGCCGGGCCGAAGACCGCCTGGGCGGTCGGGCACCAGGGCACTGTCCTGCGCTCCGACGATGCCGGGCAGACCTGGCAGCGCGTCGCGCTTTCGGCGGAGTTGCCGGAACATTTCGCAGCTTTCGACGTGCTGTTCACCGCGCCGGACACCGGATTCATCGTCGGCTCCGACGGCACCCTGCTGACCTCATCCGATGGCGGCAGCCATTGGGCGCGGGATGAGGTGCCGTACCGGGCTTCCCGGGATCACCTCTATTCGATCCAGCGGTTACGCTCGGGCGCTGTTGCCATCACCACATCCGGTGGCGCGCTCCTGCGGCGCTCCAATGATGAGACGGAGTGGCACCGGGAGAACGCCAGCTGGTCTGGTCGGCCCCTGTACGGGGTTGTCGAACAGGCGGATGGAACACTGCTGTCCTTCGGTGCCGATGGCGGTGTCTTTCGTCGAGGACCGGACGACGACCGCTGGGATCGTGTCGACGCCACCAGCAAGGCGGACTTCTATAGCGGTCGTATCGAGCCCGATGGCACCGTCGTCCTGGCCGGGTCCGACGGTGTCATTGTTCGCCAGGCGCCCCAAACCGAGGCATTCCTGGTGGACCCGGAGCTGGACAAGGGCGTCGTGCTCGCCATGGATCGCCTGGAAAACGGCACGCTGCTGCTGGCCGGGCAGTCCGGGCTGGGGCGCCAGACTGCGGACGGGTACCGGTTCCAGGGGCAGGATGCGGGGACGGTGGGTGATTTTCGCCGACGCCAGCTGATGGCCATGCCCATGACGCGCCACCTCCTGGACATCGGCAAGCCGCAACCCTATTGGCGCCGTTCCCGGACGCCGTCCTCGGAAACCAGCTGGCTGGCCTGGACGTTGCTCATGCGCTCCGGCGATGACGACACGACGACCGAAAAGGACCTGCTTTCCCCCGGAGTCTACGAGCAGGTGGCCGGATTTCAGGACGAGCTGGCAGAGCAGTTGGGTGTTCGGTCTTCGCGGCTTCAGTCGGTCTGGTCCAGCAGCCTGGAAGTCCGTGCGATGGGGGGATACTACAGACGCCGGCTGCTGAACGTATCGGCGGACCCGGCGCGCTACGAAGCGCTTGGCGATCCCGAACGCCGGGCGCTGGTCCGCCGGCTGGAGCAGGGCGGGTACCAGGGGCTCTACATCGACCCGGATTACGCGCGCGCGTCTTTCGTGGTCGATGCGTCGGACATCGACGAACCATCGGCCGACGGCAAGACCCTGTCCCTGGCGAAGAAGGTGGACGCGATGCCCCTCGATGGCAAGCCGTTTGCGATTGCCGGGGCGCGTCGCTATACATTGCGGGAGGTGGCGCCGGTACCTGAGACGAAGGCTTCGGAAACATCGCCTGCCGATTCCGGGGCGAAGCCCCAGCCGGCTATCCAGGCCTACACGGTCACGCTGGACCCGGACATCCGGCGTTGTGAAAGTCAGCCGGTGGTCGCCGCTACCATGTCGCTTACCGGACCGTTGTCAGACGTGAAAGGGGCCGGAGCGATCCTGTCCGCCACTGCCGAGGCGAGCTGGATCCGGGCCGTGGAGCACGAGGGCAGCTGGAAGTGGTTCGCCCCCGGTGCCACGCCACGTTACGGTGCGCCGTCGTTCGGCCATTGGGGCGATGACGACTGTCCTCGCACGCTGATGATCATATATACGCAGCCGGGAACCGGTGACCTGCGCCCGGCGCTCAAGACGGCGATCGAGCAGACGCTGGCTGACTCGAACACCGGGCTGACAGCCGGGGACCTGGTGGTCAAAGCGTATACCCTGGAACAGAAGCCCGTGCCGGGCGGTGTTTAGGTCGTCCTTGATCCGGAGTGGCGCTCCTCCTCAAGGGCGCCTCTCCCCGGAGAACAGAACGAGCGGCTAATGGTAATGAGCCTCCGATCCCGTCATTGACTCTCCTTCGGTCGCCTCGGGGGCGTCTACAACACGCGCCAGACCGAACACGCAGCCGGCCACCAGAACGCTGATCAGCCAGGCCAGGCCCATGGTGACCAGGGTATGACTGAGGAAATGGTCCCCAATGAGCATCTTGTAGAGCCCCAGCGTCCAGCCCAGGGCCATGGCGCCGTTAAAGGCGATCATCCGGTTCCGTTTTGTGCGAAACAGGAAGAACAGCGAGAGCAGGGCAAACCCGCCGCTGGCATGCCCGGCGGGAAAGCAGCGGATCCGCTTCAGATGCTCTGCGGCGGGGACTCGGTGCAGCAAGGTGACGTAGGGATAGGTTCCGTCGTAATGGGACAGGTTAGTGGGACACGGCACGTTGGTTACCGCTTTGAGCAGGTTGACCACCCCAACCGTTAACAGGCTGGCGATCAGCACCGTCAGCAGGCCGCGTTTGTATCGCTGGACCCAGGGCTTTTTGCGCAGGCCGATCAGGCTGACCAGCAGGGCCACCGCAAACAGGATAAAAACCGCCTTGGGGCCGGTGTAGAACAGCAGCCTCAACACCTCGTTGTGCTTGCTCAGCAGCCACTGCTGGCTGCCGAACTGATAGAAGGCGTCCTGGACGATCATATCCAGACCGGTGGCTTCACACACCAGGACGGCAGTCACCAGGAACAGCAATGTGCCGAGGGTCTGCACCAGAAAAAAGCGACGACTGATCAAAGCGCGTGTCCACTAACGAAGGGTTCAGTTCGGAGACTGGATCTTAAAGTCCAGTGGCCAGACTGAAGAGATTACAGACCGCACCTTAAGGCTCCCTTAGGGCGGGGGAATGGGACGGGCTGCGCAATCCGGTGGTGTTTATCGGATCTTGAATCGGTGGGGGCTACAAATGCAGGAAACCCGCCACTTCACGGCGGGTTTCATCGGGCGCCTTACCGGCTCTCCACGATCGTGGTCAGCCAGAATGCGTCATGGCTTTTGCGTGGCCTTCGCGGCCCTGGCGGCATGCAGTTTCTTGTAGCTCTCCACCAGCCGCTGGTGTTTTTCCAGGCCTTCCAGTTGCATGTTGGTTGGCTCCAGGCCATGGAATCGCACGGTGCCGTTCACGGATCCGACGACGGCGTTCATGGTGTCCTCGCCGTACATGCGGGTAAAGTTGGTGAGGTAGTCGTCCAGGGCCATCTCCTCGTCGAGGGTGACTTCAAGGACGGCATTCATCGCCCGGTAGAACAGGCCACGCTCGACCGTGTTGTCGTTGAACTGCAGGAACATGTCGACGAACTCGAGCGCTTCCTCGTGCCATTGCAGGGCCAGGCAGATCAGGATCTTCAGCTCCAGAATAGTCAACTGGCCCCACACGGTATTCTCGTCGAACTCCACGCCGATCAGGGTGATGATCGTCATGTAGTTGTCGAGCTGGCTGGCTTCCAGGCGCTCCACCAGATCGGCGAGTTGCTCGTCGCTCAGGCGGTGCAGGTTGAGGATGTCCTCCCGGTAGTCCAGCGCCATGTTGGTGTTGTCCATGATCAGGTCCTCGACCGGATACACCTCGGAATAGCCCGGCACGAGGATGCGGCAGGCCGGCGCGCCCAGTTCCTCATAGACGGCCACGTACACTTCCTTGCCCAGCTCGGCGAGGATGCCGAACAGGCGCTCAGCCTCCTCGGCGTTGGTGCCGGAGAAGTCCCATTCGCAGAAGTCGTAGTCGTGCTGGTTGCTGAAGAAGCGCCAGGACACCACGCCCGTGGAGTCGATGAAGTGCTCCACAAAGTTGTTGGGCTCGGACACCGCCAGGCTGTTGAAGGTGGGTGCCGGCACGTCGTTGAGGCCCTCGAAGCTGCGGCCCTGCAGCAGTTCGGTCAGGCTGCGCTCCAGCGCCACCTCGAAGCTCGGATGCGCACCGAAGGACGCAAACACGCCGCCGTTGCGTGGGTTCATCAGAGTCACGCACATCACCGGGAACTGGCCGCCCAGCGACGCGTCCTTCACCAGCACCGGGAAGCCCTGCTGTTCCAGCCCCTCGATGCCTTCGACAATGTTGGGGTATTTCGCCAGGACGTCTTTCGGCACGTCCGGCAGCGCGATTTCTGCTTCGATGATCTGCTTCTTCACGGCCCGCTCGAAGATTTCCGACAGGCACTGCACCTCGGCCTCGTTCAGCGTGTTGCCGGCACTCATGCCGTTGCTGAGGAACAGGTTCTCGATCAGGTTGGAGGGGAAATACACCGTTTCGCCGTCGGACTGACGCACGAAGGGCAGGGAGCAGATTCCACGATCCGTCCGGCCCGAGTTGGTGTCGATCAGGTTGGAGCCGCGCAGGTCACCTTCCGGATCGTAGATGGCGCGGCAGTGGTCATCGAGAATACCCTCCGGCAGCGCATCGTCCGGACCCGGCTGGAACCACCGTTCGTTCGGGTAGTGGACGAAGTCGCTGTAGGCGATCTCCTCGCCGAAATACTGGTCGTTATAGAAGAAGTTGCAGTTGAGCCGCTCAATGAACTCACCCAGGGCCGAACACAGGGCGCTCTCTTTCGTGGCGCCTTTGCCGTTGGTGAAGCACATGGGGGACGCGGCATCGCGGATGTGCAGCGACCACACGTGCGGCACGATGTTGCGCCAGGAGGCGATCTCGATCTTCATGCCCAGGTCGGCGAGGATGCCGGACATGTTGGCGATGGTCTGTTCCAGCGGCAGATCCTTGCCCTCGATAAACGTCTGGGCATCGTTGTCCGGCTCCACCATCAGCAGGGCCTGGGCGTCCTCATCCAGGTTGTCGACCGTCTCGATCTGGAAATCCGGTCCGGTCTGCACCACCTTTTTTACCGTGCACCGGTCGATGGAGCGCAGGATGCCTTCCTTGTGCTTCTCGGGCAGGTCCTCCGGCAGCTCCACCTGGATCTTGAAGATCTGGTTGTAGCGGTTTTCCGGATCGACGATGTTGTTCTGGGACAGGCGGATATTGTGGGTCGGGATATCCCGTGCCTTGCAGTACACCCGCACGAAGTAGGCCGCGCACAGGGCCGATGACGCCAGGAAATAGTCAAACGGACTGGGGGCCGATCCATCGCCCTTGTAGCGAATCGGCTGGTCGGTGACGACAGTGAAGTCGTCGAATTTGGCTTCCAGTCGGAGGTTTTCGAGGAAGTTGACTTTGATTTCCATGACGTAAGCACCGGGCTTTGGAGAATTTGGCGAGCCGTGTGGCTGAACCGGCCATTATCCAGTTTTTAGGGGGTGCCGTCTTGCGTAGAGGGCGCTGAATGATGGTGGTTTTGTATCGTCCAGTGACCTCCCGTGGAATCATGGGCCGAGCGGTTTTGGCCGATTATGGTTTTGGGCTAGAGTAAGGCCGTGTTGAAAATGGAGGATAGCGCCATGGAATGGATGACATGGTTGACGTATGTCGGTGTCATCACAGCGCTGATTGCGTTTCCCGGTCCGGTTGCATTGCTGTGCGCCAGCCATGGTTTGAAACATGGTCATCGTCGGGCATTGTCCACAGTTTTGGGTGGTGCGGTGGCTGCGATGATCATGATGACGGCCTCTGCTTTGGGGCTGGGAGCGATTCTGGCCGCGTCGGAAACCGCCTTTCTGGTGCTGAAGTTCGTGGGTGGCGCCTACCTGATCTTTTTGGGGATCCAGAGCTGGCGCGCGCCAGCGGAAGCGCCCCAATGGGATGTCAACGCTGTGCCTACAGGGACGGAAAAGCGATCCCACTGGCAGCTTTTCAGGGTTGGATTTACGGTCGGCATCAGCAACCCGAAAGATCTTCTTTTCTTCGCGGCGCTGTTCCCCGGTTTTATCGCCCTTGATCAACCCCAAGGCATCCAGTTTGCCATCCTTGCTGTCACCTGGTTGGTGATTGATACCACTCTGATGTCGGCATACAGTTCCGTTGGTTCGAAAGCCGGACGCTGGTTTCAGAAGTCGACGCACGTTCGCTGGTTTAATCGCATCACTGGAAGCTTGTTTATTACGGCGGGAGGGGCACTGCTCAGGGCTCAGCGCTGATATCGCCACGTTTTATCACCGGAGTGGTCAGTAGAGTTTCTTTCAGAAACATTGTGTCGCAGATAGGGCCGACACGGGGTGGTTTTGATGTCACCATAACCAAAATCGGTTTGTTCTGCTGACCTTCCGGGGGACTGTGCCATGCCTTTCCAGACCATCGAAGATCTCCACCACCAGATCACCCGCATCGATACCGGTATGATGCGGGACGAACTGGCGGCCTGCTACTTGATCCGGGGCGCGGACCAGTACGCCGTCATCGATACTGGCACCAACCGGACGGTACCGATCATCCTGAAGTTGCTGGAAGATAGGGGCATTGATCGGTCGCAGATGCGTTACGTCATACCCACCCACGTCCACCTCGACCATGCCGGTGGTGTCGGCGGTTTAATGCAGGCGCTGCCGGAGGCAACGTTGCTGATCCACCCGCGCGGGGCCCGACACATGATCGATCCGTCCAGGCTGAAGGCCGGGGTCCTGGCGGTCTACGGCGAGAAGACATTCGCAGAGGTCTACGAAGACATCATCCCGGTTCCTGAAGAGCGGGTACGTACCCTGGATGATGGCGCCGAGATTCTGCTCGGCGATCGTAGGTTGTTGTTCCTGGATACGCCCGGTCACGCCCGCCATCACTTCTGCATCTACGATGCGGCATCCAACGGTATCTTCACCGGCGATACGTTTGGGCTGTGCTATCCCCCGCTGGTGACCGAAAACGGTCCTTTCATCTTGCCCACCACCACGCCGGTGCAGTTTGACCCCGAGCCGTTGAAACAATCGATCCACCGGCTGCTGGCGCTGGAGCCCGAACGGATGTACCTCACGCACTATGGCCTGGTGGAGAATCCGCAGCCGCTAGGTGAGCGTTTACTGACGATGGTGGATGACTTCGTGGCGCTGGCGGAGCGGGTGGAAGCACAGACGGAGCCGGAGCAACTCGAAAGCGCCCTGATCTCTGCCATGAAAGATTTTCTTTTCCGTAAGCTCCGGGAGCATGGCTGCTTGTTGGAAGACGATCGATTGATGGCACTGCTGGGCATGGATATCCGATTGAACTGCCAGGGCTTGCAGGTCTGGCTGGCGCAGCGGCAGACGGCATGAGCCGCTGCGAAAGTCGGCGTTGCACCTTTTGATCAATCCGCGTTGTACATCCCCCGCGATGCTCTAACCTTAAAAGTGCAATCTTGAATTGCACGGTCACGATTTCGGAATCCCAGTTTCGATATGGCGGTGGTCGTCTACCTACCTGCCAATGCCGTTGTCTGTCGGGAAGCTTCACGGAAAGGAGTTTGCGGTGGGCACTTGTCTTTTGGCGCTCAAAATCGCTTCCACACAAAGCGCTGCCTTTCGGAGGCCGGCGTTCTGTCGTCCGCACCTTCCTGTCGATCATCCGAGATGCCATGGCCGTGTCGTTGGCGAATAACCCCTGATGTGGATGCAACCGTCGTGTGTTTGCGCCGATTGTTAGTCGATGCACAACGGTGGACGTCAGGGCGTTGTAAGACAGGCATGCGTTGGTGCCTGGTCCAAAGTCAGGAACATGAGTGGCGAGGCCGCGAGTGCAGTGCGTGCCGCCTTTGAATAAAGGTTGGAGGCGTTATGGAAGGGCATCGGAGAAGGTATCCGTTAAGTTTGCAGATGGTGGTCGCAGCGTTGCTTGGCCTGTTTGCCTGCGGAGCGTTTGCCGCAGAGCAACAGGACAAGCCGAATATTCTGGTGTTGTGGGGCGATGACATCGGCTTTTGGAACATCAGCCACAACAACCACGGCATGATGGGCTATCCGACGCCCAACATCGATCGCATTGCCGACGAGGGCATTGCGTTTACCGACTACTACGGACAACAGAGCTGCACGGCCGGCCGCGCTGCCTTTATCGGCGGCAACGTACCGGTCCGGACGGGGATGACCAAAGTAGGCCTGCCGGGCGCGAAGGAAGGCTGGCAGAAGTCGGATGTCACCATGGCGACGGTGCTCAAGAGTCAGGGCTACGCTACAGGCCAGTTTGGCAAGAACCACCAGGGCGACCGCAACGAGCATTTGCCCACGGTCCACGGGTTCGATGAGTTCTTCGGCAACCTCTATCACCTGAATGCCGAGGAGGAACCGGAAAACGAGGACTATCCCGGCGATATGAAACTGGCCAACGGCAAGACGTTCCGGGAGCAGTTCGGTCCCCGTGGCGTGCTGCATTGCTACGCCACGGACAAGGTGGATACCACCGAGGTGCCGCGCTTTGGCGAGTGGGGCAAGCAGACCTGTGAAGACACCGGTCCGCTGACCCGTAAGCGGATGGAGACCATCGACGACGAGACCTCCGAGCGGGCGATGGAATTTATCAAGGAGAAGACCGAAGCCGGTGAGCCCTGGTTCGTCTGGTGGAACGGCACCCGCATGCACTTCCGCACCCACGTCCGGGAAGACCATCGCCATAAAGGGAATGACGAATACACCGATGGCATGATCGAACACGATGCCACCGTCGGCCAGTTCCTGACCCTGTTGGACGACCTGGGCATCGCCGACAACACCATTGTGTTCTATTCGACCGACAACGGCCCGCACTACAACACCTGGCCGGACGCCGGCACCACGCCGTTCCGGGGCGAAAAGAACTCGAACTGGGAAGGCGCTTACCGTGTGCCTGCCTTTGTGCGCTGGCCGGGCCACTTTCCGGATCACACCACGCTGAACGGCATCGTCTCCCACGAGGACTGGCTGCCCACGTTCGCAGCGGTTGCCGGCGCGCCGGATATCAAGGAAAAGCTGCGGGACGGCGTCACCCTTGATGGCCGTAAGTACAAGAACTACATCGATGGCTACAACATGGTCGACTACTTCAGTGGCAACACCGACAAGTCGCCACGCAATGAGTTCTGGTACGCGAATGACGACGGTAACGTCGTGGCGGCCCGTTACGACGCCTGGAAGATCGTGTTCCTGGAAAACCGCGGGCAGGCCTTTGGCGTGTGGCAGGAGCCGTTTGTCGAGCTGCGGGTGCCGCAGATCTTCAACCTGAGACGCGATCCGTTTGAGAAAGCCCAGCATAACGCCAACATCTACTACGACTGGCTGCTGGATCACGCATTCATTATCGTGCCCATCCAGGCCCTCGCGACCCAGTTCCTGAAGACGATGGAGGAGTACCCGCCGAGCCAGTCACCGGGCTCGTTCAACCTCAGTTCGATCGAGAAAAAACTGAGCAGTATGCAGGGTTCCCACTAACCTGTGATCCACGCGGAACACCCGGGGCAGTGATTTCCGTTGCTGCCCCGGACCGCCGCCGTCAGTGCTGCGCCAGCCAGGTGCGGTAGAAGTCCACGAAGGCCCGCACTTTGGCGGGGATAAACGCACCGGGTGGAAAAACGGCGTAAATCCCGCCCCGGGTCAGTTGCCAATCCTCGAACAGCCTGACCAGACTGCTGTCCTCCCGGCGTACGACAGTCGCCATCGCCGACAACCCGGCACCGCTCCGGACCAGGCTCAGCAACGCCCCTGTGCTGTCCACTTTGATCCGACTGCTCATCTGGACCTGGCATTGCTCGTCGCCCCGGGAAAACGACCAGGTCAGCGGCGTGGGCAGCGGTGTGAATTCGATCCACCGGTGGTGGCTGAGTTCGGTGGGGTGACGGGGTGTGCCGAATTCGCGCAGGTAATCCGGGGATGCCATCACCTGCTGATCAAACTCTCCCAGCTTCTGGGCCCGCAGCGTGGAGTCCTTCAACCAGCCCATCCGGATCGCCAGATCAATGCCTTCCTGCACCATGTCCGCCACCTTGTCGCCGCTGCGCAGCTCGATGCTGAGGTCCGGTTGACGCCGGCCGAAGGCCGCGGCCGCCGGGGCCAGGGTCTGCGTCATGTGGTCCATCGGCGCTGTGATGCGTAGGGAACCCGACAGCGAACGTGCGCTGGTGCCGGCCTCACTCAGCGTTTCCCCCAGCTGGGCCAGCAGCGGCTGGCAGTCCCGATAGAGGCGTTGGCCGGCCTCGGTCAGGGCGACCTGTCGGGTGGTCCGGCTGAACAGCGTCAGCCCCAGATGTTTCTCCAGGGCGCGGATCTTGAGACTCACTTTGGTCTTGGTGCAGCCCAGCCGGTCCGCGGCGCCGGTAAACGAGCCGGCTTCGACCGTGGCGATAAACAGGGGCAGGTTGTTGAGGTCCAGTTCGTCGATCATGGGGGTATCGTTTCGAATCCAATAACAATGAATTATTGAATGGTCTGTTTTTCGAATCAATAACCGCTCGCATACTGGCCGCCATACCCATCACCCAGAGAGGACAGACACATGAATGTTGCATTGATTGGTGCCAGTGGTTTTATCGGATCCGCCCTGCGGGAAGAAGCCCTGAGCCGGGGGCACAGCGTCACGGCCCTGGTGACTCGCCCGGACCGACTGACCGCTCGCCCCGGCCTGACGATCCGCATGGTCGATGTTCAGGACACCGCCGCCCTGACCGAGGCACTTGGCGGATACGATGCCGTACTGAGCGCGTTTTCCGGCCATGCCCAGTCCGACGTGGCGGGCTACTACAACCGGGGCTTCGACAGCATCCTGGCGGCAGCGACAGGCGCGCAGGTATCTCGCCTGTTGGTGGTTGGCGGGGCCGGCTCTCTGGAAGTGGCGCCGGGCCAGTTGCTGATCGACACGCCGGCGTTTCCGGCCGAGTACAAGGCGACAGCCGAGGGCGCCCGCTATGCTCTGGAGTCCCTGCGTCACCAGTCGGACGTGGCCTGGACCATGCTGAGCCCGGCCGCGATGATTGCTCCCGGCGAACGCACCGGCGATTATCAACTGGGCACGGATCAACTGCTGACCGATGCCGACGGGAACAGCCGGATCTCGGTGGAAGACTTCGCCAAAGCCATGATCGATGAGCTGGAATCGCCCCAGCATCCCAACCGTCGGTTCACGCTGGCCTACGTCTGATTCCGGGCGTTGTTTTTACAAAAACCGCGGCTCTGGCTGCGGTTTTTTATATGGCCGAACGGATAGCGCTTGCTGCGGTTTTTCAGCGGCTCCGGGCAGGAGACCCCGTGACGTTAATTCCGAGAGGAGGCTGGCGCAGTGCTCGCGCAGTCGATCCCGGATCAGCCGCATGGCCGGTGTGATGGACTGGCGGCTGGGACAGATCAGCCAGAGCTCGGTCTTGCGGGGCTGGTAATCGGGCAGCACCGGCACCACCCGGCCGGCGAGCAGGTCCGCCGAGATGTCCAGGCAGGATTTGACCGCCACACCCTGGCCGGCGACACACCAGCGACGCACGAGATCGCCGTCGTTGGAGGACCGGTTGCCCCGCATGCTCACCCTGAACGTCTGGTCGCCCCGGGTGAAACTCCAGACGTCATGGGGAATGCCCTGAAGCTGGTAGAACAGCCCGTTGTGCGCCGTCAACTCATGGGGGTGCGTAGGCGTGCCGTGCTGGTCCAGGTAGGTCTGTGTGGCGCAGAGCACACCCTGGACATCGCAGATCTTGAAGCCGTGCAGGTGCGCGTCCTCGGGCGAGCCGTAGCGCAGGGCCATGTCCACCGAGTCCCGGTAGAAGTCGATGTTGCTGTCGCTGATGTTCACCCGCAGGCTGAGGCCGGGGTGCTCCGCCATCAGCTCGTCCAGCCAGGGCATCAACCGGTTTCGCCCCAGGTCCGACGACACAGCGATCCGCAGCTCCCCCTCCACCGCATTCTGATCGTCGAGGATGTTATTGCGTGCCTGCGCCAGCAGCTGGAGCGCCTGCTCGCACTGCGGCAGGTACTTCTCCCCCGCGCCGGACAGGCGAAGCTGACGCGTCGTCCGGACAAACAGCTCGGCGCCCAGCGCCTGTTCCACCCGTTTGACGGCGGCGCTGGCCGTGGCGGATCGCATGTCGAGACTGGTGGCCGCGGCCGTAATGCTGCGGAACTCCGCCACCTTGAGGACAACCTGCAGGTCTTCGAGTGTCATATTTTCAAATAATTTTTGAGAAAGTTTCAGTGATTAGGCTGTTTTTGGAAGTGTAAATCAGCGCCACACTGACCGCCATCGAATCTCATACACGCATGACCCAACAGGAGGTCTTCCGATGAAAGCGATTGGCTACACCCAGGCACTGCCCATTACCGACGCCAAGGCGCTCGTGGATATCGAACTGCCCCAGCCGGTGGCCGAAGGCCGCGATTTGCTGGTCAGAATCAGCGCGATTGCCGTCAATCCGGTGGACTACAAGATCCGTCAGAACGTCCCGGCTGAAGGCGGAAACTACAAGGTGATCGGTTGGGACGCCGTGGGTGAGGTGGTGGCCACCGGGCCCGACGTTACCGGCTTCCAGGCGGGCGACCACGTCTACTACGCCGGCGACCTGACCCGTCCGGGCAGCAACGCTGAATATCAGTTGGTGGACGAGCGCATCGTCGGTCACAAGCCGAAGAGCCTGTCCGATGCGGACGCCGCCGCCCTGCCGCTGACCACGATCACCGCCTGGGAGCTGCTGTTCGAACACCTGGAACTGGCGCAGCAGGCGCCCGGTTCGTCGGCAACCTCGGACGAGGTCCTTCTGGTCGTCGGCGCGGCCGGCGGCGTGGGCTCCATTCTGGTCCAACTGGCCAAAACGCTGACCGGCGCGACCGTGATCGCAACCGCTTCACGCGACGCCTCCCGGAACTGGGTGCAGGACCTGGGGGCTGATGTTGTGGTGAATCACCGGCAGCCCCTCAAGCCGCAGATCGATGCGCTGATCGAGGCCGGCCAGGTCGGCCCCGTCACCCACGTGGCCAGTCTCAACGCCACCGACCAGTATTTCGACAGCTACATCGAGGTCCTGGAGCCGTTCGGCCGGATTGCGTTTATCGACGACCCCGGGGCTCTGGACGTGATGAAAATCAAGACCAAGAGCCTGTCGCTGCACATCGAGTTCATGTTTGCGCGCTCTATGCATCATGCCCGCGATATGGAAGCGCAGCATACCCTGCTGGAACGGGTGGCCGAACTGGTGGACCAGGGATACATCCGCACCACCGCAGGCAAGCACCTCGGTACCATCAACGCCGACAATCTCAAGGCCGCTCATGCGGAACTTGAGTCTGGGCAAGCGGTGGGCAAGATCGTGCTGGAAGGTTTCTGAGCCTTGAGGAGGCGGTCGCATTGCCCGGACGTCAGGTGGCCGTCAGGTCGCCAGTACCACCTTGCAGATGGCCTCCACATGCCGCTCGTCGGTGCCGCAGCAGCCACCAAAGACATTGAGGTTGGGCAACAACCGGCGCACATCGCCGTAAAGTCTGGCCAGGTTCTCCGGATCGCCCTCGTCCAACTCCGTGGCCTCATCCAGCTCCGCGTGGCTCTTGGCCGAGGCGTTGGCACGCAGGCCGCGAATCCGGGAACGCCAGGCCCCGCCAACCTCCAGGGCCGCCATGAAATGGGTCGGGTGGGCGCAGTTGATCATGTAGTACACCGGTGCCGTATCCGTGGCGGCGTCGACTTCCTCAATGGCTTCGCCCAGTGGCTTGCCGCTGGGCAGCCTGCCATCCGTTTCCACCGTGAATGACAGGACCACGGGCATGCCAACGGCTTTCGCCGCGCGGGCAATGCCGATGGCTTCGCTGGTGTAGGTCATGGTGATGGCCGTCACCAGATCGGCGCCGGCATCACGGAAGTTGGTGACCTGTGGCAGGTGGTAGGCTTTGGCCGTGCGGTCGGTCATGAACGTATCGGGGTTATAGCCATCGCCCCGGGGGCCGACGCAGCCACTGATCACGATCGGGGTATGCCGGGTCTCGGATGTCTGGCGGATCTCGTAGAGCAGCGCAATAGCCTCGCTGTTGGCTTCGGCCAGTTGCTCGTCCGAATAGCCGAGCTTGTCGCCCCAGTCGGAACTGGCCCGCCAGGTGGCGCTCTCCAGAACGCAGCCTACGCCATAGTCGGCCGCCAGGGTGGCGTAGGTCTGGAAGTATCGCCGCAGGGCTTCTTTTCCACGTGGTGACTTCAGCAGGGTAAACGCCGCAAAAAAGGGCAGCTCCCACCCGTCGTGGAACATCAGCGTGGTTTCGATGCCGCCATCGGTCAGGAAGATATCTCCGGACAGCTGAGGCAGGGCATTCAGGTATTTGGCCATGGTCACCTCCGTATCCGTGGGCGGGACGTCGATCCTGTCGCCCGTCCTTGGAGGTCTGCCTGCCATCCAGTGGCTCTTGGCAGTATCGATGACGGGCGTTCAGGAGGGGAAGTAACTTGGCGGTGTAAAACCGTACGCCCTTATAAAAATCGGGTAAGCGGATTAAATGGTTGATCTTACCTTTGCATGAGAGTGAGACAGACCGGCATCTCATCGGATTATCTGGTTGATGCTTCACCTACTGCTGGTGCATGTTTCCTTCGCTAATTCCAGCAAGAACCCCACACGCCTCAACTTCCCGGTCATCGTTGCAACTCGCTCTCAGTGAAACGAGTTGTTTCTCAAGCGCTTGCAGAGCGGTTATCTGCGACCGCACATGAGAGATGTGATCATCGAGCAAGGCGTTGACGGCGGTACAAGGCTGATGAGGGTCGTCCTGATAGCTCTGTAGTTCGTGAATCTCAGCCAGTGACAGGCCCAGGATTCTGCAACGACGGATGAAGGCCAGCCCCTCACCATGCTTCTCGGTATAGACACGGTAACCGTTGTCCTGCCGATCAGGCGGCGGCAACAAGCCCTGCTGTTCATAGAAGCGGATCGTCTGTGTTTCGACCCCTACCAACTGCGCCAACTGACCAATGCGCATCAGCCTCCTCCCCAACGGATTCTTTACTCTATTGACCTTATAGTAGCTTTATAGTTTCAAATGGTACCACAACATTGTTCAAGTGGAGTCGTATCATGAGCAAATCCTGTGGTGGCGCCTGTGGCGGTGATGCAACGTCCGCAGCGGATACCGATATACAGGCCTCCTCCGAGGCGCCAGGGAGATGGGTCAGTGTTTATGCCGTGCCGAAGATGGACTGTCCATCAGAAGAACGAATGATTCGCCTAGCCCTGAACGGCTTTGAGGAGATTCGGGCGCTGTCCTTCGACTTGTCGAACCGCCGGCTGAAGGTCGTGCATGACGGCGAGGTCGAGCCCGTCACCTCGAAACTGAAGACCTTGGGGCTAGGCGCCTCGCTTCAGGAAACCGTCGCTGCAAATCCGGAGACCATCAAGGCCGCCGAGTTTTCGGCAGCTTCTGCTAAGCAAGAATCCGGGACCCTGCGCTGGTTGCTCGGCATCAATGCACTTCTGTTCGTGGTGGAAATGACTGCCGGTCTGATCGCCCAGTCCACCGGCCTGATTGGAGAATCCCTGGACAATTTTGCCGATGCGGCGGTGTACGGGCTTGCCCTTTATGCGGTTGGACATAGCGTGAAAATGCAAGTACGTGCCGCGCATCTTGCTGGTGTACTGCAACTGATCTTGGCTGTGGGCGTGCTCGTAGAGGTGGTGAGACGCTTTGTATTCGGTAGTGAGCCTGAATCGCTGGTGATGATGGCTATCGCATTCGTCGCATTGATTGCCAATACCAGTTGTCTGCTGCTCATATCCAAACATCGGGAAGGCGGGGCGCACATGAAGGCAAGCTGGATATTCTCGGCCAACGACGTGGTGATCAACCTGGGGGTCATCACCGCCGGCGCCCTGGTCGCGTGGACCGGTTCCAATTATCCGGATCTGATTATCGGCACCATCGCGGGGGGCATTGTACTTAACGGTGCCAGACGCATTTTGGCGTTGAAGGGTTAAATAATGCTCATTATTGGCAAAAAGCTCTCGCCGTATGCCCTATTGTCCATATCGGGCCTGCTGGCAGCGTCTGATCAGGCTGTAAAGTGGCTGGTGCAGCAATCAATGGCCTATGGCGAGTATGTTTCGGTGACCCCGTTCTTTAACTGGGTGCACCTATGGAACACCGGTGCCGCATTCAGTCTTTTTGCGAATGGTGGAGGCTGGCAGCGCTACTTTTTTATCGGAATCGCGGTAGTGGTCTCGATTTTTCTGATCAAGCTGATCCTTGAAAATCGTCATAAAGGAGAAGCCATCGCTTACAGTCTTATCCTCGGTGGCGCCATGGGCAACCTGATTGACCGGGTCTTTCGCGGCTATGTTGTGGATTCCTTTGATTTCTATTGGCGAGACTGGCATTGGCCGGCCTTCAACCTGGCTGATATTGCAATTGTCCTCGGTGCCTTACTTTTCGTTTCCAGCAGCTTGTTGGGTAAAAAAGCAAACACCAATGCCGAGCCGGATGGATCTGACTGACACCTACGCCTATACAACACCATGACCGAACTTCCCGACAACATCCTTCACCTGCCGCAATACCAAGTACTGGGCTGCAAATCAACCGACGACGAAATGCACTTCCAGGTGGACGTGCCCGATCCCATCGCCTGCGAGGAATGCGGCGTGCAGGGTGAGTTCGTACGGTTCGGCAAGCGTGACGTTCCCTATCGTGATCTGCCCATCCACGGCAAGCGGGTCACTCTCTGGGTGGTCCGCCGCCGATACACCTGCCGGGCCTGCAAGACAACATTCAGGCCCCAGCTACCGGAGATGGTGGACGGATTCCGTATGACACTGCGGCTGCATGAGTACGTGGAGAAGGAATCCTTCAACCACCCCTACACCTTTGTGGCGGCACAGACCGGCCTGGACGAGAAGACGGTGCGCGACATCTTCAACGCCCGCGCCGAGTTCCTGGGGCGCTGGCACCGCTTCGAGACGCCCCGCATCCTGGGCATTGACGAGCTATACCTGAACAAGCGCTACCGCTGCATTCTGACCAACATTGAGGAGCGAACCCTGCTCGACCTGCTGGCCACCCGCCGCCAGGACGTGGTGACCAACTACCTGATGAAGCTGAAAGACCGGCAGAAGGTCGAGATCGTCAGCATGGACATGTGGAACCCCTACCGGGCAGCGGTCAAGGCTGTGCTGCCCCAGGCCCGTATCGTGGTCGATAAGTTCCATGTGGTGCGCATGGCCAACGATGCCCTAGAGAGAGTGCGCAAGGGCCTCAGAAAGGAGCTGAAACCGTCCCAGAGCCGGACTCTCAAGGGAGACCGGAAAATCCTGCTGAAACGCGCTCACGAAGTCTCAGACCGGGAGCGCCTCATCATGGAGACCTGGACAGGCGCGTTCCCGCAACTGCTGGCCGCCTACGAGCACAAGGAGCGCTTCTACGGCATCTGGGACGCCACCACACGGCTCCAGGCAGAAGCCGCCCTGGACGAGTGGATAGCCACCATCCCGAAGGGCCAAAAGGAAGTCTGGAGCGATCTGGTCAGGGCAGTGGGAAACTGGCGCGAAGAGACCATGACCTACTTCGAGACGGACATGCCCGTCACCAACGCTTACACGGAGTCCATCAACCGACTGGCCAAGGACAAGAACCGTGAAGGGCGCGGTTACTCCTTCGAGGTGATGCGGGCACGAATGCTCTACACCACGAAGCACAAGAAGAAGGCACCGACTGCGAAGGTCTCTCCTTTCTACAAGAAAACCATCGGTTACGGACTGCCGGACTTCGCAGAGCAACTCAACTACGGAGTCGATCTATCAACCATCTGAGGGTGGTATCAGATTGATGGGGTGAAGGTGCCCCATCAACCATTAAATCCGTATACCCTAAAAATCCATTCTTATAGCTCGGATGCGCCTCCACGTTTTGAGGCATACCGAACTTGATCAAAGCAAAACCAGTTGGCCTCTGATCCCGATCCGGGTCGTATAGTGAGACTTGCGTATCAGTGAACTCATCAGGAGGGAACTTATGAGCCAAGACGACGAGATCACAGAGGGACATGGCCCTGCCGGTGGCTGGGGATCGTTGAAAGGCATTGCCAGCGTCTCCGTTGAATCGTCCGCTTCGCCGACCGCGATGGACACGCTGCGGCGCATGAACAAGCCGGGCGGATTCATGTGTAATTCCTGCGCCTGGCCAAAGCCGAAGAACTACAGCGCCTTTGAGTTCTGCGAAAACGGCGCGAAAGCGGTGATGTGGGAGCTGACCCGCGACCGTTGCACGCCGGAGTTCTGGGACGATCAAACCGTCCACGCGTTGCGCAGCTGGACCGATCACGAACTGGAAAAGACCGGCCGGCTCACCCATCCAATGCGCTACAACCCGGAGTCCGATCGCTACGAGGCGGTGGACTGGGACACCGCGTTCCGGGAGATTGCCAGGGAATTGAATGCGCTCGATCCGGAAAGCGCCGTCTTCTACGCCTCTGGCCACGCCGGGCTGGAAGCTTCCTATCTGTATGCCCTGATGGCGCGGCTCTATGGCAACAACAATCTGCCGCAGAGCTCGAACATGTGCCACGAGACCACCTCGGTGGGTCTGAAAAAAGTCATTGGGTCGCCGGTTGGAACGATCGTCTGGGAAGACCTGGAGCAGACGGACGCGTTTTTCTTCTTTGGTCAGAATCCCGGAACCAACAGCCCCCGTTTTCTTCACCCGCTGAAGGACGCGAAAAAGCGGGGGGCCAAAATCGTCACTTTCAATCCCATCATCGAGCAGGGGCTGGTGGCGTTCGTCGATCCGCAGAGCGCCATCGACATGACGACGGGACGCGAGACCAAAATTTCAGACCAGTACCATCAGCTCAGTGCCGGCGGCGACGTGGCGGCGATCATGGGCATGTGTAAACACGTGATCGACGCCGACAAGGTGGCGCAGCGCGAGGGCGGCGCACGCATCCTCGATGTGGAATTCATCGAGCAGCACACCCAGGGGTTCGATCGTTTCCTGGCATCCGTCGAAGCGGCCGAGTGGTCGGACATCGAGTCCCGCAGCGGCTTGTCGAAAGCGGCCCTGAAGGAGGCGGCCGACGCCTACATGGCGGCGGAGCGTGTTATCGGGGTATACGGCATGGGGCTGACTCAGCATACCCACGGTTCCGTCAACATCGGCATGCTGGTGAATCTCCTCATGCTGCGCGGCCACATCGGCCGTCCCGGTGCCGGCGTCTGCCCGGTGCGGGGGCATTCCAACGTCCAGGGTCAACGAACGGTGGGGATCGCCGAAAAGGCCGATCTCGTGCCCATGGACAAGTTGCGGTCGCTGTTCCAGTTCGAGCCGCCGACCAAGGATGGTGTCAACATCGTGGAAATGGTCGAAGGGCTGATCGATGGCTCGGTCAAGGCGAGCGTCTGCCTGGGCGGTAACCTGCTGCGGGCGGTGCCGGATCAGCAGCGGATGGAAGACAGTTGGGCCCGCCAGAACCTCACGGTGATGATTTCCACCAAACTGAACCGCAGCCATCTCTATCCGGGTAAGACCGCCTACATCCTGCCGTGCCTGGGCCGCGCCGAAGTGGATCAGCAGGCCACCGGGCCGCAGGCGATCTCGACTGAAGACAGTTTCTCGATGATCAGCGGCTCCACCGGTCATCGCACGCCGGCGTCGGAACACCTGAAAAGTGAGCTGGCGATCGTGGCGGGCATCGCGAAGGCGCTGCTTCCAGAAAACCCCAATGTGAAATGGGATGACTGGGTGGGCGACTACGCCAGGGTGCGCGATTTGATCGAGCAGACGTATCCGGATGACTTCAGGAATTACAACCAGCGCCTGTTCGAGCCTGGCGGTTTCTATCGCGGCATCGCCGCCCATGAACGCATCTGGGAAACGCCGGAAAAACGGGCCCTGTTTACGACACCGGACAAGCTCACCTCATTGGGATTCGAGCCCCGGCCCGGTCGCTTCAGTCTGCTCACGATGCGCTCGAATGACCAGTTCAACACCACCGTTTACGGCTATTCGGACCGGTTCCATGGCATCGAGGGCACGCGGGATGTCCTGCTGATGAATCCGGAGGACATGAAACAGGCCAGCGTCGAGAAAGGGGATGTCGTCCGACTGGTCACGGATCTGGACGATGGCGTGGACCGGCGGCTGGGCGGTCTGGTGGTCACCCCGTACCGGATACCCGTCGGTACGGTCGCCTCCTATTACCCGGAGTGCAACGTGCTGGTGCCGGTGAGTCACCATGATCAATTATCGAAGACGCCGGGATCGAAGTCGGTGCCGGTGCGCATTGAGCGCGATGGCTAGCCGGATACCGTGATCCCGAGCACGGCGATCCCGCTGGCTTCCGATACGGCCTGCAGTCCGTGATAACTTTCAATGGCCGGGTGCGCTCCGCCTGATGCGTGATTGTGGGTCGCCGTGACGACCACAACGCGGGCACCCGCGGAAAGGCCGGATTCGATGCCAGCCGGCGCGTCCTCGAAAACCAGGCAGTCGTTGGCGTCGACCTCAAGCTGCTCGGCCGCGAGCAGATAGCCGTCCGGCGCCGGCTTGCTGCGCGCCACATCCTCAGCCGTGATCAACACCGCCGGCAACGGCAGGCCCGCCGCCGCGATGCGTCGTTCCGCCAGTGCCCGCGGCGCCGATGTGACGATCGCCCAGCGTTCGTCGGGCAGGCCTTCCAGGAACGCCGCAACGCCCGCAATGGCCTCAACATCCTGCACGTTTTCGATCTCTGCCCGGGTGATGCGTTCGGCCTCAACCACTGGATCCACCCCGGGCAATCCGAGACATCGGATGGTCTCGACCGCCTGGATGCCATGGATCGTCGGCAGGAAGGCTTCCACATCAAGGCCCTGCTCCCGCGCCCAATCGGCCCAGACGCGCTCGGCGGAAGCGATGGAGCTCAGGATCGTGCCGTCCATATCGAAGAGCAGGGCGGCGAAGCGGTTTTCCGGAAGGTTTATGGATGCCATGGGGTATAGGGCCTATGCAGTCGTGGCGGGTGAGCCCGTCATACTACGCGGTGCCGGTTTCAAGATCGATCGTACTGGTTGCGCTCGGGAGCGCACATGCGTGCCGTAGAGACCAGGGCCAGGGCGGCCAGACAGGCCAGCGCGGCGAACGCGCCAACATAGGCGTCGATCCGGGCCGTACCGCCGGATGATGTGAGGACGATCACGACGCCGACAGCGCCCATCGCGCCGCCGAGACGCTGGACGATGTTGACGAGTGTTGCCGCATCGCCCATCTGATCCCGGGTAACCGTTCCATAGGCGGCGGTCATGGCAGGCAGTTGTGCCAGGGCGAGGCCGATGCCTCGTGAGATGAGCAGTACCGTCTGGGTCGTGTTGGACAGCGCTGTCGGGTAAAGGACGAAGGGAATCGTACTGGCCAGCAGAAGGGCCGCTCCTGAAATGGCTGTGGCGCCGGTGCCGAAGCGATCCGTTAATGAGCCGGCAACCGGCAGAACGACGGCACTGCCCAGCCCCATGGCCAGCAGCATCAGACCGGTTTCGCCGGCGCTTCGGCCCGCTGCCAGTTGAAGGTACAGCGGCAACAGGAGCAGTCCGCCATACATACTGGCGCCTGTCAGGCCCGTTGTCATCGTCGCCGCTGAGAAGGGACGGTGGCGCATCAGGCGTATATCGATCAGCGGATAGCGTGTCCGCAACTGTGCGGGAACAAAGCAGACGGTCATCACCACGCCGATGGCAGCCGCTGAAACGGCTATTATGTCGGCGCTGTCAGTTCCGATTCTATTCGCGCCATACAACAGTAAGGGCAGGCCCAGACCAACCAGGACAAGCCCCATCCGGTCCAGGGGGCGACCTTCATCCCTTGCCCCTCGCGGTACCAGATCCCGTGCCGCGATAATGGCCACGATACCGATCGGCACATTGAGCAAAAACAGCCAGCGCCATGACCCCATGTCGAGAAGGAAACCGGCAATGCCGGGCCCAACGGCGGGCCCCAGCGCAATCACCAGACCCAGCGTGCCCATCAGTCGTCCCAGCTGGTTAGCGTGGGCGGTTGATCCGATAACGGCCTGTCCGGCCGGGACCATCAGTCCGGCTGCCAAACCTTGCAGGAGCCTTGCGGCGATGAGCGTCGTCGGCCCTGGAGCCAGGCCACAGAGAGCGGATGAGATGATGAACGTGGCCATAGAAACGGCCCAAACCCGGCCATAGCCGTATCGATGACCCAACCAGCCGGTGGTGGGAAGGGACACCGCCAGAGCGATGAGGTAGCCCGTGGCCACCCATTGGGTAACGGCAAGCGAACTCTCGAAATCACGGCCGATGGATTCCAGCGCAAGATTCGCCACCGTCGAATCCAGCATGGCCATGAAAGCGGCGGTCCCGGTTACCGCCGCGATTTTCCATAGCCGGGGCGGAATATGGGGTGGGTCATCATTCGGTGACAGAGTCATGCCAGTGCAGCTCCATGCTGTGCAATGGTGGGTCTCCCGTTGATCGGAGTGGTTACCCGTCGGTTGCTGTCATGAGAACGCGAGGTTGTGTCTCACGCGGTCATCTTTTCATGATACATTTGTATCATGAAAACTGAAAAAACCACCAGGGAGCTGGCCTTGCCGAAAAAAGTCGACCATGAAGAGCGCCGAAACCGGTTTGCAGAAGGGCTGATACGCCTTGCCGGCCGCGACGGTCTGCACGCCGTCACGATGCGGGGTGTGGCCATCGAGTCCGGGGTGTCGCTCCGGCTGGTGCAGTACTACTTCGATAACAAGGCCAGCCTGATGCAGTCCGCGTTGCGGTTGCTGGAGCGGCAAAGCCATGAACGATGGAATGCCTACCTCAGCGAACGGCCGGGCCCGCCGTCGCTGCGAGGGTTCCTTGAAACGTTTTTCGCTGCGGCGTTGCCAACCGATGAGCGCAGTCGCACGTTCCACCTCGTCTGGACGTCCTTCGCAGTGTTGGCGATGACCCATTCCGATTTGGCGGCCCAGCCGTTTGTTGAGGGGCCCGATCGCCTTGAGCAGCAGCTGGTCACAGCGCTTCAGGATGCCCAGTTAACCGGTGAGCTGGCGCCGCATCTGGAGGCCTCTGTCGAAGCTGCCCATCTACTCGCCATCACCCACGGGCTCGGTACGAGCGTGTTGGTAGGGCAACAAACGGTGGAAGCCGCCATATCGGTGTTTCACAACCACCTGGATCGCTTGCTGGATCTGTAGAGCCATCGGCCGGAATGGACCACAATAGAATTCAGCTAGCTTCCCGTTGTTCATCAAGTTCCCGTAAGGCCAGCGGTCGCCGCAACCCGCCTCTTGCTGCGACTTTCAGACACTGCATTCTTTGGTAAGGACACGAGATGCCCATGAGTCGATTAGCGGGTGAACTGCGCTTCTACCTCAACCGGGTGAGCGAAAAGCTTTGGGTGAAACCGCTGGCCGCCTGTGTGTTGTCCATTGTGGGTGCCTTACTGGCGCAGATGGCGAATGGGACCGGGTTGGGGGACTACGTGCCTGAAGTCTCCGGCGATTCGGTGGAAACCCTGTTGTCGATCATGGCGTCCAGCATGCTCGTGATTGCATCGCTGGCGGTGGGGTCGATGGTGTCCGCCTATGCGTCGGCCAGCAACACCGCCTCGCCCCGGGCATTTCCACTGGTGGTGGCCGATGATATTTCCCAGTTCGCACTGTCCGCGTTTATCGGCACGTTCATCTACAGCCTGGTGGGCCTGATCGCGGTGAAGAACAGCGATTACGATGCCGGCGGGCATTTTGTGATGTTCATCCTGACGATCCTGGTGTTCGGCATCGTGATTTTAACCTTCGTCACCTGGATTGACCGCATCGCCAGGCTGGGGCGCCTCGGCATGATCATGGGCAAGGTCGCGGCCGCCACCGCCGTCGCCCTGGACACCCGCAAACGGGCCCCTCACCTGGGCGGCGTGCCACCCCAAGGTGAAGTTGCGGGACGGGCCGTCTACACGAGCCGGGTGGGTTATCTTCAGCACATCGACATCCGGGGATTGCAGGAACAGGCTGAAGCCGTCGACGGTTGCATCACCGTGGCGGCGTTGCCGGGCACCTGCATCGCCCCTGACATCCCCCTGGCCTATTTGCATGGCGGCGCGAACAATGGCGAGGGCTGGAATCCCGATGAGGTTGTCCAACAGTTCCAGATTGGCAGGGCCCGAACGTTCGACGAAGATCCCCGCTATGGATTCGTGGTGTTGTCGCAGATTGCCTGCCGCGCGTTATCGCCCGCGATCAACGATCCGGGGACGGCTATCGACGTCATCGTGGAGAGCCAGGCCCTGTTGAGCCGGTGGCAGGAGCCCTTATCGGAGGACAGTGCGCCTGATACGGCATGCACCCTGGTCATGGTGCCGGCGCTGGACGTCCGGGATCTGTTTGACGATGCCTTTACCGGCATCAGTCGGGACGGTGCCGGGTTGATTGAAGTGGGCACCCGTTTGCAGAAAGCCCTCCGCTCACTGCGGGCGTGTGGAGATTCCGAAACGCAGGCCGCCGCAGCCCACCACGCCCGACGGGCGATCGGGCTGAGCCAAGAAGCCTCCCTCACGGATGAAGACCGGGCACGCCTGCGAGCTATCTTTGAGCAGGGGACCTGATCCCGTTTGGCGGTCACCCGAAAACCCGCAGAAAACGATCAGACCGGACACGCCACCCTGGCGGCCAGCCACGGTTTCAGTTTCTCCATCGGCAGGGGATGGCAGAGCCAGTATCCCTGCAACTTGTCGCAGCCCATGCTCTTGAGCAAACGGGCGGTCTCCTGGTCTTCCACGCCCTCGGCCACGACGCTGTAACCCAGGCCGTGGGCCATGTTGATGGCGGTTTCCACGATGACTTTGGAACCATCGCTGGTATCCACGTCCAGGATCAGCGAGCGGTCCAGCTTGATCTCCGAAGCCGGGAGTTGCTTGAGGTACGACAGTGACGAATAGCCACTGCCGAAATCGTCGATCGATACCCGTATGCCGATATCCGCCAGGGTCTTCAGCGCCTGCAGCCCGGTGGCCGGATCTTCCATCGCGGCGGTTTCGGTGAGCTCGATGGTCAGCCGGTCAGGGCGGATCCGGTGCCGCGTCAACTGGTCTTCGATCAGCGCATTGAGCTCGCCGGAGACCAGATCCCGGGCGGAGATGTTGATCGAGACCTCCAGATCGGGGTAATCACCCAGCAGCGCCGTCAGATCCTGGATGCCGCGCCCGATCGCCCAGCGGGTAAGCTGGTTGATCACGCCGGTTTCCTCGGCCAGGGGAATGAAGTCGCTGGGAAAGACCCAGCCCCGCTCCGGATGGTGCCAGCGAATCAACGCCTCAATCCCCGTGACCTCGCCGCTCTGAAGGCAGATTTTGGGCTGATAGAACAACACCGTCTGCTCCCGGTGAAGGGCTTCGCGGAGATCGGACATCAACGTCAGCCGGCTCTCGCTGTAGATGTCGAAGTCCTGGGAGTACAGCCCGGTTTCGTGGGAACCGACGGGTGTAATCTCAATACCCACGTGGGCGTTGCGGATCAGCAGGGCGGCGTTATCGCCGTGCTCGGGGTAGCTGGCAGCGCCGAACTTCGGGTGTAGCTCGATGGCCAGGTTGTCCAGGGCGATCGGCTCCGAAAGCAGCCGCAAGGCCTGGTCCAGCCCCTCGAAGCTATCATCCACCCGCTGCGAATTGATCAGTAGCCCGAAGCTGTCGCCGGACAGTTGGTACACCCGCTCATCCCGTCCCTGGTGATCCTGGGTACCCTCCACGATGGGCAGTTCCGAGGCCAGTTCGGTCATCTGTTCCGCAATGCGTTTGAGCAGACGCTCGCTGCGGCTCAGGCCCAGCGTGCGGTTGATTTCGTCGAGGCGGGTGATCCTCGCGACGCCTACCAAGTACTGCCCCTCCGGATCCATGCGCAGCTGCTGGTTGACCATCCACTCGAAGCGGTTGCGGTTGGGCAGACCGGTCACCGGATCGTGCGTCATCGCCTCGGTGAGTTTGTTGTGGGCTTCGTGACGGGCCTTCTCCTTACGCAGGTTGTCCGCCTGGGCCTCGATTTTATCCTCCCGTTCGCGATACAGGCGGTCGGCCAGAGCCAGGGTCAGGATAAACGCTTCCAGGCCCGAGCCGATCTGCATCGCGTATTCGGTGATGAACGTGGCGGGAAAGAACCCCAGGGCGCGACCGGCGGTCGCAAGAACGCCAACGGTGAGCGGCGTCCAGGCCAGCGTGAAAAAGGCGCCGGCCCGCACGCCGGCCGCCCAGGTGATCGGGCCTGCCACGAACAACAGCGAGAAGAACACCAGCGCCGACATGGACGAGAGCATCACGGCGTGGTTGTAACTCAGCGTCAGGGCGGCGACGAAATTGAACGCTTCGAACAGGATCATCCCCCGAATGGCGATATCCAGCCGCGGGCTGTGGGTATTGATCTTCAGGAACTCCCGGCAGAACAGAACCGAGAAAAACGCCAGAATCGGCATCGACACCAGCAGCGCCCGCGCGTGCAGGGCCGGGAACTGCGGATAGATATGCTGGAAGCTGTAGCCCTTGATGGACGTAAAGAACAGCAAATAGCCGCTAATGGCCAGGGCGTAAAACAGGTACAGCTTTTCCCGCAGCGTCAGGAAGACCGCCAGGTTGATCAGGATGATGACGGCCAGGCTGCCGTAGTAGAAGAAGTGCAGCTTCTGCTCGTTTGCGGCGGCCTCGAAGAATTTATTCTCCCGCCAGACCCGTAATGGCAGGACCAGCGAGCCTTCCGTCTGGGCGCGCACGTAAATCGTCTTGACCTGTCCGGGTTCCAGCTCGAAACGCATCAGCATGCTGGGGTGATCCACTTCCCGCGGATAGAAGGGGCGGGTGTCGCCGGTCTTGAAGGTGTGCGTTTCCCGGTCGTCGTCGAACTCATGGAAAATCACGTCGTCCAGCTGCGAGTAGCTGATTTCCGCGATCAGGTTAACCCGTTCCGGCGTCTGGTTCCGGACCGCAAACCGCAGCCAGTAGGCCGATTCAGTGATCCCAAAGGTGGCGCTGTCCGTCGGATTGGTTTGCCACTGGTCGTCCGGCAGTGCCCGTACCTGATCCATCGTGGCCTGGCCGTCCGGATCTTCCCAGTACTGGAAGTGGGCCTCGATCGGTGAAGAGGGCAACACGGTAACAGGCTTCTGGTCCGCGTGGGCCAGTTGCCAGTGGCACAGCCACAACAGGGCAAAGGCAAAACGCAGCGGTTTGAAGAGGATCACGAACAGCTAACCCCGCAGTAGGCCGTTGAGCGTTATGGTCTTGTTTTCGGTAAGGGTGCTTCCATCATCATATCGGCGCTGGTGCGGCAGACCTTAGACTTTTGTTGTCGATAATTGTGAAATGTGACGTGGCCCTGCTTGGCAGCGGCTGAGGCATGGCCACCTCCGTATCGCCGATTTCTTGAATCCTCCTTTTCGGGCCATTACCGCGCGAGCGGACCCGATGACTGATGACGACCCGATATGGGGTTTGCTCATAGGACGTCAGCCGGAAGCTATCTTCTTCAGCCGCTGTTCCGCCCGTTTGGACGCTCTCATCTTTTCGGGCCGCTTCATGGATTTCCAGTGACGGATTTCCTCCGTCGTGCGGCCGCAGCCGGTGCAAAGCCCGCCCTTGAGCTGGCACAGCGACTGGCAGGGGGAATCGATTTTCGCCGCCATTCAGTGCCTCGCTGACCTGGTTTTCAAGCGTTGCTGCCAGTTGCCGGCATGGGTCCGCAGGCACGCCTCTTCGCTGTCCAGGTCCACGTGTTGAGCTACATCGTCCACCTCAACACCGGCGTCGGCCAATGCTCCGGCCGTAAGATCCTGTATTCGCCGTCGGTCGCCGCTCTTCAGTGCCTGGGCAAGGTTGGCATCGGTATCGAACACCCAGGTCACCATCAGGCTTCCGGGAAATCGCTGGTAATCGACCTCGTGAGTCAGCCAGGTGAAGCCGGGAATTATGGGCTTGGCGTCCTCACAGGATCGGGTCAGCGCCTTGATCAACCGGCGCTCCAACCGGTCGCGTTCTCTCTTGACCATCATGCTATCTCCTGACGCGGTGTACTCGATCCGAACATCGCCTTATCCAGTGACGTACCGGTCCATGTGACGGGTTCATCAGGCGACGGGCTGTCGAGCAAAAATGTGATACGTTATAACATATTGTCGTGATCGGACGGAATTCCGGATTGCAGGGGCATCGGTGAGGCACGGCTTGATCGGCCGGCATGTGCCGGTCGTGAAAAGCCGGCCCACGACCATCCAGGGCGCGGACCGGCGGTTGTCAGCACGCCTGCCAGTCGCCGTTGCGGTACTGCTCGACGCCGTCCCCGGCGAAACGGAACAGCCACAGCCAATGGTTCTCCACCAGTCGCGCCACATCGGGTTGCTGTGCCAGGATCCGCTCGATGAGCTGGCGAGGGGCGTCGATGAACACGTTGAGTCTCACGGGCTCGTGGCGCCAGGCTTCGCCGTCGTGGACGGACTGGAGCGCCAGGCCGATCCGCAGGTCCGGGTCGTTGCCCTCGATCACGCCCACGTTGCCGCCGACTACCGAATGCAGCAGCTTGTTGCCCGCACCGAAGGTCTCCGGCGCCGCCACCGAGCCCAGGTACTGCAGGTTGATCCAGTTGGCCACCACCATCGGCGCGGTCATCAGGGCCTCAAGCACGGTGCCATCCGGATCCTGCGAGGGCTTGTAGTCATGCAGGAACGTGCGTCCCTTCAGGTTCAGCCCCCGCGTCCGGGAACGGTCGGCGAAGATGATGGCCGCATTGTTCGCCAGCCCCCATTCCGGCCGGACTTCGGACCAGTTCATCGTACGTTTGGTCATGTGTTGCCGCAGGCGGTCGTCGTCATGGCCGGCGAGGCCCAGGGCCGCAGCCCGCTCCCGGCGGCTGCGCCGGGCCGCATCGGTGAAGGCATTTTCCAGGCGGATCAGCTTTTTCAGGTAGCTGTCCGGCACCTGCTCGCGATTCAGGACCGTGACCCGATCCGTCACCGTGCAGTGTTCCGCAGCCAGCGCGAGCGTGAAGTCGGGAATGCGGATGCCCCGTGCCACCAGGCCGGCACGGACCTGGGGATCATTGATCAGACGGGCCGCCAGTGCCGCATTGACTCCGCCGTTCTGGCCCCCGCAGGCACCGCATGCCAACCCGGCCTGGTGTGGATTGTTGTCGGTATGGCTGCCATGCCCGACGAACACCAGCAGCGGCGCGAAGCCGGTGGTCAGCGACAGGCCGCGCAGCATCCGTTCGGCGAGGTCGACTTTTTCAGGGTCGGACACCGGGTCACCGCCATAGCGCTGAAAAAGGCCGCTCTTGGCCGGGGTGGACGTGGCCGGCTTCGTACGGTTCCGGTGCAGGCTGTCGCGGAGCAACTTCCAGCCCCAGGCCAGTCCGGTGGTTTCGACCAGCGTGAAACTGGACAGGCTGCTGTACTTGGCCTTACGCACCGTCTGCCGGGTCATCTCGCGCTGGCTGGCGGCCTGGTGCTGTGTCCGATCCGCCTGACGGTCGCCGGTGGAGTCCACCAGCCGGTAGACCGGAGCCAGCAGTCCCGGAAGCCTGGGCATGTCGTCCTCCGGTCCCAGCCCCCGGTGCGTCACCGGCATACCGAAGAAGCCGGCGAAGCCGAGGGTCTGGACCGTCGGGCACGCCGCCTCAAGATGGCGGCGCATCACCTCGGACCGCACGTCGATGCAGAACACGGCCTGGATCTCGCTGTCGGCCCCGGCCGGCGCCGCCGTGCTCACCGGATCTCTGGAACCAGTCAGCGTGCCGATCAGTTCCCGCTGATAGCCCCGCTCGTAAGCGCGGTGCCAGAGCCACAGTGTCGGGTCATGGGATTGCGTCGCGCCTTTGAGGTAGGTGTTCCAGGCCGCCTGCCACTGGTGCCGCTGCTCCGGCGCTGCCAGATGGACGCCAATCGCCTCCCAGACCAGCAGAATCACCAGCAGTTGGTCGCACAGGTTGGCTGCGCCACCATCCAGCGCGGCCTGCCATTCGACGCCCTTGCACCAGGCGCTCCAGCCAACGAGCTCGAACAGCAGCCGGTGTGCCAGTGCCTCCAGTTCGCTTGCCGAGAGGTTCAGGATACCGATGGCCCAGTTGCTGGCCTGTGCCGGGGCGGCCGGCATGTCTTTCAGGATCGACCGGGCCCCGGCGAGACCGGTCCGGCGGTCCAGGAGCGGGTCGTGCCGGCTTTGCTCCAGCCAGCTCGCAAAGAGCCCGTCAGACGCCAGGTCCACCAGCCACCGCGACTGCCGGGTATCGAAGAACAGTCCGCAGGTTCGCGCGACCTGTTGCCGAACGGCCACCATGGCCGGGCTGGCGCTGCTGCCGAACGTCTGGTCGAGGACCGAGGGCGCCGCCAGGCCACTGTCCGTGTCGCCTTTTTTCAGGGCGGCAAGCAGGGTGTCCCGCGTCGCATGGCCGTCGCTCTCGCGCTGGGCGTCTCGCAGGTCTTCTTCCCGGATGCGGCCCCGTTGCCAGGCATCGCGGTAGAAGGCGGGAGGCATCAGCATGGACGTCTTGGCCCGCGCGCCGGGAATGCGGGAGGCCCGCTCGGCGGGAAGGTGCCGCAGGCCCCACCAGGGGTTGACGGCAATCCACCGGTCCAGCGGCCAGCTGGGTGGAATCACGGACGTTGCCCGGGTCAGGGCGTCTTTCTGGTCGGACGCCAGTGCCGGTTTACCAAAGCGGGATACGCTGACCTGATTCATGACTTGTCTCCCAGGATGGACAGATCGTTCTTCGACGCCGCCTCAGCCGGTTGCCGCCAGGCGAGGCTGTTCGCCAGCCGCGTTGTCAGGTGGTCAAAAGGCAACATCAGGTAGAAGCCGTTGCTCACGTGGAATCGCAGCGTTCGGGCTATCCGGCTCTGCGGATTCAGCAGCAGGATCAGTGAGACCAGGGCGAGGGTGCCGACCATCAGCAGTCCGATCACCACACCCGCCAGGGGCAGTGGTCCGGTGAAGTGCGGGGCGACGACCGGGCCCAGCAGCCAGTGGGCGAGCCCATAAATCGGTATCAGGCCAACGGCCAGGCCGCCCAGGAGCAGCTTCTGACGCAGGCGGATACCCGCCGGCAGACCGAGCACCGACCCGAAAATTGCCAGGATCAGCATGGCGCCCAGCACCGGGTTATTCTCCACAAGGCCCGGGTTCAGCCACAGGAGAGCGAGCCCGAAACCGGCGACGGCCGCACTCCAGGCCAGGCGCGAACGGAGATCGGCCGTTGCGAAAGGCGCCACCCGGGACGCCGACACCGTGCGCCCCGAAGCCAGGAACGAATGGGCCTTGTAGAGCGAGTGAGCCAACAGGTGCAGGAAGGCCAGGGTGTAGGCGCCCATGCCGATCTCGAACAGCATGAAGCCCATCTGGGCCGACGTGGACCACGCCAAGGCGTGTTTGACGGAGGCCTGGCTCATCATCGTCAGCACCCCGACCACCGCCGTCAGGCCGCCGACAGCGAGCAGGACCAGATGCCCCGGGGAGAAACCGTCCAGTACCGGGAACAGTCGCAGCCAGAGAAAGCCCCCAAGGTTGATGACGCCCGCATGGAGCAGTGCGGAGACCGGCGTCGGCGCTTCCATGACGCGCAGCAGCCAGCCATGGAACGGCACCTGGGCGCACTTCAGCAGCGCTGCCACGGCGAACAGGACCGAGGCGATCTCGAGATGGGTGCTGCCCTGGGCCGTGTCACCGGCGGATGTGATCATGGCAGGCAGGTCGAAGGTGCCGTAGTGGCGGTAGAGCAGCCAGACGCCGGTCATCACGCAGATGTCGCCGATACGGCTGACGATGAACTTCTGGAACGCCGCGAGACGGGCTTCCGGGCGGTCATGGTACAGGGTCAGCAGGTGATGCAGGGCGAGGCTGACACCGATCCAGGCCCCGGCCAGGACCAGCAGGTTGTTGGTGAAAACCAGGAGAAGGACGCTCGCCAGCGTGGTCAGGAACCAGGGCAGGAAGCGATGGCGTGCGGGATCGCCCAGCAGGTAGGTGTCCGCGTAGCGGAGAATGACCCAGCCAATGAAGCCCACCATCAGGGCCATCCAGACGGCCAGTCCATCGGGCTGGAGCCCCAGGCGATGGCCCATCTCCGGCAGGCCGGTGTCGGCGATCCAGGCATCGACCACCAGCAGAACGCCGATGAGGGCGGTGGCCCTGATCGAGAGCACCAGCAGGCGGCTGGCGAGGCGCCAGCAGAGCCCGGTGGTCCGTGTGCTGGATTGCCAGCCCGTGAAGCCCGCCAGCAGCAGGAGCGACACCGGCAGAAGGAGCCAGGCCAGGAGCGCTGGCATGGAAAATACGGTTGCAAGGTCGTTCATAAAGGCCTCCCGTTGACGTTGTGCTTACTTTGCCGGGAATGCATTCATATAAAAAATGGTTTAAAAAGATCCTATCGTTCTTTTTTAGAGAACAATTGCCATGAAACTGAATTACCATCACCTGTTCTATTTCTGGACTGTGGCCAAAACCGGACACCTGACCTGTGCCGCGGAGTCCCTCCACATTTCCCAGTCGGCGCTGTCGGGCCAGATCCGCAAACTGGAGGACAGTCTCGGCTACGCGCTGTTCATCCGGGAGGGCCGCCGGCTGAAGCTGTCAGAGGCCGGCCGCGTGGCTTTCGGCTATGCCGAAGATATCTTCCGGCAGGGCGAGGAACTCACGGAGCTGTTCAGCTCCGGCATCCAGGCCAACCGGGAAAGCCTCCGGATCGGGGCGGTGGCGACCCTTTCCCGCAACTTTCAGGAAGGGTTCCTGAAACCCCTGCTCGGGCGAGACGACATCGAGCTGATCATTCAGAGCGGCACCCTGGACGACCTGATCCGCCGGCTCTCAGCCCACCGACTGGACCTGGTGTTGTCCAACCAGCCTGTCCATGGCGATGAAAAGAACCCGTGGCGCTCGCGTCGCATTGCCCGACAGGGCGTCAGCGTGATTGGCCCGCCGGGTGTAACCGGTGTGGAGACGTTTCCCGAATTGCTGGTGGAGCGCAGCCTGATCGTGCCGGGACCGGAGAACAACATCCGCCATGCGTTCGACCAACTGTGCGACTATCACGGCATCAGCCCGCGTATTGTCGCGGAGGTAGACGACATGGCGATGATGCGTCTGCTGGCGCGGGACACACGCCACTTTGCGGTATTGCCGCCGGTCGTGGTCCGTGACGAGCTGGAGCGGGGCAGCCTGGTGGATTACGGCGCGTTGCCCGGCGTGTTCGAGGAGTTTTACGCAGTCAGCATCCGGCGGCAGTTTGAACCGCCCCTGCTGACCCGGTTGTTATCCCAACCCTCAGAAGTGTTGCTGACCCGGTCGGCGAACTGGTCGTTCTGAAGTCGCCCGGCGGGTTCACGGACTTGTGGCTGGCTTTGAACCTGCGGTGGATAACCGTCTTTCAGCTCCGATTCTCTTCCGTCTCAAGCTTGGGCGCCGTCCCCGACTTGGGCAGCCCGTGATCTTCCCAAGGCTCGCCGTCCTCGCCCTGGAGCTGGTAGTCATAAGCGGCCTGCAGGCCCGTTTCATCCTCTTCGACTTCCTCGGGCTCCTGGTCGATGTGGCGGGGATAGAGCGGTGACAGCAAAGCCACGACAACGCCGATGGCGGAGAACATGGCAAATGCATCGGCGTAACCGAACGTCTTGACCAGCAGGCCGACGGCGGGTGAACCCGTGGCCTGGCCGAGCGAGATCGCCATAAAGGGCAGCACCGGCCCCATCGACAACCGGCCCGGCAGCAGGCGGATGCCGGTCATCAGGTAGAGTCCGGTCAGACTCATATAGGCCAGACCAAACACCAGCGCCGAAAACGCGGTGATCACCAACTGACTCGGACTGGCTGCCAGCAGGGCCAGGCTTGCCGCCAGCATCATCAGCATCAGGGCCTGGGTGATGGGCGGGTTGTTGCGGTCGGCCAGATCGGCCACCACTGCGCCTCCAAGGCCTGCGATGCCAACCGCCAGCCACAGCCAACCGGTGGCACTCGGCGGCTGGGAACTGAGGTTCACCATCAGGTCCGGAGCAAAGATCCAGTAGGCGGCGGACACAAAGCCCATCGCGAAGGCAAACAGCGAGAGCCGGAAAAGCCGCCACCAGTGCAGTCGCGTGATCGGCGGAGGTGGGGCCGCGTTCAGGGGCGTGACACGCGATACCGACGGAATAAAGGTGCGGGCGGCGATGACCCCGACCGCTGCCAGAATGGCAAAGACGAGATACGCCGAACGCCAGGCACTGGCGACAAACAGGATGGCTGGCACGGCCACGATCACACCGACGCTGGTCCCGGCGTTCATCACCGAGCTGACCCGCCCGTGCAGCGATCGATTGACCAGGGCCTGCATGGCCGCGGTCAGCGCCGGCATCATCAATCCCGTGCAAATGCCGCAGGCAAACACGCCCACCCCCAGCGACAGGGCGCCTGAAGCCTGACTGATCACCGCCAACCCCACCACGCCGAACACGCCGGAAAGCACGGTGGTATTGCGAGCCCCGAAACGAATGGCAACGATCGGCGCAACCAATGTGGCCAGTGAAAAACTGATCAGCGGCAGAGCGCCGATGACACCGATGACCTCCGGCGTCAGTGCCAGGTCATCGCGAATGGGAGGGACAAACAGACCAAAGGCGAAGCGTGCCAGGCCGTAACTGATGGCAATCAGGCCGGCTCCGATCAGCGCAAAGCTGGTGCTTGACGGCACTTTCATAGCAGGACCTGACCGCTGGGGTTAATGACGGTTCTTGCCGTAATCAAGGGCCACGCGCATCGCGCAATGACCGTCAATCGATACCAGACCACGGACGTTATTCGCCTCACCGTGCAGCCCTCTTTATTTGGGGGCAGGCCCTGCCTTTGAATGTGATACCTGACCAGCCTAAGAATGGACCGATCCGGATTCAAGGCAGTGTGGTCAAAAGAGGCACGGTGTGTCGTTTCTATCCCCCAGGAACGGCTTGCGGCCTTCACTCGGGTTGTTCTAACGCCCCGTGGTTTGCGCATACTCATGCGCCAGTATCGTAGGTTGGGCTGACGCAGGAAGCCCAACAAGCCGGGTTTGCGGCCAATCTCATCCAATCCAAGGGTCGCCAAGCGGATTTTTGAGACCTCATGTTCCAAGCCTGTCCGCGATAACGGGAACGTCCGGTGCCCGCTCATTGTTGGGCTTCCTGCGTCAGCCCAACCTACCCCTGGAGCTTTTGCGACGCCTTCCCAAGACTGTGATACCTGCCCAGCCTAGGAATGGGCCAGGCCGGATTCAAGCCGGTGTGGTCAAAAGAGGCATGGTTTGTCGTTCTTGTTCATAGCACCCATTAAAGAGGTGTCACGCGGAGGGCGGTTCAATCCGGCCCGTTTTTTTTCCTACACTGGTGGCACAGCCAACACGGAGGAACGTATGCGATTCACCAGACTGGCCGAGCGTGTCACTTTGCCTGCCTTGGCCCTGTCCGTTCTGACGGCCGCTCACGCGTGGGCGGAGGTGCCGGCGAAAAAAGCGCAGCATTTGGTCGAGCAATGCCGGGAAAAAAACGGTGCAGCAGCCTGAGGGGAAGGCCCTCACCGGCTATCCGCTTGAGGAAGAAACCAACGCGGGAAGCTACCGACCCGGACAGCCTTTCGAACTGCATATCAATATTCGCGGGCACGGCAATGCTGTGCATAACGTAACCTGCCATGTCGATGCGCAAGGCCGGGTCAGTTTCGAAGGCATCAAGGAACGGGGCAGTGCGATAAAATAGTCGGGTATTTCCGATAACATAATAATCAAAAGACGACTCAACCAGGGACGGGGCCTTGGCCTGCTCAAGCGCCAGTGGCCGGGTTCGTTCACGTCGCTGTTCTGGCAGGGCCGTCACAGGTTGGGAGTGAACAGCAAACATGGCCCAGAGCCCCGAACTGTTGCGACGGCTACTTCGCGCGAAAGACCGGATGGATCGCGCGTCCCACGAAGCGTGGCCGATTCATCGCCTGGCGCAGGTCAGCGCCGTTTCGGCGTCGCACTTTGCCCGCTCGTTCAAGGAAGCGTTTGGCGTTCCGCCGCATCGTTATTTGCTGACCCGCCGCATCGAGCGGGCCGTCGCACTGCTTCGCGACACGGACCTCCCGATCACGGACATCGCCTTTCAGACGGGTTGGAAAAGCCTGGGAACCTTCGGGCGCATTTTCCGTGACATCACCGGTGAGAACCCGGGGCAGCTCCGTGCACGTGAGCGGTCGTCTCCGGATGACCGGGAAAACGTCCCCGAATGCATGGTGCGCGCCGCTGATCGTCCGGACCTCAAGATGGCAGTTTTGGAGAAGCGACGGAAGACCTCCGTTGAGAGAATGGACCGCCCATCAACGGAGGATCTTCTATGACACAAGGTATTGGTGTGGTTGGTCTGTATGTCCGGGACCAGGACGAAGCGCTGACGTTCTATGTTGAACGGCTGGGGTTTCGGGTCCATACGGACGTGCGCAACGGGAACTATCGCTGGCTGACGGTGCAGCACCCGGAGCAGCCCTCGTTCCAGCTGGGTTTGTTCAAGCCGGGCCCGCCGGTCCACGATGACGCGACAGCGCGGACTCTGAGTGAGGTTGTGGCCAAGGGGGCCATGCCACCGCTGGTGCTCCATGTGGAGGATTGCCGCGCGGCCTACGAGCGGCTGAGCAGGCTGGGGGTGGAGTTCACCCAGGAGCCGATCGACCGGTATGGCGCCGTGGACGCCGGTTTCCGCGATCCGTCCGGCAACGGATGGAAGATGATCGAAGCCCGGTCACAATCCGCAGCGGAGGCCTCGACATGAACCGGAGTCTCTGGATGCGGCAGGGCCATCGTTGGCTGTCGATCGTTTTCACGCTCACCGTCATCGCCAACTTCGCGTTCAGGGCGGTGGCCTCGGGTGAGCCGCCAATGTGGCTGACCTACGCGCCGTTGCCGCCGCTTTTCCTGCAACTGGTCTCAGGCCTGTACCTGTTTGCGTTGCCGTATCGTTCCAGGTGGCGCGGCCAGCCTTGTGACTGATCGACCCAGGTTGCCGACGCCGGGGCCGGGTTTCCGGCGTCGGGAGCCTACAGTCTGTTCTCTTGCGTGGCCTCAACAGCAACCACCGTATTGTTCTCGACGGTTATGACCACCAGGGATTGACCGCCCAGCGAGCTCTGCAAACGGTAGGTCAGGATTTCCCGTTTAACGGGACTCCCGCCGGCGCCGTCATCGACTGCGATCGTCTCAACCTCCCGGTTAACGGGATCGCCAGCAATATAAAGAATCTCCTGCTTGCTTTGCCCTTCCTGGATCAGCTTGCCATTGGCAAGCCGGAATGAGTCGTTGGCATGGGCAAAGGATGCGGTCGTCAGCAGGGCCATCGTGACCAGGGCTTTTAAGGGTTTCATCTCTATTCCATTCCTGAAAAACCGTTATCGATCCATTGTGGTTTTCACTGTGTGCTCACGCTAGAAGATCGCGTCAGCATGATGACTTTCCAGTATGCCAACGACCGCCAGACACCGCTTCTCCGAAACCGCTATGTCGAAAATCTGAACGCTATCGCCGGCGCCTCTTTTCGCCTCGGGGACTCCTGTTACTTCTGGAGGCTTTGCGCATACTCCTGCGCCAGGCCCTCATAGGATTCCGGCGGAGGAAACTTCTCGAAGCTGTGGGTCGCTGGCGTGGTCGCCCAGGGCAGTTTTTCGCTGGTGTAGGTTTCGACAAACGGTACGAACCAGCTGTGGTCGTCCAGCATGGTTGGGCGCACATTGACGAAAGGCATTGAGTCGTCGAACCGCGTGAACATCCAGCTCATGCAATCCGGGCAGAAGAAATGCCGCACATCGTTGCCGCGAAGCCCGCCAATCACCGGATCGCCGCGCGTGACAGAAAAAGCCTCGCCGGGAACGAGGGCCGACAGCGAGTAGGCGCTCGAACTCATCTTCTGGCATCCCGTGCAGTGGCACGCCATCGTCAGGATTGGCGCCGCATCAATCTGGATACCCACACGGCCACAACGGCATTCGCCTTTGATAGGCAGTAACTTCTCGATCATGGTTTCACGCTCCCTGTTGTTGTCGTACGGAAATGGTTTCCAAACTATAGCGTGTTTATCTGGCAGGGCGCCCCGGTCCCTATTCAATGCGTGGACGACCGGGGCTGTTCCTGTTCCGCCTTAATTCGAGGAGCGATACCCGCCCTGACGCTCCAGCATCCAGCCCGGATATTCAGCCGGCAGCCGGCTGACGTCATCCAGGGCGGCCAGTTCGTCGTCCGAGAAGCGTACCTGGGCGGCCCGAATGTTGTCCTGCAGCTGGTCGACCCGTTTGGCGCCGACGATGACGCTGGTCACGGCGTTCTGGTGCAGCAGCCAGGCCAGGGCGATCTGGGCGACCGAGACGGGCTGGCCGTCCACCGTTTTACCGGCGGCGATTTCCCGCATCACGGCGATGACTTCGCTGCCGCGTTCCCGGTTCACCGGCGGGAAGTCGAACTTGGCACGGCGGTTTTCTTCCGACACGTTCGGGCCTTCGTACTTACCGGACAGGTAACCGCCCGCCAATGGGCTCCATACCATCAGGCCGATGTCCTCGGACTCCAGCATGGGGATCACCTCGCGTTCCAGATCCCGACCCACGAGCGTGTAGTAAGCCTGCAGCGACAGGATCGGACACAGTTGGCGGGCCCGGGTAATGCCGACGGCCTTCATCACCTGCCAGGCGGCCCAGTTCGACAGGCCGACGTAGCGGACATGGCCGTGCTGCACCAGGGTATTCAGCGCCTCCAGGGTCTCCTCGATTGGCGTGGCCGGATCGAAGCCGTGGATCTGGTACAGGTCGATGTAGTCCGTTTGCAGGCGCTCCAGACTGGCCTTGTACTGGGTCATGATGTGACCCCGGGACGCCCCGCGGGCGTTGGGACTGTCGCCCATCGGGCCGAGCACCTTGGTGGCCAGCACGATATCCTCACGGGGAACGCCCAGATTTTTCAGGGCCTGCCCGGTGATGCGCTCGCTGGCGCCACCACCATAGACGTTGGCGGTGTCGATGAAATTGATGCCCGCATCGAGGGCGGTTTTCACCAGCTCATTGGCCTGATCCTGCTGCAACTGGCCGATCAGCTCCCAGATGCCGTCTTCGCCGCCGAAGGTCATGGTGCCCAGGCACAGTTCCGAGACAAACAGGCCGGAGTGGCCCAGTGTCCGAAGGCGCAGGGGGGTGTCCTGACTGGATTGGGGCATATTGGGTGTCGTCATAGCGAGTCCTCTCCTTTTGATGGATGCACCTGCCGGGGCAGGGCCGTGGACTCATGCTACGTTGGCGCAGGGTCGATCGGGCTGGTGGAAACTCTCAGACGATTGCACGATCCTATCAATCAGGTCTGTTGCGGAGGCTGGCCGTGCTGAATTGTGGCGCCGGAAAGCCTATGATCGGATCAGCACAGGAGGCGCCCATGACCGCTCAACCCAACGTCATTCCGATGCAACCGGACCATCCCACCCTGAACCGGCTGCGCGATCTTGTCGAGCAGCAGTGGCTGGCCCACGGGCCGGAGACCGCCATCGACGGACTGCGGCTGACCCGCGCGCCGGAACCCAGTGGCACCATTCGGGCGCTGTATCAAACCTCGTTCTGTATCGTCTTGCAGGGGGCCAAGGTCACGGCCATCGGGGAGCAGGCCTTTCACTATGGTCAGGGCGACTGCTTGTTCGCGTCGGTCAACCTGCCCGTGAACTCTCGCATCATTGAGGCGACGCCGGACAAGCCGTATCTGGCGCTCAGCCTGTCGATCGACCCGGCGATGGTTTCCGAACTGTTGGTGGCTCATCCGGAGATAGCTTATCGAGGCCCCAAACGAACGGCGCTGGCGACGGCACCGGTGCCCGGGGAACTGTACGATCCTGTCATCCGCCTGCTCCGGCTGCTCGACCAGCCGATCGATCGCGAGGTCATGGAACCGCTCATCCGCCGGGAAATCGGCTGGCGTTTGCTTCGCTCCCCGCTGGGGCCAGCTTTGCAGCAGATCGGCATGAAAGACAGCGACACCGCCCGCATCGGTCGGGTCACCGCCTGGATGCACGCGAACTATCAACAGCCCTTCAAGGTCGCGGACCTGGCCAACATGGCAAACATGAGCCCGGCGTCCTTCCATCGGCATTTCAAGGCCATTACCCAGCTCACGCCGGTGCAGTTCCAGAAACGGGTGCGATTGCAGGAAGCCCGCCGGCTGCTGTTCAGCGAGCAGGAAGTGGCCAGTGTGGGTTACCAGGTCGGTTACGAGAGCCCGTCCCAGTTCAGCCGCGACTACCGCAAACTGTTCGGTGCGCCGCCAGGGCGGGACAAGGCCGTGATGCGGTCCAGTGTGGCGATTGAGAGTGGCGTTTAACGTGTTCATTTAACTGGGCTTAGTTCATTATGCTCCCCTCATCTGGCATCAACAAAGGAACGGTTCATGCGCCTTGGCAATTCAATTCTCCCTCGCGCTGCACTGGGGTTTGCCCTCGGGCTCTTCATGACGACGGGGGCCGTTGCAAAGACGGCTCTGGAAGATCTGTCCGACACGGTTGAACAGGTCGAGGACCAGCTGGACGCACGGGTTGGCCTCGCCATGACGGACACGGGCTCGGATTTTTCCTGGTCCCATCGCGCAGACGAGCGTTTCCTGATGAACAGCACGATGAAGGTGCCGCTTTGCGGCGCCGTACTGGCGCAGGTCGATGCGGGCAAGATGTCCCTGTCCGACGAACTGCCCGTTCACCAGGACGATATCCTGTCTTACGCGCCGGTCACCAAAGAGCGCGTCGGGCAGAGTATGACCCTGGATGAGCTGTGCTACGCCGCGCTGGATATGAGCGACAACACCGCGACCAACCTGTTGATCAGACACCTGGGCGGTCCGGAGGCGGTCACGCAGTTCCTGCGACGCATCGGAGATTCCGTCACCCGTTCAGACCGGTATGAATCGGCCCTGAACACCTGGGAACCCGGCGATCCCAGGGACACCACAAAGCCCGTCGTCATGATCGACACCCTGCAGAAGCTGTTGCTGGGGGACGCATTGACCACCAGCTCCCGCGACCAGTTGGTGGCGTGGATGAGCCATGGCGGCGTGACTCAAGCACTACTGCGAGACGACGCGCCCTCAAGCTGGAAGATCGCCGACAAGTCCGGCAGCGGCGACCACAACCGGAACATCGTGGCACTGATTACGCCGGACGACGGCGACCCGAGAATCGTCACGATCTATATCTCGGATACAGACGCCGACTTCAAGGCCCGTAATGCGGCGTTGAAAGAGCTGGGGGCGGCAGTTATCCGAATGATCAAAATGGACGAGCACTGACAAAACGGGTCTCTCGGTTCCCAATTACATAAATGCCCATTTTATTTACATGTTCTGACTGATAGCCCGGCAAAAATATCTACTATTCAAAAGCCTACGCTGTGTTTGCGTGATCGCGCAGACGCGCAGAGAGCGGGCGCCAACTTCTCAGAAGCGCGCCGCTTGTGAAAGCTTAAAAAGGGCTAAACGCTAGCTGACAACCAAAATAAAGAAGAAGGGAATTCAAGCATGAAATACTTGCTCATTCTGGCCACGCTTCTCGTAACAGGCTGTGCGACAACCAATGTGCCGATTGCCAACGAAGTGAAGAAACAGCTTCCGGACCATAGTCTGACCACGACCGATCGGGAAAGCCCGAGTTTTGTCGCCATGACGTCAACAAAAGGCATGCTGGGCGCTGTGGGGGCCGTTGCCGCGATTTCCGAAGGCAATGACCTGGTCGAAAATGACAACATTGAAGACCCGTCAAACAGGATTGCGAACACGCTGGCTCAAAAGCTGGCCAAGCAGTACGGCATGACCCTGGTAGGGCAGGCCAATGAACCCACCGATTCTGATGATCTCGCCGTCATCGCCAAGAGTTTGTCTGGAAGCGCGTATGCCATTGATGTGCAGACAACGGGCTGGCAATTCATCTATGACGGCTTCAATTTCTCGGATTATCTCGTCATGTACACCGCAGAGATGCAGCTCATTGACATCGCCCAGGCGAAAGCGGTTGCAGTGGGGCACTGCGTTTACAACTCGAAAGACGACAATGGCACCGTAAGTTATGAGGCACTCGTAGAAAATAATTCAGCCTATATCAAGGAACAGCTCGCCGCCGCGTCGGAGAAATGCTCCTCGGAATTCAGCCAGAAGGTGCTTAGCCTCTAAGTGACAATGGAGCGAATGGGGCTGGTCGCGGCTTTTGGCGCTGATCCTGCCTTTTGACCTTTAATCCATAATCAAACCCTGAATTGACGGGCAGGGTTAGAGTGCTGGCTCATCTCAGCCTGTGAGTCGTGGTATCGAATTTCTTGCGGTCGCGCGAGATCAGCGTACGGAACTTCTTCACGTTGTTATCTGCATTCTACTGGTTCGCAAGGAGAATCCGGCCGTCGATTCGCGATGACGACCGGATCATCAAAGGGCGGATAAGGGCGCTGGCTGTCGGATCAACCGTCCGTCGAGACCGTCAGGGCCTCCCAGTCTTCGATTTCCCGGGCCATGCCGGCCAGTCGATCCCGTACCCGTTTGAGGGCATCACTTCCCAGCAGCAGATGCGCGGGAGGCGTGTCGCTTTCAATAATCTCCAGCATGGCCTTGGCGGCTTTGCAGGGGTCCCCGAGTTGCTGGCCGCTTTTCTCCAGGCGGGCCTGGCGGACCGGATCGAACAGGGCATCGTAATCGGCAATCTGCCGGGGCGATCGGCGCATGGAGCGGCCTGCCCAATCGGTCCGGAAGGAGCCCGGCGCCACGGCCGTGACGTGGATATTGAATGGGGCCAGTTCCTTTCCCAGGGTGTCGGAAATGCCTTCCAGCGCGAACTTGCTGCCGCAGTAGTAGGCGATGCCGGGCATGGTGATGTACCCACCCATTGATGTGATGTTGATGATGTGTCCGGCCCGGCGCTGGCGGAAGAAGGGGAGCAGTGCCCGGGTCAGTTCGACCGCACCAAACACGTTGACCTCGAACTGCCGGCGCATTTCCTCGGTCGGCGATTCTTCCAGGATGCCCTCATGGCCATAGCCGGCGTTATTGACCAGGACATCAACGGGGCCGAGGCTGGTCTCAATATCTTCCGCGACCCGGGCAATGGCCGGGGTGTCGGTCAGGTCAAGCTGACGGGCATAGGCGTTGCCGGATGTGTGGGCTTCGAATTCTGCAACCGCGTCGGCCTGGCGCACGGTGCCAATCACCCGATGCCCGGCTGCAAGGGCGGCCTCGGCGAGGGCCTGGCCGAACCCGCTGCTGACACCGGTAATGAGAAGGGTCTTGCTCTGTTTCATGGCGTTGCTCTCTGTTTGAGGGTGGATCTGGCCATCCTAGAGCGGTCGGATACGGTACAGAACGCGAGATCTTCTGAGTTTGTTGCCTATTCCTATGAGAGGGATTGCCTGCGGGCCTGAATGGCCCAGAATGAAGGCACAAAACGATCGGGAGCAAAGGTTCATGAGTATCGAGGCGAGCGCTGGCCGTCAGCGCGAGCGGCGCATGGTGGCGTTACTGGAGTCGATGGCGCCTCAGGAAGGCTACAATCTGACGGCGCTGCCCGATGTCCGCTTCCTGCGCTCGAACCGTCCGCTGGAGAGAACGCCGGTACTTTACGATCCGGGGATCGTCATCGTCTGTCAGGGGCGTAAGCGCGGTTACTGGGGCAACCGAACCTACGTCTACGATGCACAGCACTACCTGGCGGTCTCCATTCCGGTGCCGTTCACGATGGAGACCGATGCCTCTGCCGAAAGGCCTTTGCTGGCCATCTACCTGCATCTCGACATACCGCTGGCGGCAGAACTGATGATCGAGCTGGAGGAAGCCGGAATACCCGCGTCGGCATCACCCTGCGGCCTGTTGTCCTCCGAGATGGAGCCGGCTCTCGGGGCCACCGTGGAACGCTTCCTCGAAATCATGGCGTCGCCTGAAGACAGCCGGATCCTGGGGCCGGCGATGGTGCGTGAGATCTACTTCCGGGTCCTGACGGGCGCCCAGGGCGGCGCCATGCGGGCCGCCCTGGATATGGAAGGCCATTTCGGGCGAATCTCCCGCGCCATCCGCCTCATCCATGCCGGGTATGCCACGGCTCTGGATGTGAATCAGTTGGCCCGTGAAGCCCGCATGAGCACACCGAGCTTCCACACGCATTTCAGGCAGGTAACGCAGACATCGCCGATGCAGTATGTGAAAGCCGTCCGGCTTCATCAGGCCAGACTGCTGATGTTCCGGAACGGCATGACCGCAGCGGCGGCCTCAGCGGGTGTCGGCTACGAGAGCTCGTCGCAATTCAGCCGGGAATTTCGCCGCCTGTTTGGACGCTCGCCCCGGGAAGAGGTGGCCTGGATGCGCTCATCTTTCGAGCTGCCGCCTCCGGAGTCCCCCTCTCTCTATGTGTCTTCCCATTGAGCGGGAGGCGATCCCTGCGCTGACCTACCGGTGCGCCAGGGCGTAATCGATCGCCGCACACACCGCCGCAACCTGTGCGGCATTGCATTGCTCTGTGGTGGCGCGGGGGCTGTCCGGGTAGACCTCGGTCGTCGTCCGGTAGGGCGCGCGGGTGAGGTTGGTGCACAGGCCCATTTGCTGGATCGGGTACTCGATAACGCCGCGGGCCGCCACGGGGGTGCCGAAGAGCTCGCCTTTGTCATCGGCCGGCGCGATATGGGTCACCTGCTCCACCGCCTCAATCACCGCCTGTTGGAACTCGGGCTGCGGGCTTTCGCGGTCATCGACCAGATAGAAACCGTCGGGAATCCCGCCCGGTTCAAACGGCTTGCCGTCGCGGGCCGCCAGGGCAGGGCGAAACTCACTTTCGTCGGTATCGGTGGTTTCGTGCAGGTCGATGTGCAGCAGGGCCTGATCGCGGATGGGCGCAACCAGCCGCATGAGGGCCGCCGCCTCTTCCGCCTGACCGTCATCCCGGAACGAGCGGTTCGGATCGACCGCATTGGCGTTCCAGCGGTGGATGCGTTCGTAAGCCCAGGGGCTAACGCAGGGCGCCACGAGCAGGTTGATGCGGTCCGAGTAATCCGCAGCACGCTGCTCGACGAATTGCAGCGCACCATGGACACCGCTGGTTTCATAACCGTGGACACCGCCGGTCACCAGCACGATCGGCCGATCATCCCGCCAGTCACGACTCCGGATCGCCATCAGCGAATAACGGTCAGCGCCATATTCCAGACGGCCATACTCTTCCACATCGAAGCGCGAGCGCAGGCGGTCGATCACGCTCCCCACCTCGGACTCGTAGCTGCGCTGGCGGGTCTGACGGGATAGCCACTCGGCACGCTCTGCATCGCCCCAGGGCGTTCCGGGTGTGCCGATGGGATAGGGTGTGGACGTCGTGTTCAAGTCGCTTTCTCCAATGGTGGCGGGCGCAAACGGGCATTCTAGCATCCGCGCCTGGGCTGGTGTCCCGTTTCGCCCTGAGTGAAGGCCTACAGACGAAAGCTGACAAGCGTGGCGACGATCAGGGCGGCTGCCGCGGCCAACAGGGAACTGGCAAAGGTATGGCTGACCGCATACAGCCCATCCGCCAGGAGCGGCCCGATAATCTGGCCGATGCCGTAAGCCAGTGTCATCGTTGCCAGCAGGTTGGCGCCCGACTGTCGCGCCGCCCGCTGTGCGGCAGGCATGGCAATGGTGACCGTGCCCATGAAGGTGCCGCCAACCAGCAGGGCGCTCAGTAGATAGCCGGCCCCCGAACCTAAAGCTACGGGCAGGGCGACACCACAGGCCTGGATGATGAGGTTCAGGCGCAGGGCAAGACGGGTTCCCAGCCGGTCGTGGACGCGGTGCCAGAGATAGCAGGAGGGTGCCGCGCCCAGACCGAAGACGGCCCAGACGTGGGCCGGATCCAGATCGGGGAATGCGGTTTTGACCAGCGTCGGGAGATAGGTGGCCGTGACGATATAGCCCAGGCCAGCGAGTCCGTAGATCAAGACGAGCGGCCAGGCTGCAACGAAGGCGGTATGGGCCTTCGACGGCGCCGTTTCACGCAAACCCTCAAACGTGGCCTGACCACGGTCACCCGTCAGGAAGGCGGGCGCCGCCACCAGGCCGATAATCAGCGTCGCGATGCCGAGCAGGAGCCACATCCCGAAGCTGTCCAGCCCGATGGCTTCGGCAAGGACCAGCAACTCCGCTGACAAGGCAATCCCGACGCCCACCCCCGCATACAGTAGCGGAGCGCCCCACGAATGACCGCGGTGTTCCAGCAGCCAAAGGGAGGCGGCGACCATGGACAACGCACTGAACAGCCCGGCCACCCCACGGACCGCGACAATCGCCCCAGTCGAGGTCAGCAGCGCGAGCACCGCCAGGCAGAGGGCGGTGCCCAGGGTCGACAGCTGGCAAAACCAGTGGGCCTTGTGGGCGCGCAGACGGACGGCAAGCAGGGCGCCCAGCAGATAGCCGGCGTAATTGGCGGAGGCCGCCAGACTGCCACCGCGCAGGCTGAGCACCCCTTCGTCCACCATGTGCGGGTAGATGGCGGTAAAGGCAAAGCGGCCGAAACCCATGCCAATGGTCAGCACCAGGGCGGCCTGGATCGCGGATTTCCACTCGGAACGGTCGGCCGATTGCAGGGCGGATGACGTGTTCATGACCACACACCGTCCAGTTGCTGCATCAGATGCTGAAACGCGGGCACGTTATAGCCCTCGCGCCAAACCAGCAGGGTGTCCGCCTGACCAGCCGGCAACGCTTTGCAGTCGGACGGCGTGCTCGTCAGCTTCAACACGCTCTCCGGCAGCAACGCCACGCTCGCCCCGGCGGCAACACACGCGGTCATCGCGTGGTAGGAGGCCATCTCCTGGATTCTCCAGCTCGTCGAACCGGCCATGCCGAGCAGGTTCTCGGCCATGCTGCGATAGGTGCAGCCCTGGGGGAAGGCGGCCAGTGATCGCGTCTGAACGTCGGCGACCTGATCGCAGCCGGATTCATGAGCGGGTAACAGCCATTGCAGCTCCTCACGCCACAGGGGGCGGGATGTCAGTCCCAGATCCTCCAGCGCCGAGGCGTTCTCGAAGGCGGGAGGCAACGCGATGAAGGCACAATCGAGCTGGCCGGCACGCACCTTCTCAAGCAGCGGGCGCGATGGGCCTGTGGTCAGTTCCAGACGTGTCTCCGGGAAACCGGCGTGGTAGTCCGCCAGTACCGATGGCAGCCGGCTCGCGGCCGTACTTTCCATGCTGCCGATGCGCAGGGTGCCGCCGTTCACGCCTCCCGAGACCACATGCCGGGCCTCCTCTTCAAGCGCCATCATACGCTTCGCATAGTCGAGAAAATCGTCGCCTGCGGCGGACAGTGACAATCGCTTTCCGATCCGAACGAACAGGTCCGCGCCCAAGTCCGCTTCCAGCTGCTGGATGCGAGTGGTCACGTTGGAGGGTGCCCGGCCCAGTCGGGTGGCGGCATGGGTGATGCTCAGTTCGCTGGCCACCGCGCAGAAGATGCGGAGTGATTCGGAATCCATGCTTTTCCCCTTGAGAGAATCTTTTCTGTGAAATATTCTTCTTTAAGGAATATATCATCTCACTTATTCTCAAATCCAGAAGGAAAAGCCATGAACGTCGATCAGGAACTTCTCGCCAGACTCGGCATTCGCCTCCCGATCATCCAGGCGCCGATGGCAGGTGTGTCCACGCCTCAGCTTGCCGCGGCCGTCTCCAGCGCGGGCGGACTGGGATCGATCGGGATCGGTGCGGTTTCAGCCGACCAGGGGCGTGAGCACATCGAAGCGACACGTGCTTTGACGGACCGCTCCTTCAACGTCAACGTGTTTTGCCACGCCCCCGCCCAACGGGATCCGGAACGCGAAGCCGCCTGGCTGGAGCACCTGGCCCCGTTGTTCGCAGAGGTCGGCGTTGAACCTCCGACGATGCTCAACGAAATCTATACGTCCTTCCTGGCGGACGACGACGTTTTCGACATGTTGCTGGAGCAGCGCCCGCCGGTGGTCAGTTTCCACTTCGGAGTGCCCTCACCGGACCGGGTCCGGGCGTTGCAGCAGGCTGGCATCTACACGATGGCCACCGCGACCCAAGTGCCCGAAGCCGAGCTCATTGAGAAGGCCGGTGTCGATGCCATTGTGGCGCAGGGAGTCGAGGCGGGCGGACATCGCGGCATCTTCGATCCGGACGCGGGCGATGAGGGGCTTGCCACATCGGTGCTCGTAAGGATGCTGGTGGGAAGGACCCGACGACCCGTGATCGCGGCGGGTGGCATCATGGATGGCCGGGGTATTCGTGCGGCGCTTGATCTGGGGGCGGCTGCGGCGCAACTCGGCACCGCTTTTGTTCTGTGTCCGGAATCCGCTGCCAATGACAGCTATCGCGCGAACCTCAAGAGCCCCCGGGCGGCGACAACCCGGCTGACTCGAACGTTGTCTGGTCGTCCTGCGCGGGGGCTCGTCAACCGTTATGTGCGGCACGGCGAAGCTGCGGGCAGCCCAACGCCAGCCGATTATCCTGTGGCCTATGACGCGGCCAAACAATTGGCAGCTGCAGCGGCCAGGCTGGGCAAAACCGAATTCGCCGCGCAATGGGCGGGGCAGGGCGCGCCGTTAGCCCGGGAGCGGTCGGCCGCAGAGCTTGTTGGTATGCTGGCGCGTGAGCTGGAAGGGCACTGAACCGTTTGGGGCTATTGCCTATTGAACCCGGCTGGCTGATGGGTGCCCCATTTATTCCTGCGTCATCCCAGGGCCAGATGTGTTTTCGTGGGTTCACTTATGGGCTGGCTTCTCATCCGCGCCAACCCAGCCGGTTTCCGCCGCTTGAGGGGCACTGAGCGCCTTGCTGTAGTATCCGGACGGATCGAAACAGCACACTCGCTTTTTACCCGAAGCGAGCATGTCGCACGCGTCGTGGATCCGCTTGGCCCGCGTCTTGGCCTGCTTGGCGGACGTCATCCAGTGAATCCAGTCCAGGCGGGCAATGGGCGTGGTTGCCTCCCACACCGCCCTCGCTTCGGGGGCCGCTGCCAGGGCCTCCTGGAAATCCGGCGGGATGTCAGGCTCGGGTTCCTGCGCGACGGGGGCGATCTCGAACGAAGCCGTATCGCCAACCGCGGCGCCGGCGGATTCGAGCGTCTCAGGCTCCAAACGCAGCCAGTGGCTCAGTTGCCCGTCCGGGTCGAGGGTGGCCTGAAAATCATGGCGGTTCAGGGTGACATCAACGGTCGTCCGGCCCCGGCGCGGCAGGGTATCACTCACACTTTTGGGCAGGATCACGAACGCCCAGGCGGTATCGACGTCGGGCTTGGCTGGGCGCAGGATAGTGGCCTGGAACCGGGCTGGGTTGTCGCTCGGACTCATGATCGCGTCTCCCTGTTAGCGAATCACACCCAGCTAACCATCAGCCGTTCAATGCGTCCAGCCTGTCGTAGGGTTTCTTTCAGTCTGCCGCCGCGACACCGTGATCCTTTTCGGCATCGGTCTTTGCCTGGCGTTCTGAGTCCTGAGCTTCTGTAGCCTCCTGCGGCCATCGGACGAAGGCCGCTGCGCATCGGGTGCGACAAAGCGCGAGGTAGCTCGTTCCACGGGGCGCCTTAATGCCCTCGGACGCCCTCAACCCTCCGAACCGGCTGCCCCGGCAGTAACCTCGCGGCTGTAGCGACGAGGCGAGCATCCCATCATTCGCTTGAAAGCCGTGCTGAAGGCACTTTCCGATTCGTATCCCAGTTCCAGTGCAATCACGGATACCGGATCGTGCGAGCCCGTTAAGCGGTCCCCCGCCAAAAGCATTCGCCAGCGGGTGACGTACGCGATCGGGCTCTGGCCTACCATTTCCCGGAATCGTGCGGCGAAGGCCGAGCGAGACATGCCTGCGTGGCGGGCCAGGGCTTCCACTGTCCAGGGGCGGGCCGGGTTGTCATGAATGGCCTGGATGGCCTGCCCCAACTGGCGGTCGGTCAGGGCCGCGAACCAGCCGACGCTATCGGCATGGTCATCCCGGTATAAGCGCAGCGCCTGAATGAGCATCATGTGGGCGAGATGTTGGAGAACCAGGGTCGTCCCCGGCTCATTGTTGCGCATTTCTTCCATCGTACGTGCGATCAGTTGGCTCAACGACGCCGCCCCGTTCTGATCCCGGATATGAACGAGCGGCGGTAGCATGCCGAGCAACGCCTCGGCCTGACTGCCTTCCAACGCAAAGCGGCTGCTCAGGAACAGACAATCGCCGCCACCGTTAACGGTACGAATGTAACCGAACCGATTGTTGGCAAGCGCGGTGGGGGCATCCAGAGGCTCTGTGGATGGACTGGAGCCGAGAAAAAACGGCCGACCCTGTGGGAGGAGAATGCAATCGCCCGTGTTGAGGTGCACCGCATCAGCACCATCAAGGACCAGCCAGCAATCCCCCTTAACCACGGCGCCGGTTTTTATAGCCCGGCCCTGATCCGGAAACTGGATGGCCCAGGGAGCCCCCGCATCGATTCCGGCTGACATGTAACTGCGGGGTTTGAGCAGTGAGAGAACATCGGACAGCGGGTCCATGAACGGCTCCGGTCGGTGTGGACGATGGCGAAAGTATTCTGGATTTTAGCGCATAGATCGTCCAGGTGCGGCCGTTTATTCTGATCATGCCCGGGTGAGAGTCTGACCGGGCATTCTGCCAAACCATCAAGTGAACGGAGTATGCCATGCGCGTATTGGTTACTGGAGCGACGGGGTTCGTCGGTTCTGCGGTTGTTGAGGATCTGTTGAAGGCCGGGCATCGGGTTCTGGGTCTCGCTCGATCCGACGCGTCGGCCGCCCGCCTCGCGGAAAGCGGTGCGGACGTGCACCGCGGTGATATCGAGGACCTGGACAGTTTGCGGCTCGGCGCCGAAAGCTGCGATGGGGTGATTCACACGGCGTTCAATCACGACTTCTCGAAATTCGCCGAGAACTGTGAAAACGACCGCAAAGCCGTCGAGGTGATGGGCGAGGTGCTGATCAAAACCGGGCGACCACTCGTGGTGACGTCAGGCATCGGCCTGCTGGCGGCCGACCGGCTGGTGACGGAGTCCGATCAGGCGGGTGAGCACTCACCACGCAAAGCCACAGAAGAGGCAACCGGTGCCGTGATGGCCCGGGGTGCGAATGTGTCCGTCGTACGCCTGCCGCCGTCAGTGCATGGCAAAGGTGACCACGGATTCGTCCCGATCCTGATCAACCTGGCCCGGGAAAATGGCTATGCCGCTTACATCGACGACGGCGAAAATTGCTGGCCGGCCGTCAGCCGCCTCGATGCGGCAACCCTGTTCAGATTGGCATTGGAACGGGCGCAGCCTGGCGCCGTCTATCACGCCGTGGCAGAGCAGGGTGTGCCGTTCAAAGAGATTGCCGAAGCGATTGGAGCCGGCCTTGGCCTGCCGGTGAAACGCCTCCCGCGAGGCGAAGCTGCCGGGTACTTCGACTGGTTCACCCACTTCGCCGCGATCGACTGCCGCGCTTCAAGTACACAGACCCGGGAACAACTGGCATGGCAGCCCCGCGGGCCAGACTTAATCGCGGACATGGCCGGTGCGGGATATTTTGAGGTTAATTAAAACATCACCCATTGCGCCTTGGCGGAGTCCCCGGGGCGCAGGCTTTGGGATGGGCTTGGATGGTCATTATTGGTGCTTTCTGCGTCGTTAACTTTTTGGTCGGGGCAATGGTGTTCTCTTCCGAACCGTCTCGTCCGATGACGGGTATCTCAAGTCGTTTCCCTGTCTGGCTTCAGTAACCGGTCCACCTGAGCCGTCACATGGTTTGATCTCAATCAAAGCGCGTTAAGCCGGTTTGTATAACGTTTGAACACGGGGGCATTGGATTGATGGGATGCCGTCATGGGTGGGCCTTCATGGATACGGGAGAGATAGGGATATGGACAGATTAAAGGGCAAAGCGGCCGCGGTCACCGGTGGTGCCATGGGAATTGGTGCCGCCGTCGTCCGGCGGATGGCGGAAGAGGGGGCGGCCGTCGCGGTGCTGGATTGGGAGGACAGTGCGGGACAAGCACTGGCATCCGAACTGACGGCCAAAGGCCACGCCGTTCGCTACTGGCACTGCGACGTCACCGACGGAAACCAGTTCAAGCGCGTGTTGGATGAGGTTGCCGAGGCTTTCGGAAGCCTGACGGTCCTGGTCAACAATGCCGGAATCTCCGGTCCGAACAAACCCACACATGAACTGAGCGAGGAAGAGTGGGACCTTGTGCAGACCGTTAACGTAAAAGGCGTGTTCCTTGGGACCAAGCACGCCATCCCCCATATGAAGCGGGCCGGGGTGGGCAGCATCATCAACCTGTCGTCGATTTACGGCATCGTCAGCGCGCCCGATGTTCCCCCGTATCACGCGTCCAAAGGCGCGGTGCGGCTGATGTCAAAAACGGACGCCTTGCTGTACGCGCCCGACAGAATCCGGGTGAATTCCGTGCATCCCGGGTTCATCTGGACACCGATGGTGGAGCACCACCTTCAGACTACGGGCATGGAGATGGACGACGCCAAGCAGGCCACCGCCGACCTTCATCCGCTGGGGCACATGGGGGAACCGGACGACATTGCCTGGGGGATTGTCTATCTCGCATCCGACGAGTCGAAATTTGTGACGGGCAGTGAGTTGGTTATTGATGGGGGTTATACGGCGCGCTGAAAACACCGATTTATCTGGCGGGTCTTGTGTTTTGCTTTCTTATTGCCGGAGCAAAACGCAAGACCTGACTCCGGGCCGGTAGACTCCGAGTCTCATTGACTGTCTTTTTAGTTAATGACGGAAACGCCATCCTGTTCCGCCACAGTTTTGGCATCCGCCCGCTCAATGATTTTCACAAGCGCCGACTGGATCGCCTCGTCCTCCCGAGCGTCCTTGCTGCTCACGAATGTCTGCTTCTGGGGTTCGGCGTTCTCTTCAGCGGTAAATGAGATGACGACTTCCGACGCCCGGTCCGGCGTTTTTCCAATGTACTCCAGTGAAATCAACGGGTACCTATGGAAGCCTTTCTTGACCTGCTTTGCGATACGCTTCTTTGCTTTATCCACATTCATGATGAGCGCCAGGTGGTGACGAGGTTGGAAAAGACCGGATGGCGGCAATGCGTGAACCGAGATGACGGACCTCTGCTAAACCATTGCCCCATGCAGGACAACGTATCCTATAAAGAGAACGGCGGCTACCGGCCCCGTTTCCGGTGGTTGGGCGCCGTTCGTTCAACTCATAGCCAACGCGAATCCCCCGCCTGGCCGCGGAGAGGCGGACTACATAATCTCCAGAATAATTTTTGCTAATGGACGGCTACAAAAATAAATCTGTCCCGGTTTTCGCTTGCACCCCTTTTAATCGGCGTGAGCGACTTGGCGTGCCCAAACCAACCGAAGGGGCCAGTGCCACGGCCCCTTCGAAGCGCCACCTGACTCTCCGAGAATCAGGCAACCGGTGAGAGCACTTCAATCAACTCGGCACAAAACGCGTCCAGGTCATCCGGGACCCGGCTGGTGATCAACCCGTTGTCGTTGTGCACCGGCTCATCGACCCAATGGCCTCCGGCGTTCTGAATGTCGGTTTTCAGACTCGGGAAAGAGGTGAGCGTCCGGCCTTCGACCTGATCCGCTTCAATCAGTGTCCAGGGCGCGTGGCAAATGGCCGCCACTGGCTTGTGCTTGTTGCAGAACTGCTTGATCAGCTTAACGGCATGGGTGTCGGTTCGCAGGGCGTCGGGATTGGCCACGCCACCCGGCAGGACCAGGGCGTCGTAGTCGTCTGCGTTGGCGTTTGCCGCCGTTTTATCCACCTTGAAGGTGTGGGCCTTGTCCAGATGGTGGTAGCCCTGAATGTCACCGTCTTCGAGAGAAATCAATTCCAGCGCGGCGCCGGCACCCTGAAGATCCTGCCAGGGGCGGGTCAACTCGATTTGCTCCACGCCATCGGTGGCCAGAAATGCGACTCGTTTTCCGTTCAGTGGTGCGCTCATCCGTTGTCCTCCTCATTTCTGTTTGGCATCGTTGCCTTTTCAGGCGGTTTTCCTTTCCTCCATTTCGCTGCGGTAATCGGTTCCGAGAGAGGTTTGCTGATCGTCTGCCAGCCAACCCGGTGAATCCTGATCGGACGAAGAGACGGCCTCAACCCACTCACCGAACTCATGGTGCTCGGCAACACTGAGCCTCGCTTTTTCCTGGGTCGCATCGGACTGCATCAGGGGCACCTAGAAGTGACGCTCCTCTGCCAGCGCATGATCGGCCAGCTCATTTTTGAGGTTTTGAAACAACCGGTCCCAACGGCTCGGGTGAAAAAGTAATGCGCTCTGCCCCCTTAATCTCTATCAACGGTTGTTCCAGGCACCCATCGAACCGAGAAAGACCTCCACATCGTGCATCCCGGCGCGTCGCAGTACCGAGGCGGCGACCATCGCACGCATGCCGCTACCGCACAGCACAGTATAGGAGGTGCCCCTGTCCAACCGGTGCATCTGCTCCTGCAGGTGGCCCAGATAGAGATGGGTGGAGTTCTCAATCGCCTGTTGCTGATATTCTTCAGCCTTGCGCACATCGAGCAATTGCCAGTGGTCCTGTTTTTCACGCAAGCGGCGCGAGACGTCATCCACGCTCACCAGGGGCAAGGTACTGAATGGCTGACCAGCCGCACTCCAACCCGTCATACCGTCCGTATACGCCCCCTCGATACTGTCGTAGCCGATACGGCTGAAGTTCACCAGCGCCTCGCGGGCCTGCTCCAGACTATTGGCCACCAATACCAGCCGCTGGTTCGTATCCAGAAGCCAGCCGGCATAGGCCGCAATCAGGCCCACCGGTAATGAGATCGAATCGTGTACATGAGCACCCGCATAGGTCTCGGGGCTGCGTACATCGATGATTTCACAGCCGTCTTTCTGCTTTTCCGACAGCGCCTTGACCGTCAACGGCTTCAGCGCAAGCGGCTTCGGCGCCTGGCGGCCACCTTCGGCGTTGAGTTTTTCCATGACGCGGAAATACGGTGGCTGATAATGCTGTTCGTCCAGCTTGGCCTGTATAAAGGCCTCCCTGTCGCGAATTTGCAGCATGGCATTATTCATACGCTCGTGGCCCAAGGAGGAAAACTCGCGGTCAGCCATGCCCGAGCCACAGACAGCGCCGGCACCATGAGCCGGATAGACAATCGCCTGATCTCCGAGGGCCAGCACTTTATTCAATGAATCGAACAGGGCGCCGGCAACTTCCTCGGCACGGTCCGGATAAAAATCCGTGCGACCCACGTCACCAATGAACAACGTATCTCCGGTGAAAACCCCTACGGCGTCGTCACCTTTGTTCCTGTCGTATATCGCGATGCTGATGCTGTCGTATGTGTGCCCTGGCGTCTCCAGCACCTTGAGATCCACGTTACCGAGCGTGATGTGGTCATTTTCGCGGACGGTAGTCGCATAGCGGATGTCAGCGTCCGCGTTGGGGCCGTGCAGAACGGTAGCCCCGGTCTCCTCAGCCAGCAGGGCTGATCCGGATATGAGATCTTCATTCCGGTGCGTTTCAATGGCATGCGTGATCTGGGCGCCCTGGCTTCGGGCAATATCCAGATAAACATCGATATCGCGACGAGGATCGATCACCACCGCGCTGTCGCCATCACCAATCACCCAGGAAAGGTGCGCCAAACCGGGCGTTTTCACCTTTTCCAGAAACATATTCACGACCCCCTCTTCGATAACATGCATGGCTCTACCAATAGCCCTATGGGTTATATCTGATTTATCAAGGGAGCAAAGGGGGATGGAGTCGAAAGGGGGCGGGGCCAGGTCTGGTGTTGTGCTGTCCGTGTTTCGAAACGGCCAGGCTAAAAGCCAGACCCCTTTGATTTTTGTTCCATAAGCACGCGGCTATTGGATTGGATGACGAATGGAAAAAATCGGACAGGTGAGAGGGCGGGTTTCTGATGAAAGGCGCAGCGGCCCGTCATCGAGCGCACAGGGGGTGGATTAGCTGATCAAAATTAATGCGCTCCGGTCCCTTTAATTCTTTAATACGCAGCCCCTTTAACACGCAAAGCCCGGGTCTTTCCGTCATACTTCGATTCGACCGAAATCAGAGGGCCGGGCAAAGCTCTCCTCTGCTTTAGCAACGATTTGGTCCATCATCGCCTGCCCTCCAGTATAGAAAAGTCCGGCAATGTCCGAGGGATCCACCCTGTGCTGGCCGTACCGCCCCCCGGGAGCATGAGATTGGAGATACTGCCTTAGGTCTACAACATCTCCAAAGTTTTCTTCAGACACATCATAGCGGCCAATGCCGTTACTCACCCCGGCAGGACCGCGATCCAGTTGAACAGCCTCAATGACGGTACTGGAGACCCTCCCAGCACCGTATTCTACACCGGCCGAGAGTAGGGCTTCGCGAATGGAATCCGTTTCCTGTTCGGATAGAGCATCTGAGCCCGCAGTAACCGTTAGCTCGCCCCCCGAGATTGAGAACCCCCAATCTTTTTCGGCCAGATCGGGCGACAAGCTCTCTAGTGCCGCGTCGTAGGAATATTTCAGGTTCGCTGAGGCATTACCCAAGTCCTTGGACAGCAGCCGAACAACGCCAGAAAGGCGCGCATTTGCTTCTTCGTTGGTTTCGGTTGATGCCTCGTACACGTTCGTAACAACGCCACCCGCATCAGGTAGAGAGGATGACTCAAGGCCATGATAGACCACCGACGGACGCTCGTTCTTGTCGGCACTGGTTTGAATCGGCGATTCGCGAACTATCCTTGCGTCGCCATTAGAATACACATCCTGTTGACTTGCCGGTCGCAGCAAATGATTGACGTTCATTTCTTTCCGCTCCTTCGAAAGATACTTCTTCCCTTATCGGCGATCCGTACAGTAACTTTGGAATTAATGCACTCTGACCCCTTTAATTGTTGCCCTCCATTTTGTCTCATTCCAAGGATCACACCGCACAAGTGCTTATCGAACGGATTGTTGGCTGCCAGCGGCTCTATTTGTCCGACTGAACAGAGGCTTGCCGGTCCGGTGGCGGCAGTTTGGGTAGCATGGCCTCCACGTCAACCGTGTGAGTAGCGAAAAAAGCTTCCGCCGCTTCAATCATGGCCGGCTCGGTTTTGACGATACCCAGGTAGATTGGCCATTCGGCGTCGATCAGTTCCGTGCTGTAACGGTCTGGATCGACTGCCTCCAACCGTGCCAGATACCGGAACTCCAGTTCGTTCATGACGGTGTATTCGCACCGTTTATGCAGGAACATGTCCAGCATCTGTTGGGCATTGTACGCGTCATAGCGGACCAGGTCGGTACCGATCCGCCGCTCGAGTCGATCGCTGTAGACAAACCATTTACGCAGACAGATGTTTCCGTGAAGGTCATCGATGGAGTCCGGTTGTCCGCCGGATTGCGCGAACACACGGTCGCGCCAGGTTAACACCGGTCCGACCGCGTGCATCCGGTCCGGCAGAGGCATCCATTGCGGGTTGGCGAAAACCGCGTTGGCTTGTCCCTTTTTCAGGGCCCAGGCTTGGCGTTTGCGCGGCGTAGGACGGAATTCAGCTGCGATACCGGTCTCCAGCGTGAACTCTTTGATCACCTCGACCAAAATGCCCTTGTTAAGATGTTTGCCGTAATAAAATGGCAGAAAGCCTTCGTCTGATCCCATAATCTGAAGCGTTTGGGACGACCCTGGAAGGGACCAGAATGCTGCGATAATCAGCAAGCCTATTCTCATTGGGTCCTCCTTCCAGTGATCGATCGGGGTAGGCCGTCACTTGTCCGAGTCTGCCTTGGAGCGTTAGAGATAGCCTTTGAATAAATCAGTGTAAACCATTCGGGGGACACCACTGTTGTGCCATGCTATTTCGCCGTCCACTGCCCGTTGTGACGAGTCGCGGAAAATTCTAGAAGAATCAGAATGGTGCGTACGTCAACGGCGGAGATTATTGATCCGAACTAATGCACACAGACTTTTTAATTGCGGTTGATAAAAATTTATGCGCTCTGACCCCTTAAAATTCTGGTGTTGGGGTAAAATAACAGTATGCGCATCAGCGGGGTCAGGTCATGACTTGTGCCTTTTATGTAAGGGGCAAAACATAAGACCTGACACCGCGTCCGAATGAAATTTCCGGCGGTTGTTTTTAGTTGATTGATACCATCATTAGACCATTTTTATAAAAATTGCTTCAAGGAATAGTTTAAAGGGAATTTACGATGATAAAAAAAATTACCTTTTTATGTTTGTTTGCCCTGCTGTCTGCTTGTGGAGGAGGGGGAAGTGACTCAAGTACGAGCTCAGCAGCGAAGTCGCCTGTTTTAGTAGGGCGGTTTATGGATTCGGCTGTTGAAGGTGTCTCATTTAAAACTCCTACGATAAGCGGAGTCACTAACGCTGAAGGCGAATTTCGGTATCGAGAGGGGGAAGCAATAAGCTTTTCGATTGGTAACATACTGCTGAACGATTCTGCAGTTATAGGAAAACCAATTCTTACACCGGTTTCGTTGGCCGGCGCCAAGTACGCCTCAAACAGACGTGCTATTCTTATTATGCGATTCCTTCAAAGCCTGGACAAAGATCAAGATCCTTCCAATGGAATTGTTATATCTGAGGATGTAAGTGATATAGCTAAAAATTATTCTGTTGTTTTTACAGACGAAGTCGAGCTTTCTGATGTCAAGAATATTGTTGCGAATCTCACCTTGGATGGCAGGTCATTGGTTGATGAAAATGATGCTTTGAGCCACTACTTTAAGACGGCCGCTTCATTGAGTTCTGATCGATCAGGTATTTCTGATTTATTCGGAACTCCTCAGATTACGCAGGTTTTTGCTAAGCCAATTATGGATAATTCTAGCACCGTGCGAATTATAGCAAAGACCGATTTTGAATCAGTGATTACTCACGCCACCATTCGTGTGGGAGAGTCGCCTGAATTTCAAATGAATCAAGAAAATGATCCTTCTAAATGGGTTGTAGATCTGGAGTTGGCAGAAGTAGAAGGTAAGTCAGTCACCATTTATTTGAAAAGCACCGATGATTCAGTGCTTTCTCTATATTTCAATGCGGATCTAATAAGTTCAGATATAGATAATGATGGCGTAGGGAATTCCACTGATGCTTTTCCTTTCGATGGGGAAGAGTCAGTCGACACTGACAATGATGGAGTTGGTAATAACGCTGATGATGATGACGATGGCGATGGTACACCGGATGAGGAAGACGATGCTCCCCTTGACAGTTCGGTAGCTAATGCAAGTGCGCCGCAAGTCCTCTTCGCCGAACCTCTAGACGACGGTGCGGTGCTTAGTGAAGGACTTACTATTCGCGCGATATTTGATAAAGATATGGCTCAAAATACGATCAATCTATCCACGGTTAGCTTGAAAACGAAAGGTAAGCAAGTTTCAGTCAGTGTCAATTATGATGCCCAAACTCGTACAGTTTTTTTGATTCCGGAGGATGGTCTGTCCATTGAGGAAGAATACAAGGCTTCATTGGATGCAGATATATCTGATATGGAGGGAAACTCACTTGAAGCTGATTTTGAGTGGAATTTCTATGTTCAAGGACAGTGGGGGATTCCAAAAAAGGTATCTCCAGATGTTATAACTAGAAGCTATTTTAAATTTTCAGCCGATAATGATGGGGACGGTATTCTTACATGGACAACATTTGATGGAGTTGTCTACAAAGTTTGGGCGCAAACATTAGATAAAAGTGGGAATGCCATAGATTTAGTTAATATCGCAGAGAGTAATAATCAAATTTACGATAATTCGATAATTCATCTGGCTGATGGCAGTGCAATGTTGTTCTGGGTGAAATACATCGATGGCTGCCAGGAGCTCCGGGTATCTTCCTACAATGAGCAGTCTGGTTGGAGTCAGTCACAACTACTGTACAGATCTGACATCACCGCTGATTTGAGCGGCATTCAGTCTGCGTTTAATACTGCGGGCCAAGGTGTCTTATCTGTTGGGGTAAAGACGGATTCTCCGAATGATGAATATCTTCTGGGTATAGTTTATGACGGTCAAATGTGGGGCTCACCCGTAAAGTTGAGTGGGGAGTCTGGTGGTTTTTGGGGATGGGTTGACGTTGACATAGATGAGGACGGAAACGCGCTTGTTGCTTGGGATGCCACCATTAATCGAGAGGCGGCAAAAGTCACCTATTACGACTCAAACGTAGGGTGGAGCGAAGTTAAAATCTTAAGCTCGGATACTTCGCAGTCCCCTCAAGTGGCTTTCGTTGGACCAGGAGAAGCGATTGCAGTCTGGGGCGATTTTGCGTATTCAGGGCAAGGTGTCCAGTGGGCTCGCTTTACCTCCGAGACAGGGTGGAGCGAACACAAGAAGCTAGCAGACGGTTCCGACATATATAACGTTTCTTTGTCTAGCGATTATCACGGTAGGGCCATTGCTACGTGGAGTTTTCATAGTAACGCAGAATTATATGCTTCGGAATATATCGATGGTGAAGGGTGGGGTAATCCTCACGTGCTCGATACAATGCTTCGTGATGTGAGTAATGAAATTGAACCCATACCCGCTGGGGGGTTCGCAGTAATCTGGCGGAAAGGCGATTTTATGGAATACTCTGATATCAAAACGGCTATATACAAGAATGGCAACTGGGAAGATACCATCATCATGAATGATGGCACACAATACGTCGGTCGTGTGGGGTTAGACGTGTTAAGTAATGGTGAAATTTGGGCTAACTGGGAAGAGGGCGTACACAACAATCCGGGCCTAGTAATTAGGAAGTTTCAATGATGGTGTCGCCTTCGGATTTTCTTGGATCTCCCGGTTTTTCCGATACTTATCCGGCTGAATAGAAACTTGCATGCAGGACAACGTATCCTATAACGAGAACGGCGGCTACCGGACCCGTCTCCGGTGGCTTGGCGCCGTTCGTTCAACTCATAGCCAACGCGAATCCCCCGCCTGGCCGCGGGGAGGCGGACTACATAATCTCCAGAATAATTTTTGCTAATGGACGGCTACAAAAATAAATCTGTCCCGGTTTTCGCTAACCTATTGGCAAGAGAGGGGGAGATCTTAGGGAAGGAGGGAGGTCAGACTTCGGTTTTGTTTCGAACTAACACTTTTACTGATGGGATGAAGATGGCGTCGAAGTACTCAGGCAAAGAGGTAATTAGAGCAGGAGAGATATTTTTAAGCGAAGAAAGTAACGCTTCTGATGACGAGATGAATAGAGCGATGGATATTTTGTCATATTGGAGGTTTTCTCATGAGCATCCTCTTGAGAGAGCGCTCGATTTGCTTAGAAAGGAGACGCTAAAAAAAGACAAGAGTGCTATTTTTGCTAAAAGACTAAAAAGATATCCGTCAATCGTTGCGAAATTAAAGCGTTTTCAAAAGATGAAGTTAAAGAATATGCAGGACATAGGCGGATGTCGAGCTATAGTTTCTAGCCAGAAGAAGCTGTATCAAATAGTTAGAGAGTTAAGGAAGCGCAATGAGTTCAAGAACGGTAATGACGCTATAAGGTATAAGGATTATATCGATAACCCTAAGGAAGACGGATATCGAGGTTATCATTTGATTGGAGCCTTTGAGGATGGCGCTGGAGGAAGTAAGTCGATAGAGATCCAAATTAGAACTACGATTCAGCATGACTGGGCTACTGCGTTAGAGATTGTGGATCTATTTACAGGGCAAGCATTGAAGTCGAATCAAGGTAAAGAAGAATGGAAGCATTTTTTTAAACTTGTGAGTGATCACTTCTCGTTAATGGAGGGGATCCATTTATTCGTTTCGAAGACGACAGAAGAGCAGTTTTCAGAGTATGAAGGTATTATTAATTCGAATGCCAAATATGCTGAATCCGGGATCGAAATTCAGAAATATGAATCCAGATTAAAGATCCTGAAAACGCTACAAGCTTACGCTCATTCTCTGAAGGTAGCCGACGAGCATATATCAGCACAAAAGGCAGACGGATATGTGCTTCTTCGAGTCGATACAGTTAAAAAACAAGTCGAGTCGACAATATTTCCAACATCTCAAAATGAAATGGCTGAAAAGAAATATGTCGAATATGAGAAGGAGTCGGCAAACAAATCAAATTTAGTGGTGGCTTTGGTGTCCACTACCGCCGTGGGTGGCATCAAAGAAGCATATCCAAATTATTTTGCGGACTCGACCGACTTCATTAAATACCTGCTTCATATACTCAACGCCCCATTTGCAAGGAAGATGACTTTCATTGAAAGATGGCTGAAGGGTACCGGTCTCTAAACAAAAAAAGGTCGGGATCAAGCCTTGGCTTTTTCTATCCGCATGGCAAGGCGAAAAACGCAAGACCTGATCCCGAGACGGTGACACTTAGTCTTCAGTTTTGTCTATATCATTAAATTTGGCCGCCATAGTTGGGTTGTGTCGAGTAAGCCTTTTTATTGTTACGTCCTGAGCTTTGTTGTTTGCAAGTCGAAGATTTCGATCAGTGCTGAGTAGGGCATCTTTTGTCTTCTGAAGGTGGTTGATAGATTTATCGATCTCCTCAATTGCAGTTTGGAATTTTCTGGATGCAAGGTCGTAATTCTTCGCAAAAGCCGTTTTGAATTTGTCGAGATCACTTTCGAAGTTAGTTATGTCAATATTTTGTGCTTTAACTAAAGCGAGCTCTGACTTATATTCTAGCGACTTCATGGCTGCATTGCGTAGCAAGGTTATTATCGGAAGAAAAAACTGCGGACGAACGACATACATCTTGGGGTGGCGGTGAAAAACATCTACGATTCCAGAGTTGTACAATTCGCTATCAGGCTCAAGTAGTGACACCAGTACTGCGTACTCGCATCCTTTTTCCATACGATCTTTGTCGAGCTCTTTTAAGAAGTCTTCATTCTTCTTTTTAGTAGCCGTTTGATCATTTTCATTCTTCATCTCGAACATGATGGAAACAATTTCCGTGCCATTTTCATCAGAGTCTTTAAATATATAGTCGCCTTTGCTTCCAGTTCTCGCATCGTTATCTTTCTCAAAATATGCTCTTGGAAAGGCTGTTGCCCGAATTCGGTTGAACTCGGTCTCACAATGCTGCTCTAACGTTTCGCCAACCATTTTTGTAGACAGTCGCGCCTTCATGTCTCGAAGACGCTCAATCGCTTCATCGCGGTCCTTAATCTGTGTTTCGTATTTATCTTTAAGCGATTTTTCAACTAACTGTTTTTCTAATTCAGACCTTTCGAATTTGTTCTTTATTACGTCGCGCTCTTTTTCAATTACGCTGATGGCCTCGGTAACTGCCAGTTTTTTCTCGGTCTGTGTTGCGCTGAGTTTGGCTTTTAAGTCTTGGATTTCTTCATCTTTCGTTGTTGTGGTTTTTTGTAGTTCAATTTCAATAGCTTTTAATGCTTCTGTCACGGCAAGTCTTTTTTGCGTTTCGCTGCTCTCTAATTTGGCCTTTAATTCAAGTATTTCAGCGTCCTTGGCAGTCGCAGTCTTCTGCATTTCATTACTGATCTCACTCTTTGCGAGCTTTATTGCGCTTAACTTATCTTTTTCCGCTAGTTCTAGTCGCTCATGTAGCTGTTTCTCGAAATCACTATCGCGGACTTGTTTTAAAATATCAGCGTACCCCGCTTCATCAATCTTGAACGCTTTTTTACAGTTTGGGCAGATGATTTCGTGCATTTTTCCTACTCTACTCTTTAAGAAAGAAGCTGATACAGATTTACTTTCCATTTTTGTATCCTAAAAATAAATCTACCCCAGCATCCTTCTAAGAAGTTTATTTGTTTTTTGCTCACACTAAAATTTCGCATACCCGATGCTAAAATATTTATACTCTGTTGATAAAAGTGCTAGCAAAGAATAGCCTAAATATTTTATTTAATATATGCTAAGGAGTTTAACGCTAGGAGCGAGCGCGGCTTTGCAGTGGAGCCGAAGTCGCAATGGGAAAGCACATCACTGTGCCTGTGGTTGTTAAACGCCTATTCACCGGATTTTCTTAGCATACCCCTTTTTGACCACTCTACCGATATAGCTGTTTAACCCCTGTCCAACCTTTGCTAGGCGATGCATTTCTTTAATGCTAGCGGCACCTGCGCTCTGATTGGTATAGAGATAAATTGAACCATCACCGAACTGAACCGTGATTTCTCCAGCTTCAATTTCGTATGCAACCACATTTGAGTCGCCACCCAAGTTCTTATAGTGCTCCATCATCGCATCCTCTTTATTCTATTTATAGCCAAAAAATCGGGGGCAAGTCTTGCATTTTGATTTCCATGGCAAACGGAAGCGCAAAATATGACCCTGAAGGTCGATCGATTTAATGACAGTGATAAGGTTTAGACCCAGCATGACAGCACTGCCCTTGAGGACTGTCCTTCCGACAGCCTCCGCTATGCGCAAATGCCACTGAGGTGAAAAGTATGAGAGACAGCACCAACATGAGTTTTTTCATGTCACATCCTATTTGTCGTTAGTTTTGTTTTTATGCCGAGGATGTTTGCTTTTTATTGTTTGTAGACTTCAGTTCCGTTGAGCGGGATCTCGGATGCTTGTTTTAGTTTTTGCAGCCCTTCTTATCACAGGTAATCTGCTCAGATGTCGACGACCAATGGTCAGGCTTTTCCCTGGTGTCGTAACCGCATCCCGTGCGGCCGCCTTTTGAACCGCTATGAACGATACCTGTTCGTATGTGTTTCACTGCCATGTGAACCTCCGTCTAGCGAGGATGATTGTGAACCTGAATACAGAGGAAGAGTTACTCAAGTAAGGCGCTAAATCCATTAGCGGCGGGCAACTGATCCTTGTACAAAAAATAACCTAGTTGATGGAGGTGGGCGTGTCAATGTGAGCTACATGAATTTGGTGCGCGGCCTTCTTAACTGACTGACTTCACCCCAACAATCCGCGTCCTCTGAGGCCGAAACCCCGCCGTAGCCAACAACGCCAGCACCACCGTCACCCCCACCAACACCCCAAACGCCACCGAATTCCACTGCAAATACAGCGCAAACCGGATCGCCTCCACCGCGTGGGTGAACGGGTTGATCTGGCAGATCCAGTACAGCACCGGGCTGGCGTCCTGCATTTTCCAAAGCGGGTACAGCGCCGAGGACAGGAAGAACATCGGGAAGATGACGAAGTTCATCACGCCGGCGAAGTTTTCCAGTTGTTTCACCCAGGTGGCGATGATGAGGCCGAGGGCGCCGAGCATGAGGGCGGTGAGCAGCAGCGCGGGGAAGACGGCGAGGTAGCCCAGGGCGGGCGGCTCGACGTCGAAGAAGAAGGCAATGAACAGGAACACGTAGACCTGGCCGATGGACACCACCCCCATGGCCAGCAGTTTGGTGACCAGCAGGAAGGGCCGGGGCAGGGGGCTCATGAGGAGCACGCGCATGCTGCCCAGTTCCCGGTCGTACACCATGGACAGCGCGCCCTGCATGGAGTTGAACAGGATGATCATGCCGCACAGGCCGGGGGCGATGTAGGTCTCGTAGGTGATGTAGGTGGCGTAGGGCGGGATGATGGAGACCCCCAGCACGGCGCGGAAGCCGGCGGCGAACACGGCGAGCCACAGCAGCGGGCGGACCAGGGCGCTGGCGAAGCGGGTGCGCTGCTGCCAGAAGCGCAGCCATTCGCGGATCTGGATGCCGATGAAACAGTGCCAGTACTGGGCCAGTCGCATAGTCAGTTGCTCTCAGTTTGGCTGGCGGCGCCTGTCAGCGCCTGAAACGTATCCGCCAGGGTCGGCTGGCCCTGGGCCTCGCAGATGCGGTCGCCGTGGCCGTCCGCCAGGAGTTGGCCCTGGTGGAGGATCAGCACCCGGTCCTGGCGTTCCACTTCCTCGATCAGGTGGGTGGCCCAGAGCACGGTCAGGCCGTCTTCGGCGCACAGGCGGCGCACGTGGGCGTTCAGGCCCTGGCGGCTGGGCACGTCGAGGCCGACGGTGGGTTCGTCCAGTAACAGCAGGCCGGGGCGGTGCAGCAGGGCGCGGGCGATTTCCACCCGCCGGCGGTGGCCGCCGTTGAGTTGGCGCACGGCGTCGTTGCCTCTTTCGGTGAGTTCGAAGCGGGCCAGTTCCTCGTCGCAGCGCTGGCGGGCGGCTTTGCGGGAGAGGCCGTGCAGCGCGGCGTGGTACATCAGGTTCTGGCGCACGGTCAGGTCCATGTCCAGCGCGTTCTGCTGGAACACCACGCCGATCTCCTGCATGGCGGCAGCGGGCTGTTTGCGCACGGAGCGGCCCCGCAGTTTGATGTCGCCGGTCTGCAGCGCCAGCAGTCGCGTGATCAGGCCGAACAGGGTGGACTTGCCCGCCCCGTTAGGCCCGAGCATGGCGTGGAAGGCGCCGGGCGTCAGGTCAAAGCTGACCTCCCGCAGCACGGGCCGGCGCCCGTACTGGAAGCTGACGCGATCGACCTCGATGCTCATGCCGGGTCCGGTACGACCACCACGCCCCACGGGTAGCGGCCGACTTTGATGGATTTGATGACCTTGAGGTCGTCCACGTCGATGACGGAGACGTCCCCGGTCACGCCGTTGGTGGTGAGCAACTGGGACTCGTCGGCGCTGAAGTCCATGTGCCAGACGCGCCCGCCCACCAGGATGTAGTCGAGCACTTCGAAGGTCTTGGCGTCCACCACGGCCACGTGGTTGGCCGGGCCCAGGGCGACGAAGGCGTACTTGCCGTCTTTCGTGAGCTTCACGCCCACCGGCTGGATCTTGTCCGGATGCACGCCGCGGATCTTGAAGCTCAGGTCCTTGAGGATCTTGCGGCTGGCCACGTCCACCACGGTGACGGTGCCGCCGATCTCGGAGGAGGCCCAGGCCTGGCTGCCGTCGTGGGTGAACTCCACGTGCCGGGGGCGCTGGTCCACCATGGTGTTGTCGGCCAGCTGCATGGTCTCGGTGTCGATCCAGTGCAGCATGTTGGAGGTTTCGGTGGTGTTGATGGCCCACTTGCCGTCGGGGCTGACGGCCATGCCTTCGGGCTCCACGCCCACGTCGATCTGCGCCAGCACGTCCTTGGTCTTTACGTCCACCACGGTGACGATGGCGTCGTCCTCGTTGGAGATGTAGAGGTGGCGGTTGTTGGGGTGCAGGGCGAACTGCTCCGGGTCTTCGCCGGAGGGCAGGGTGTCGATGATCTTGCGGGTCTTCAGGTCCATCACCTGCACCGTGTCGTCGTCACTGGCGCAGATGTAGAGCAGCGTGTGATCCTTGGACATGAGGATGCCCCGCGGGCGCTTGCCCACCGGCAGGGTGTCCACCACTTCGAGTGAATCCATGTCGATCACCGACAGGGTGTTGTCCTTTTCATTGGAGACGTAAGCCAGATCCGCGAAAGCCGTCGGCGTCAGCAGCGCGGCGGTCAGGCCCAGGGCGGGTACCAGTTGGCGTAAGGTCGGTTTCATGCAGTCACCTTGTTGTTCATCCTGAGTTAGTCGGCGATCCGGCACTGGCTCTCGGGCTCGTCATAGCCGAGGGTGTCCAGTTCGGTTTTCGGGTGCAGGAAGCCTTCCTGCGGCGATATCGACACCAGCCCGCGCGGGTGCACCAGCAGGATCGGCTGGCGCAGTTGCCCGTTCCAGGTGCGGAAAGTCAGTTTGCGGCCCTTGAAACCGCCCAGCTGGAATTCGTCGGAGAGCAGGTAGGTGCGCAGGTCGGTGGCTTTCGCCTGCTTCGTACGGATCACCCCTTCGCCGATGGCGCGCACGGCGGCCCAGGCGGCGTAGTCGTCGCTGATCATCGGGCGGCCGGTCTTCTCCTCGAAGCGGCTTTGCAGTTGGCCGGCGCCCCAGTTCTCGACCGAGCGTTGCCAGGCTTCCGGGCTCATGCCCTGAGTGCCCACCACCGGGCGCGGCAGCCAGGTGTTGAAGGGCACGTACTCGCCAAAGTCCCCGCGTTCGTCGGCGACCACCACCACGTCGTAATCGTCCCCCTGGGTGAAGCGGGGCAGCTCGGCGGAGGCGGTGCGGCGCAGGTCGGCGTCGAAGGTCCAGGGCTTCTCTTCCACGATCTTCACGCCGAAGCGCTTGGCGGCCCGGTGGAAGGCGGCGACCCAGGCTTTGTCGTTGTCCGTCGGGCCGGTGATCAGGAAGGCTTCGTTCCACTGGCGCTTGGCCAGCCACTGGGCCAGGGCGTCGGTGAGCATGGCGCGGCTGGGCACGGTGTGCAGCAGGTTGGGCGGGCAGTCGGCGGTGCGCAGGCTGTCGTCTTCGGCGCCGGCGTTGAACACCAGCGCGTCTTTTCCGGCCGCGGCGGTCATCTGCTTGAGCAGGTCGGCGGGTACGTTCAGCACAAACAGGTCGATGCCGGCCTGTTGCATACGACGCAGTTCGTCCGCGGCCTGTTCACGGGAGTCGGCCACCACGGCGTCCAGCGTATAATGCTGCTTCATAAAGCGCCCGGTGGAGTTGTTGTCGTCGATCCCCAGCTCCGCGCCTTTCAGGCCGGCGTCTTCGGGCTTGGTGAGCGTGGTGGAGAGCACCGGGCCCTGGTAGGGCTGCCACTGGATATAGCCTACGGTCACCTCCAGCGCCTGCACGGGCAGGGCGGTGAGCATCAGCAGGGCGGTGATCAGGGGCATTCCCCGGCGTAGTAAACGCATGTGGACCTCGCTGGGATCTTGGTTTTGTTTTTCACCAGCGTAGAGAAGCCGCGAAACGGCGGAAATATTCAGAAAGTAGGAATAGGACGGTACCAAAGGACTATTTTTTGGCGTTTGCGGGTCGCTAGCATGGATTCAATGAACACTGACGAATCCCGGAGGCAGAGCCATGACGGTTTTTGCCCGCCTGCTGGTGGTGCTGGTGGCGGTCTTCGCCCTGATCTACGGCATCGGTGTGCAGCTTTTCCTGGCGCAGGCCCGCCTGGACGTGGCCCGGGAACTGGATGCGGCTGGTCGCATTGCCCAGGCGATCGATCCGCCGGATGCCTATGGTGTCCCGGTCGCCGATGCCTTCCGCCATATGCGGCCCGCCGCCGAGCCGCCGACCGAACGCTCGAAGGTGCCGGCCCTGTTTGTGAGAGCGGTCACCCCGGTGCGGTCGCAGCCGACGATGATCCATGGTTGGCGGTTGGACCCCGCGGACGAGATCGAGGAAGTATGGGAGAGCTTTGTACTCGTCTCCGTCGCATTCGGGCTGGGACTGTTGCTGGCCGTCGCAGCGGTATACTGGGCTGTGCGTCAGGGCGTGCGGCCGCTGCGGGCCATGGCGGATGGGCTGCGAGCGGTGCGCGAGGGGCAGTTGGGCGCGCGTCTGCCGTTGCCGCGAATCCGTGAGCTGCGGATTCTGGCAGGTCACTTCAATGCCATGGCGGAGAGTCTGGCCGCCGAGAAACAGGCTGCCTCGGAACTGACCGAGCGTCTGCTGCGGGTACAGGATCAGGAACGGGCCCTGGTTGCCCGGACCCTCCACGATGATCTGGGGCAGTACCTGACGGGCATTAGAGCCCAGTCGCTGGCTTGGGTCCACGACGACACCCTGTCCGCCAGGCACCGCCAACAGGCTGGGGAGCAGGCGCGGCACTGCGAAACCCTGCAGGGGCATTTCCGCAACCTGCTGCAGGATCTGCATCCGCTGGTACTAGAGCGACTCGGCTTGGCCCAGGCCATACAGCATCTGGTGGATGAATGGCGGCAGCTCCATCGCCTGCCCTGCGAATTGCGCATCGACCCTGATCTGCCATCGCTGGGGGATGAGGCTTCGGCACACTTGTATCGCTTTCTCCAGGAGGCATTGACCAATGTGGCCCGTCACGCCGGTGCCTCTCGGGTGCGGTTGTCGGTGGCGCGGCTGACGGATGGCCTTTGCGTCGAACTGGAAGACGACGGGTGCGGTGTACCCTGCCTGGAGGGGCACCGCGGACTGGGATTGCGTTCTATGCGGGAGCGGGCCCGGTGCCTGAGGGCAACGCTGGATATGGTTACGGCAATGGGTGAGGGGGTTCGTCTGCGCTTGCGGATCCCCGCCCGGGGAGGACAACCGTCATGATGCGTCTGTTGCTTGTGGATGACCACGTTGTCGTCCGTCAGGGAATCGCCAACCTGTTGCGGACCTTGGTCCGGGGCTGTGAACTCGATGAGGTGGAGACCGGTCAGGAGGCGGTCCGGCGTTACGGCGAGTCGCGCCCGGACGTGGTCCTCCTGGACCTGAGCCTGCCGGATATTTCAGGGCTGGAGGTGGCCCGCCGCCTGCGGTCCCGCTGGCCGTCGGCGCGGGTTTTGTTCTTTACCATGCACGATGAGCTGCCCCTGGTACGCCAGGCGCTGGATTTGGGCGCGCTTGGATTCCTTACCAAGAACTGCGCACCGGAGGAACTGGCGAGGGGCGTGCGGGATGTGGCGGAAGGGCGAGCCTACCTGGAGCATCGTCTGGCGACAAGGATGGCGATGAATCAGGACGACAACGTCGATCGCCGCCTGCGGGACATGACCCAGAGGGAACTGGAAGTGCTGCTCATGTATGCCCGGGGCGAGGATATTTCCGGCATTGCCAGCAAGCTGTGCATCAGCAACAAGACCGTGTCCAACCACCTGGCGTTGCTCAAGAGCAAGCTTCGAGTGTCCTCCGCGATCGAGCTGGTGCATTTGGCGGTGGATGCGGGCCTGGTGCGCTATGGCCAGGCCCGGGTGTACTGAGGGCAGACATCGCGGTTATGGGCGCGGACGCTTACCAGTCGAACGGGCAGTCCGTACAGCCGTCCATGTAGGTGCCCACGAACGTGGCGTAGTGGATGCGGGCACCGGTGAGGATGGCGTTGTGCAGACTGGCATGGCTCAGCTTGGCTTCCTGTAGGTTGGCGTCGGTCAGGTCCGCGCCTTCCAGATTCGCCTTGGGCAGCCAGACAATCTCAAAATTACTTGCCCGCAGGTTGGCATTGCGCAGGGTTGCCCCCGAGAAGCGAGCAAACTCGAAGTTGGCTCCGGTCAGGTCGCTGTCCGAGAAATCCGCGCCTTGGGCAAACAGGTAACGGCCGTCGGCGCCGGCAAAGTTGGCATGGGTGGCGGACGCCCCTTGCATGGCCGCCCGCGTCAGGTGGGCCCGGGCGGCCTGGGCGCCGTCCAGTCTGGCACCCTTGAGGTTGGCGCCGCGCAGGTTGGTGTGGCGCAGATTGGCGTCGCGCAGGTCGGCCTTGGCAAAATTGAATCCCTTCAGCTCGCGATTGGCGAGGTCGGCACCGCGCAAATCCACGCCGCTGCAGTCTTTATCGGCGCGGGCCAAGCAGGGATGCGGATCAATGGTCGTGCTGCTGTCCGCCTGGTGGGCGGTAGTAGAGAGTAGGCCGATCACGCCTCCGATCAGAATCAGGCGTTTCATGATGGACTCCTTATGGCGAAAAGCCGGCCCGGTGAACCGGGCCGGAACGGAGGGCACGCTCAGTCGTTGCTGGCTTCCATCCAGGAGGGCAGTTTGAAGGCCCAGAAGGAGCCACCCTGGGAGATCGGCTGGGTCAGTTCCGCCATGTCGCCGCCCCAAAGGGGCACGGCGCCGCCATACCCGGAGACCACGCCGATGTACTGCTCGCCGTCCATTTCCCAGGTGATCGGGGAGGAGATGATTCCCGAGCCGGTCTGGAACTTCCACAGTTCCTTGCCGGTCTTGGCGTCGAAGGCCTTGAAGTAGCCGTCACCGGTGCCGGTAAAGACCAGTCCGCCCTTGGTGGTCAGTACACCTGCCCACAGCGGCATGGACTCCTGGTGTTCCCAGACGATGTCGCCGCTTTTCGGATCCAGCGCCCGCAGGGTGCCCACGTGGTCGTCATACATGCGCTTGATCCGGAAGCCCTGGCCCAGGTAGGCGGTGCCCTTGTTGTAGGTCACCTCTTCGGTCCAGTACTCCTCTTTCCAGTGGTTGGCGGGAATGTAGAACAGACCCGTATCCTGACTGTAGGCCATGGGGTTCCAGTTCTTACCCCCCAGGAACGGCGGGGATACCTCAATCGCCTCGCCGCGTTTTTCCCCTTCCCTGGGCAGCGGCGGACGCTGGCCGGGGTTCTCGATCGGGCGGCCGGTGTCTTCGTCGATGCCCTTGGCCCAGGTGATATTGTCCACGAACGGATAGGCCTTGATGAAATCGCCATTGGTGCGGTTCACCAGGTAGAAGAACCCGTTGCGGTCGGCGTGGGCGGTGGCTTTGACGGTCTTGCCGTCGTCATCGTATTCAAACAGCACCAGTTCGTTGTTGCCGGAGAAGTCCCAGGCATCGTTGGGGGTGTGCTGGTAGAACCATTTGACCTCGCCGGTCGAGGGGTCGACGCCCACCTGGCCGGATGTATAGAGGCTGTCGTAATCGTGCGGATCGCCGCCTGGGGCCGTTCGCTTCCAGGTGTTCCAGGGGGCCGGGTTACCCGCACCGATGATGATGGTGTTGGTTTCCGGATCGAAGCTGGCGCTTTGCCAGGGGGCGCCACCGCCGTGGCTCCAGGACTCCGCCTTGCCGGTTTCGGTGCTGGGATCGTCCGGCCAGCTCGGGGCCTTCGGATCGCCGGTGGGGGTGCTCTTCTCGCCGTGCAGACGACCGTAGTGGCCTTCCACGAACGGGCGCATCCAGATTTCCTCGCCGGTGTCCGGGTCGCGGGCGTAGAGCTTGCCGACCGCGCCGAATTCATCCCCGGAGGAGCCGTGGATCAGTAGAACCTTACCGGTCTTCTGGTCCTTTACCAGGGTGGGCGCGCCGGTCATGGTGTAGCCGGCGGTATGGTCTTCGAACTTCTCGCGCCAGACCACCTCGCCGGTATCCTTGTTGAGGGCCACGATGCCAGCGTCCAGGGTGCCGAAAAATACCTTGTCACCAAAGATGGCCGCGCCCCGGTTCACCACATCGCAGCAGGGGCGAATGTCGTTGGGCAGCCGGTGGCTGTATTCCCAGATCTTCTTGCCGGTGTGGGCATCGAGGGCGAAGATTCGTGAGTAGGATGCGGTCACGTAGATCACGCCATCGTGCACCAGGGCCTGGGTTTCCTGGCCGCGCTGTTTCTCATCGCCAAACGAGAAGGAGTAGGCTGGCACCAGACGTTCCACGTTGTCGGTGTTGACGGTGGTCATCGGGCTATAGCGCTGGGCCTTGGGCCCTATGCCGTACATCAGCACGTTTTCGGTGGTTTCGGCGTCATGCAGGATGTCGTCCCAAGTGACGTCCTTGGCCAGGGCCGGCGTCGCCAGCCCGGCGGCCGAGCCCATCATCAGCGTCAGGCCGACGCTGCGGAGCAGGGGCCGCTTGGTCGCTGTTGTTTTCATGGTCATTCCCCTTGTGAGTTGTTGTCGTTTGCACGGAATGTGCGGGTTGACGGACTGAGTATCGGAGCGGCGGCATTCAGAGTGCGACGGAAACGCGCATCTGAATATCGGGAAAAAGGCATGAACAGCCGGGAAATGTTCCCGATCGTCGTCGAAGCGTCTGTTCGCTCTGTGGTTTTTGTACGGGGCGGATGGGGCTCATGCTTTGGCGTCGCGTCAAGACGGCTACTACCAAGGAACTAGTCTGAAGGCCCCAAAGTGGCATTCGGTCGTTGCGCACGCCTCCATAGACTGATTCGAGTAGCCGGCGAACCAAGTACAAATCCAGGCCGGCACCGGAAGCAAGAGAGGCTATTGATCATGAATTTCCGTTCTTACCTGAAGACCGCCCTCGTAGCGGGCCTGCTGGCCGGCACCACTCTGGTCATGGCTCACGGCAACGTGACACCCCAGCCTGTCGACACTGGCGATCTGCCCCACCTGGGCGATGATCCCCTGTCCGAAAACCCGTTCCGGGAAGGCAACAAGTACGGCGACAAGCACGACGAGGCCGTTAAGATCGGCAAGGCGGGCTACGCCGGTAACTGCGCCGGTTGCCACGGTATCGAGGCCATGTCCGGTGGCCTGACGCCGGACCTGCGCGAACTGAAGGAATGGGACGACGAGTACTTCATCGGCCGGGTCCGCAACGGCACCGATCGCGGCATGCCGTCGTTCAAGAGCAACCTGGACCAGGAAGCGATGTGGGCGATTAAAACGTACGTGGAATCTCTGCCAAAACCCGAGTAAGTCGGTAGGCATTGTGAGTGCTGACTTCGTTGGGTCGTGAAGGAGGGCGTATGGTCGCTGTTCGGTATCTTGCCGTTCTCGCGCTGCTGGTTCTGACCGGTCCGGCGCTGGCGGAGTCCGTGCTGGACCGTCCGCCGGATCGCACCTACGACAAGGTGATTGAGTCCGGTTACCTGCGGGTGGGCGTGTACGAGAACTTCCCGCCGTATTCCTTCATGCAGGATGGCCAGCCCGCCGGCGTCGATGTGGACGTGGGCCGGGCCATTGCCAAAAAGCTGGGCGTGGATTTCCAGGTGCACTGGATCACCCCGGACGAGACCCTGCAGGACGACCTGCGCAACAACGTCTGGAAGGGCCATTACCTGGCCAAGCGCCGCATCGCCGATGTGATGATGCGGGTGCCCTACGACACCGACTACGCCTACATGACCGAGTCCACCGGGGAGATGGTCAACGAGGAAGTGGTGATGTTCGGCCCCTACCAGAAGGAACAGTGGCAGATCGCCTACGACCCCAACGACCTGGAGGCCGTGCAGACGGTGGCGGTGTTCCAGTACAACCCGATCGGCGTCGAGATCGACAGCCTGCCGGATTTCTACCTGAGCTCCGCCTTCCGCGGCCGCATGCGCAACCAGACCCATCACTACCACAGCATTGGCGAGGCGTTCGACGCCATGGTGGCGAACGAGGTATCGGCGATCATGGGCATGCGGGCGGAAGTCGACTACCTGTTGGCGACCGATCCGGACCACCGCTTCAAACTGGCCGAGAATGGCTTCCCCGGCATCGCCAAGCAGCAGTGGGATGTGGGCATGACGGTGAAGAGTTCCCACCGGCAGCTCAAGTACGCCATCGAGGCGGCAGCCGACAAGATGGTGCGCGATGGCGAGATGAAGGCCATCTATGAGCACTACGGGCTGCGCTACGGCCTCCCGGCCTATTACGAGGAAGTGCTGGGGCAGGCGGAGGAATGACCATGCTGCGTCACGCATTGCTGCTGGTGGGGGCGCTTGCCAGTACCGGCCTGGCGGCGTACCCGAAAGACCCCTACGGCTCGCCCATGTGGGATTACAACCTGGAGCGCTATCTGGGGGAAAAGGCCGAGGTGGTGCTGGACGACCGCGTGAACCTGGAAGTGCCGCCGTTTGCCGAGGACTCGTCCCAGGTGCCGCTGACGGTGGACCTGTCGGGGTTCGACGCACCGGTGCAGAAAGTCATCACCTGGGTGGATCTCAACCCCATCCCGCATCTGTTCACCTACGTGCCGCAAACCCGGGTGACGGTGGTCTCGCTGAACTTCCGCGTGCAGCAGGCCACGACCGTGCGCGCGGCGGTGCAGGACGAGTCCGGCGTGTGGCATGTGGGCAGCGCCCATGTGGATGCGGCGGGCGGCGGGTGTACCGCGCCGAGCCAGGCGTCGTCCGACCCCAATTGGGAAGAGCACTTCGGCCAGATCCGCGGTGGCGCGTTTTCACCGGCCAACCAGTCGCGGCTGAAGGTCTATGTGAGGCACCCGATGGACTCGGGCATGGTGGGCAACATCCCCGCCTTCCACATCGAGACGCTGGAAATCCGCGACACGGCTGGCGGGCAGGACGAGCCCCTGCTGAAGATGACCCTCTCGGAGTCCGCAGCGGAGAATCCGATGTTCGTGTTCGAACTGCCGGACGCGCCGCCCCAGTATGAGGTGTGGATGCGCGACAACAACGGCAACCAGTTCCAGCGGCAGGTCGGGGAGGCGTTATGACGCGGTGGTGTCTGATCCTGCTGGCGGTGATGGCGCTGCCGGCCCAGGCGGCGTTGCGCTATCACCTGGAGCCGAAGCAGATCGCGCCCGATACCTGGATGGTGGAGGGCAAGACCGAGAATTTCTCGAAGGAGAACGGCGGCAACATCGTCAATACGGCGTTCATCGTCACCGACGCCGGCGTGGTGGTGATCGACACGGGCCCCTCGCTGCAATACGGCGATGCGCTGCACGACGCGATCCGCAAGATCACCGACAAGCCCGTCACCCACGTGCTGATCACCCACCATCATCCGGATCACGCCTTCGGCAACCAGGCTTTCCCGGAGCGGAGCCTGTCGGCGCTGCCCGAGACCACGGCACTGCTGGAACGGGATGGCGAAGCCTTCTCCGACAACATGTACCGCATGATCGGCGACTGGATGCGCGGTACCCAGGTGGTGCTGCCCACACAGGAGCTGGCGCCGGGTCCGCTGATCGTAGGCAATCACACCTTCCAGCTCTGGGGCTTCACCGGGCACACCGGCGCCGACCTGGTGATCCTCGACAAGACCACCGGCACGCTGTTCGCCGGCGACATGGTGTTCTACAACCGCGCCATCACCACGCCCCAGTCGCCGGGGCTGAACGTCTGGCAGCAGGAGCTGGATCTGCTGGCGGAGATTCCCTTCGAGCGCCTGGTGCCGGGCCATGGCCCGATGGTCACTGACGACCGCGCCTTCCGGCAGATGCACGCCTACATGACCTGGCTGGACGCCCTGTTCAAGAGCAGCGCCAACCGGGGGCTGACGGCGAATGAAGTCATGCGCACACCGATTCCCGGGCGCTTTGACTCGATTGCGGAGGCGTCGTATGAGTTGATCCGGTCGACGACGCATCTGTATCCGCGGTATGAGCAGGCGGCGTTGAGGATGCTGCCGGAAGAATAGCTTAACCGGTGTCCTGCGGTTCGCCCTGATCCCGTGGGACACCCATTGCGGCGGGAATCCGTCACGTTATGCCCGGCCTGTTCCGGGCTTTTTTGTGCCCGGAGTTCCCGAATTCAATGTGGCCAATGTCTTTAGCCCGGATTTCTCATAGCGACCCAGCAAGTCTCGCAGGCTGGGTAGATTAGCGCCATGACCGCTCAGCTGCGGGCGTGATTGCCTAATAATTGGTCAATTTCTGTTATCCGGACACACTGCCCCCTTACCCCCATTGCGTCGGGCCGGGGGAGCCCGGACATCTACCCCGGAACCAGGCGACGCACCAGATCCGTGAGTTCGTCTTTGTAAGGATAGCTGTCGCTCATCAGCACCCGAACTCGACGGGTATTGCGGATGATCACCGCACCCACCTTGATCAGCTTGAGTCGCAACGTGCTGGCGCTCATGCGCTCGAAGGGTGTTTTCCTCAGGTGGCTCCGCAGCCGTTCGAACAAGGTATAGGCAAAGCCCGACAGGATTAGTCGCCACTGGTTGGTCCACCAGTGGGTGCTGGAAGTACGGTCGGCAAACAGGCTCAGTTGCTGGTCCTTGATCCGGTTCTCCATGTCGCCCCGGGCACAATATTGCTCGTAGTAGAGCTTGAAGC